>CAZVOU010000231.1:0-54335 GCA_964628605.1 uncultured Syntrophaceae bacterium
GAACGTAAAATCAACATGAATGGAGGCGAGCTTTTCAGAAACTTCCTCAGTGTTACCGAAGAGATGTCAGGGAAATGTCGGGGCAACGGGCGACTGAAGCCCATGGCAGACATCTTCGATAAAGCAAGATCTCATTTGCCCGAGATAGTCAAATATTTTGCTTCCAAGGCAAAGTCCGGTGAGTCCATCTTGTCTGCGCTCTACGCAACTCCGTTCCTGGAGCTTTTCGGCGATGTGGCAATAGGATACATGTTTTTGTGGCAGGCTGAAATCGCTGATCGTAAATTGCAGGAAATATACCAGAAATTTGGAGCCGAAACTCTCGAACAGCAGAGGCTGTTGTTGGCCTCAAACCAGGATGCCGCCTTTTACCGTGGCAAGATGGCTTCAGTGGAATTTTTTTACAACTCTTTTCTCGCTCTTGCGCAAGGGAAGTCTGAGGCTATAATGAGCGGAGAAAAATCGGCGGTGGAAATACCGAAGGAATGTTTTATCAGAACGTAAGTTTTCATGATCTTTAACAACGCCTTTTAGTGATCTTACGTAATCCCGATTCTGGAACACGCGTATCAGATTAAAAATTCAACCGACATGTTGACAAATTACAAATCAAACCTTATGTTCGGTTTGTGAAGATAAGCCGGTCATTGGTGGGTTCAATCCAGCGCTCAAGACTGAAGGGAAATATTCGGCGGTTGAAAAGAACAACAATAATAATTCTGCTGATTGTCATCCATCAGTTTTCGATCGTCCACGGATACAATTCCTTTATTTGCATCGATCACGACCCATGCCCGGGTGTCCATGACGTAGTTGACACCCATTTGGCATGGGCCGGAGTTAATTTATTCGAGCCTTTGGTCGGCCATCACGAGAAATCAAATTCCCATGATCACTCAGGACATTGCGCCTGCAAGTGCCCCGGTTCTGAAGAAAATAACCACGGTGGCTCTCATAAGGCTGTTGTTTCCAACACAACCTCAGCCCAAAATCTTGTAAAATTCTCAACTGTGTTGACTATGTTCCGGATTTCAGCCCCACCGGAATTCAATTTATTGGCTTCTGACGCTCGATTTCGCGGTGATGAATCTCCTGTCTCACTTAATGCCCTTCAGTCCGTATTACTCCTGATCTAAACTCTTCGGCTATTCGTCGTCAGTCAATTTTACCAATTTGTTACTCAACATTTATTGTTTTATTAATCCCGGGTTTTGCATTTCAGGGACATGAATAGACTCCAGGTCCCGACGCAAAGCTCTTGAGGGAATGAGACATGGCAAAGAAAGAACTTTGGGGAGTGCTGGCCATTTTGTTGGTTGGGGTAGCCTTTACCGTGGCAATTCTTTTTACCGACAAGAAGACATCCGCTTCCATCGATTCCCATGGTCATGGAGACGGACACGACCACAAACACGACGTTTCAAAAGGCGCTCATGGCGGCAAAATACTGACTGAGGACGATTTTGAACTGGAAATAGTGGCTTACGATGATGGTAAAAACGCACATTTCCGGGTTTATCCCTATCACAAACATAAACCTTTGGATCCTGCCCAGGTAAATGTTTCAGTTGAAACAGAGAGGCTGGACACATCAGTCATAAACTACAGCTTCAAACCTTTAAACGATTTCCTGGTATCAGAACAGGAAATTATCGACCCGAAGTCTTATTTCATGAAAGTGACGGCCACCTGGAAGTCAAACAAGTTCGAATGGGAATACTCCTCCTATGATGGCCGTCTGAGCATAGCCAGGGAACTGTTTGTCAGGATGGGGATGGAATCGGACAAAGCGGCTGACAGGCCTATAAAGACCAGCCTGACGCTGCCAGGAGATCTGGCGTTGAACACCGACATGGCCTCCCGCATTGTTCCGAGGGTTTCGGGGTATGTCCTGCAATCACTCAAGAACCTCGGAGACACAGTGAAAAAGGACGAAATAATCGCGTGGATTGACAGCAGGGAGTTGGGTGAAGCCAAGAGCCAGTATCTGGTAGCGCTGGAACGTGAGAAACTGGCGAGGTACAATTTCGAAAGATCACAACAACTCTGGGAGAAACAGACCGTCCCGGAAAAGGAATTTCTCACTTCAAAGAAAACTTTTCTTGAAGAAAAGATTGGGCTCACATCCGCAACCAGAAAGCTCATCGCAATGGGATTAACGGAGGATGAGATACTGAAAGTTGAGGAAGGCTCCCTGAAAGACCTGACACATTATCCGATCAGGGCGCCATTTGACGGAGTCATCGTCAAGAAACGTCTGGCCAATGGTGAATGGCTCAAAGACGACGCAGAAATTTTCGTGATAGCCGACCTCTCCACGGTCTGGGCTGAAATTACGGTTTATCCGGTGGACCTGGACTCAGTTCATCTCGGACAGAAGGCCATCATAAAGTCTACCTCCTTCGAGGCCACAACAGTGGGAAAAGTGTCATACATCGATTCCGTGGTCGGAGATGAAAGCAGGACAGCCAGGGCCCGTGTGGTGGTTGAAAATACTGACGGCAAGTGGCGCCCCGGACTATTCGTCAAGGTCGAATTGATAAAAGATGAGCAAACAGTTCCCGTGGCGGTTCGTAACGACGCTATCCAGAATTACAGGAACAAACCTGTTGTATTCGTTTATTACGATGACACGTTCGAGGCTCGACCTGTCCGCTTGGGACGATCCGACGGGCAATTCACGGAAGTCCTGGAAGGCCTTTCAAGTGGCGAAAGCTATTGCGCCAAGAACAGCTACATTCTGAAATCGGAACTTGGAAAAGCCGGTATGTCCCACCAGCATTAGGAAAAAAGCATGATAGCGCAGATACTTAAGTTTTCTATTACTCACAGATGGGTAATGATGGGACTGACCCTGGTCATGGCCGGCGTTGGAATTTACAGTCTTGCCAGGCTCAACATTGACGCTGTCCCGGACATTACCAATGTTCAGGTTCAGGTGACGGCCCAGGCAAAAGGCTTATCTCCACTCGAGATCGAGCAAAGGATCACTTTCCCACTGGAAACAGGGATGTCCGGTCTGCCACATCTGGTAAAAACCAGGTCTTTGTCACAATACGGCATAGCATTGATCACCATGATTTTCGAGGACGGTGTAGACATCTATTTTGCCAGGCGGCTGGTGAGTGAGCGCTTGCAGGAATTGAAGAACAAGCTCCCGCCTGGGGTAGATCCTGTTATGGGACCCATTTCCACGGGTCTGGGCGAGATATTCATGTGGACTGTTGAAGCGGCCCCAAACGCTAAAAAACCGGACGGATCACCTTACACTATTACAGACCTCAGAACCATCCAGGACTGGATAATCAGACCACAGATACGTAACACCCCTGGAGTGACCGAAATCAACACTATCGGCGGGTATGACAAACAGTTTCACATTACGCCGGATCCATACAAACTCATCTCCAACGGACTGACATTCGCGGATGTGATGACGGCCCTGACCCTCAATAATGCGAATGTAGGTGCAGGTTACATAGAGGGAAGCTCAGGTCAGTTCCTGGTGCGTGCCCCTGGACAGGTTGCAGATCTAAATGACATTTCCAACATCATAGTGAAGAATGTCAGGGGCATTCCCATACTTATCAGGGACGTAGCGGAAGTCCGGCATGGCAAAGAACTCAGGACAGGCGCCGCCACAAAAGATGGACACGAAACGGTGCTTGGAACCGTCTTCATGCTCATGGGAGAAAACAGCCGCGTAGTCGCCCAGCGAGCGCAAAAGAAACTCGAGGAAATAAACAAAACTCTCCCGGCAGGTGTGATGGCAAAGCCTGTCTACGACAGGACGGTGCTGGTAGACAGGACCATAAACACTGTTTGGACCAGCCTCACAGAGGGAGCCATCCTCGTAATTGTGGTGCTTTTTCTGTTTCTCGGGAACATTAGGGCGGCGTTGATAACCGCAGCCGTCATTCCCCTTTCAATGCTTTTCACGGCCACTGGAATGGTCTCCAGCAAACTCACGGCCAACCTCTTGAGTCTCGGCGCAATAGACTTTGGCATCATTGTGGATGGGGCCGTCGTGATTGTAGAAAATTGCTCACGTAAGCTCTCGGAAGCCAAGAACGTCGTCGTTGGAAAATTGACACTGTCTGACAGAATACAGATCATACATGAAGCCTCTCAGGAAGTCAGACGGCCGATGCTTTTCGGAGAGCTTATCATCATGATCGTTTATCTTCCCATTCTCACTTTAACGGGAGTGGAGGGTAAGATGTTCGTTCCGATGGCTTTGACCATGTTGCTCGCACTCACTGGAGCCCTTATACTGTCATTCACGTTTGTGCCTGCGGCAGTCACAATTTTACTCTCTGGCGGCAAATCCCGCAGCGAGACACTTGTCAGCGATTTGGGAAGACGCCTGTATCACCCGATCCTGAGTTTTTCGCTAAACCACCGGGCTCTGGTTTTAACCACCGCATGCGTCTTGATAGTGTTGAGCGTTGCGACCGTTACCCGAATGGGGAGGGAATTCATGCCCGCTCTGGATGAGGGTGACATAGCAATTCACACCTTGAGAATCCCTGAAACAAGCCTAACTCAGGCGGTAGAACTCCAGTCTCGAGTGTCCTTGGCTATTTTAGAGAAATTCCCTCAGGTGGAAACCATTACGGGCCGTATAGGAACCTCGGAAATTGCGACCGAGCCTCATCCGCCAAGTATTGGAGACAAAACCGTCATACTCAAACCGAGATCCCACTGGCCTGATCCAAATCTACCAAAAATAGACCTGGTCAAACAGATGGAAAAAGTCGCCAATGAATTGCCCGGAACAAACTTCGAGTTCAGCCAGCCCATACGCATGCGCTTCAATCATCTGCTGGCCGGGGTCTTGAGTGATGTGGCCGTAAAGGTCTTTGGAGACGACATGGATGAGTTGCTCAAAAAGGCTGAAGAGGTCTCGGAAGTGTTGACCCAGATTCCGGGAGCTACCCATGTCCGGGTGGAACAGGTCACCGGATTGCCTGTCTTGACGGTTCAGGTGAAAAGGTCTCAAATGTCACGTTACGGTCTGAATCTCGGGGATGTCCAGGACATTGTGGAGATAGCGATAGGCGGTAAAACTGCAGGACTCGTTTTTGAGGGAGACAGGCGATTCGACATAGTCGTACGAATGCCGGAAGACATGAGAACAAACGTAGAGGCTCTCAAGAGACTTCCGATTCCTTTGCCGCCCAGAGATCCCTCAACAGATCCCCTTTTGGTTTCCTACAATCTTTCTGACTCTAAGAAACATCGTTATTTCGTAGAACTGGGATCGATTGCTGATTTAGTCGTAGTTACCGGACCAAATCAGATAAGCCGCGAAGATGGCAAACGTAGAGTGGTTGTAACGGCAAATGTTCGTGACAGGGACCTCGGCTCGTTCGTGAAAGAATCGCAGAAAGCGGTGGATGAAAAAGTTAAGGTTCCTCCCGGCTACTGGATAGCGTGGGGAGGAGAATTTGAACAATTGCTATCAGCCACCAGACGTCTTCAGATAGTTGTTCCGATTGTCCTCACACTTATATTGGCTCTGCTGTATGCCGCTTTTGGAACACTCAGGCACTCCCTCCTCGTATTTTCAGGAGTTCCTCTGGCGATGACCGGTGGAGTGGCGGCCCTATGGCTAAGAGACATCCCTCTATCGATCTCTGCGTCGGTGGGATTTATCGCCTTGTCCGGTGTGGCCGTGCTCAATGGTCTGGTGATGGTCACCTTCATTAACAAGCTGCGCGAGGATGGGCTCGGATTGCACGACTCCATTGTACAGGGTGCGCTTACCAGAATTAGACCTGTTTTGATGACTGCCCTTGTCGCGTCACTGGGCTTTCTACCGATGGCTCTGGCAACGGGGACTGGGGCCGAGGTTCAGAAGCCACTGGCTACAGTTGTCATAGGAGGACTCATTTCCAGCACAGCTCTGACTCTGCTGGTGTTGCCGGCCTTATATTCAGTCATCGAGAAAAAATTTTCAAAGATGGCAGGATGACCGTTCCATTCTTAATGAGGATCAATGGTTATGTCAGACGAGTTTACAAGAAATTTAAGGAGTAAATCATGAAGAAAATTATTTTACTATGTGGTCTGTTGGCCTTTGTCGGTTCTAGCGGTCTAAACGCTCATGAAACAAAATCATCCAAGGACCAGAAAGAAGAAAAGGTTTATTGCTGTCACGACAAGAATAACTGTGACAAGCTGCACACCAGAGCCGATTGTGAAAAGGAGGGTGGGAAGGTAGTCAACAGTTGCAGGGAGTGCAAATAGTGGATTGAAGGCGCAAGAGATTTGGAAATGTGATATACTGGTATGAATAATTATACTTTTCCAATTACCTTTGTTGGATGCTGCCATGCCAGACAGAATATTATTTTTGGAACCGGTATCCGAATCGATCGAAAAAGCGCCGGCAATTTTTCAACCACTTTTTAGAGAAAAATTTTCAGTTCTTGACTTTGCCAGGGGTGAAGTCATTTCCAGCGGTAAGGAAGGGCGCGAGAGAATTCTGTGTCTCTTGTCCGGCAAGGCTCAACTCTCCATGGATTACAGGGCGGCTCAGGAAGTCGTTCTGGAACATATCCAGTCCGGAGATGTTTTTGGTGACCTGGGCTTCCTGACAGGCAGGACATGGCCGACTGAGGCCACACTTATCGCTCAGGACGACTGCCGTTTCCTGGAAGTATCGATTGACCGTTTCCAGAGGATTCTCAGGGAGATTCCCGACTTTACCGTTGAATTGCTGAAATCCCTCGGTAAGAAGACGGTAAAAGTGGATCGTGACGACTTTGCCACACCCACCAAAACCTATGACCCGAATGTTCCGGCAACATGCGCCTATCCAGCACATCCCGGATTGCCTCAGGACGTACAGGCCAGGTTTTGTGAACTGGCGGTCTCAAACGATTCTATAATAATTTCCGGAGAAAGAGGGGTCGGTAAGGACATACTCGCTTACGCCATTTTTGACGCGGCCGATCAATTCAAGGAGGTTCTGGTTCCAGTTACAGCCAGCAGAATGGACTCCAGTTCTTTCTTTCTGGACCGTAGAGGCGCCAAGACAGATGATGACGTCAGCAAGACAATGGAACAAATTCAGTTCCTTTTTGGTTACCAAACAGTCAGCCCAAAAGGCAAGGTCAGCATATCCCCTGGCTATATCGAACTTGCCAGAGGTGGAGCGCTTTTCATAAGAGGCGTCCACCGTCTGACACCCGTTACTCAGCAAAAATTGCTCGATGCATTGAAAACCGGCGTTTACTGTCCACTCGGAAGTAACCGGCGAGTCAATGTCAATTTCAGGCTCATCTGTCACACAAACCTTCATCCTTCAAAATACGATCCAGAGAGCAATCCGCTTCTTTTTGACCTTTCCGACAAGGTTCTCGTTGTTCCGCCACTCAGGGAAAGACGTGATTTAATCCCGACGTTGGCGCAAAGCTACCTTGAGCACTACGCAAGGGAGATGAACACAAGAATTCCGAGACTGGCTGAACTGACCTTAAAGGCAATGCTGGACTACTCCTGGCCCGGAAACGATCTTGAACTGGCAAATGCCATGAGGCAGGCGGTTGTCGTGGCGCCCGGAGAACTGGTCAGACGGCAGGACCTCATACTTGATCCCAGAAAAAAAGAATCCAGGGCAAAATACAATCTTCTCAAGCTGAAGCCGCTCCAGCAGGCGGTGACAAGCCCGCTTTTCCCGGCAATATTACAGAGCGCTTTTGTCCCTGTTTTTATTGGCATATTACTCATGCTGTTTCTGGGGCCTCCTGATCCATCGAGAAATATAGCCTCAATGGTGATGTGGGCGCTCGCCTGGCCTGGGATGATTATTGGGGCGCTGTTCGGAGCTAGAATCCTGTGCAGCATTTGCGCGATCGGGGCGTTGAGCAAACTTGCAAAAAAGATCGTCTCCCTGGAATTGCCTCTACCGGCCGCTCTCACCACACGTAGCGACTTCCTGATAGCCGGCGGTATTCTTTTCATAATCTGGATCGAGAGCGCCACCGACATTCGCAGTTCCCCTGCCAACCTCGGCATATTGCTGTTAAGCATGTTCATTCTGGCTTTCGCATTGAACACAATATGGGCCAGACAGGCATGGTGTCGCTATATATGTCCGCTTGGCGGCATGAATGGCTTGCTTGCCCGGGTTTCCATGCTCGAACTGCGTGCGGACAATGCCATCTGCCTTTCCCGATGCAACACACAGGAATGCTATTTTGGCGCCGCAAAGGCGGAAGGCTGCCCATTCGGGCAGGTCGTCGCCACCTTACACAGTAACCAGTTCTGCAAATTGTGTGGCAACTGCGTCAAAAATTGTCCACATTCCGCCATCAGGCTGAACCTCAGAATACCCGGGTACGAACTGGGCGAGGTGCGATATGTGCGTGCGGGAACCGGCTTCCTGGTCCTCGGGCTGATCGGCGGTCTTTTGGGTGACATACTTTCGAGGGGCGCATGGTTTGAACCTCTTGTCTCTTGGGCTCCAGACAGTTTCATGCTGAGATTCACCATTGTTTTTGTTGGAATGATAGCCTTGGTAAACCTCGTGTCCATGTTGGCGGTGGCTTTTTCCCACCATTTTTTCAAAGAGCGATTCTGGGAGAATTATTCACGTTTCGCTTTGGCGCTGCTGCCACTGACCGCCATGTCGTTTCTGGCTTTCCACGCCTATTACCTGTTCAGCCTTGGCCCACAGATACTGGCGTTGTTAGGCTATTACCTGGGCATAGGATCAGGAGTGGCGCCATCAGGGAACCTGTTTCCCAGTGATGTCATATTCGTCTTGCAGGTTATAATAATAATGGTGGGCCTGATCTGGTCCATGATAACCATATACCGACTGGGTTTCGCTGCTCCAGTCTCGAGACTGGCCAGAAACATCGGTATCTTACCTCATTGCATCATGGCGCTGTGGGTAGCTATCGCGTTTGGCCTTATAATAAGGAACACTGTGATGTCCTGAAGTTGAAAAGCAGGAAATCAGGTTAACAGGGATGGGAGACTGGAGTGTTAAGCCCGCGCAATCAAAGCCGTAGTCACCCAACAGCGACTTTGTTGAATCTGGTTTCGGCTCATCCCTGCCTGTTGACAAGGCATATACCGGCGCCGACCAGGACGAGCGCAATCAGCAGTGAGGCTGTTATGGGCTCATCAAGGATGATTCCGCCGAATACCACCCCAAACAACGGTGTGAGAAAAGTGAAAGATGCCAGTCGATAGGCGGGATAATGGGTGATAAGCCAGAACCAGGCCAGGTATGTGATGGTGGCGATCCACACTACCTGGTAAATGAGGCTAAGGATTATGATGGGCGTCACCGATGTTACTCCGGGTTCGTTCCGGATGACAAAACCCAACATGAGCAGAACAGCGGAAACGGCCAGCTGGTAAAGCAGCGTCTTTGCCGGCGAAACCTTCACCAGTGGGCCGGCCTTTACCAGCACCGTGGTCGCTCCCCAGAAGACTGCCGCCAAGGCAAGCATAGCGTCACCGATGAGCATCCGGGGAGTGGGCGCGGTCAAGGATTCGCTAAAGGCTACCACAAGGCCTGCAAAAGCGCACAAGAGCCCCACTATCTGGATCAGCCGAAGCCTCTCTCCGGGAATGAAAAACTGGGCTCCCAAAGCCACCACGAAAGGAGAAAGATACAGAAAAATTACGGCGCGTGACGCATTCGTGTATTCGAGTCCCCAGTAGATAAGCAGGAATTCAAGACCAAAAAGCACTCCGGCCCACAGTCCCCACCATAATGTGCCATCGCGTTTGAATATTGGATCCTTGCGAATCAACATCCAAATCCCGACAAGAATTGTTGCGATAATAGACCTGATGGTCGACTGGAATATCGGGGAAATTCCCTGGCTGGCTATCTTGATCGCAACTTGCTGCAATCCCCAGCTTCCGCAGAGAACAAAAAGGATGGCTACCGCCAACAGGTCCAAATTGTTTTTCTTCCCTGAAATGTGACACCTCACAAACGAATTTTCTGTATGATGTTGAATTCTGGAATTGTAAGTCCAGACACCCTAACATTACATGACACGAACACACAATTCTTTCTTTAATTGTTTCAGGCTTATTTTCGGGAATTGTGGTATCATGCCATCAATAGTCGTCTAACCTGCAGACGTGGGGTTTAGTCATGGAAACATGGTGGGAGGGAATCTCTACACTAAACAGGGTTTTCATCTGCTCCGCCATAGTATTCAGTCTGCTGTTCGTGTGGCAGATAATAATGACTGCTGTGGGAGTTGGTTCGCACGATGCGGGCCACTTTGGAGGATCGGATATTCACGGCGACCTCAACGCCCCCATTCATTACGAAGTCAACGAATTCGCTCCTGACGCATTCACCCTTTTATCGGTTCGTTCAATTCTGGCGTTTGCTACCATTTTCAGTTGGTCGGGCGCCATTTACCTGGCAGACAACACACCGGTGTTTTATGCGATTCTATACAGTTTTCTCTGGGGCTTTCTGGCAATGCTGGGGGTTTCGTTAGTCCTTCATTTTCTGTTGGGAATGCAGGAGCAGGGTAACGTTTCGGCGGCGTGGGCAATCGGTGAGGAGGGCGCCGTTTATATCAACATTCCCCAGGATGGCCTGGGCAAGGCGCGTCTGATGATCCGCGGCGTTGTGACATTCATGAACGCCCGTAGCAAGAGCGGGTCTCCGATAGCGGCGGGGACCAGAATCAAGGTGGTCAACATCTTAAACCAGAACACGGTCGAGGTAATTGAATTGTGGGAATCGGAGGGTAATTGAGATGACTGCAGCAATAACCGTCAGCATATTGATAAGCATAGTGCTCATCGCCGTAATCTGGGCTTTGAGCAGTCGTTACCAGAGATGCCCGGCAAACAGGATACTGGTAATCTATGGAAAAACGGGAAGAGGCGCGGCAAAGTGTATTCATGGCGGAGCCGCATTTATCTGGCCGTTGTTTCAGGATTTTGCATGGCTCGAACTCGAACCTTTCGTCGTGCCTATTGACCTCAACAACGCCCTGTCACAGGAAAACATACGTGTCACTGTCCCTACTACCGTCACTATAGCCGTGAGCACCGAGGAAGGCATCATGCAAAATGCGGCCATCAGATTGCTCGGTCAGGGCGTGGAAGAAGTCAAGGCTCAGGCTCAAAGTGTCATACTTGGTCAGATGCGTCAGGTCATGGCGACGATGAGAATCGAGGAAATCAACCGTGACAGGCAGGCTTTCATGACCAAGGTTAATGAGTCATTGTCCGTTGAGCTTGAGAAAATAGGGCTTTCTGTCATAAACGTTAACATCAAGGACATCGAAGACGATAGCGGCTATATAAAGGCTTTGGGGCGCAAGGCTGCCGCTGAGGCGGTGAACCAGGCCCTGGTTGACGTGGCGGAACAGGAGAAAAACGGCACAATTGGTGTGGCGGAGAGGCAGCGAGACCAGAAACGGGCAGTTGCCGCAGCCAATGCGGCAGCCGCAGTTGGTGAGGCGGAAGCTGAGAGGGACAGAAGAAAAGCGTTGGCCGCCGCTGACGCCCAGGCTATGATCGGCGAAGCTGAAGCAGCTCGGGACCGTAGACAGAAAGTCTCCATGCTTGAGGCCGAGGCTGTAGACATAGAGGCCAAAGCCAACGCATCCGTTGCGAATTCGCAGGCCGTTAGGAAAGTCGCAGAGGAAGAGGCCAGAGCAAAAGGTCAGGTGGCCTTAGTCCAGGCCGATGGCTCAATCAGGGTCGCCGAACAGGACGCCCAACGTCAGGCGGAAGAAGCCAGGGCTCAAAGGGAGCAGGCCAGGCTGAACGCCGAACTTGTAGTTTTTGCCGAGGCTGAAAAACAGAAAGCTATCCTGGAGGCGGAAGCGCAGCGTCAGAAAAGCGTCCTCATCGCAAAAGGAGAGGCAGAGGGCGTACTGGCCAGAATGAAGGCCGAAGCTGAAGGACTAAAGTCTCAACTGGATTCGAAAGCTCAGGGATACAAAGAATTGGTGGAAGCATGCAGGTCTGACACCCAGTTGACGGCGGCCCTGCTGATCATAGAAAAGCTGGCCGAACTGACTCACATCCAGGCCGAAGCAGTCAAAAACCTTCCCCTGGAAAAAGTCATCGTTTGGGATGGCGGTGGAGATGGAGGGCTGTCTGGTCTGGGTAAACGATTTATGGGGGTCATACCTCCCATGCACGAACTTGCAAAGATAGCCGGGCTCGAATTGCCGGAGTTCCTTGGTAAAACTACCGGAGAAAAAATAAAAATAGAGGAGAAATGATGCAGCCAATCAAGATAATGCCTTGCCTGGACATGAAAAACGGGCGAGTGGTCAAGGGAATTCACTTCGTTGACATCAAGGACGCCGGAGACCCTGTCGAATGCGCTTCCATCTATCAGAGCGAAGGGGCCGATGAATTGGCCATGCTCGATATCGCTGCAACCCTGGAGAACCGCAAAACGAGATTGGAGTGGGTAAAAAATGTCTCATCTGTAATTCAGATACCCTTGACGGTTGGAGGCGGCATTTCAAGTCTCGAAGACATCGAACTTGTGCTTGGGGCAGGAGCGGCCAAAGTTTCCATGAACAGCGCAGCGGTAAATGATCCCTCTCTGGTGGAGCAGGCGGCCAAAAAGTTTGGGTCATCAAGGATCACGGTGGCCATTGACGCCAAAAGAAGCGCTGGAATGCCATCCGGATTTGAGTTGGTAGTCTCCGGGGGAACCAAGGCAATCGGAAAAGACGCTATCGAATGGGCTAGACAATGTCAGAGCCTGGGAGCCGGAGTGATACTGCCGACCAGCATGGACGGAGACGGAACGCAGACCGGTTACGATCTCGAGTTTACAAAAGCTGTTTCAGACGTTGTCACCGTTCCTGTCGTGGCATCTGGAGGGGCGGGAAAGCTGGATGACTTCTATGAGGTGGTTACCAAAACAGGAGCAACCGTTCTGCTGGCTGCGTCAGTCTTTCATTACCGTTTGTTGACAGTGCGGCAGGTAAAGGAGTTCCTTCGGGATAGGAATATCCCCGTCTTAATTTAGCTTGCGCCTGCTTGAGTGAGACCGTCTTCCGCAAAGTCGACGGACTCATTCACGCAAAGCTAGGCTGCATTCCAATCCGTTGGCTGTCCTGGTCCCTTGACGAGTCTGGATCACGGTTCAGTTAGCGTCATCATCCATTGAACCGACCTTTTTTTCCGAAGTTTCTTTGTCAAAATCAGCCCAAAATTTGCGGTCACACTCCTGAATACATTCGTTGCAGGATGACTCCATCCCCCTGACTCCACACGGGCAGGTTGAATAGCATGCATTCCTGTCGAAATCATGTAACCGCAAGTCATCGGCCAAACCGGGTCCTGGGGACACTGAAATTATTACCGCCATTAACAATGGTATTAAAAAAACATGCAATGTGCTCATAATGTCACCTCATTAAAATTGCTTCAAAAACTAGGCCTCTAAATTGTTGATGATAGATGAGGAACGGAAGTTTCAACCCAGCGTGATCGCGTGTTCAGGGCACATTTCCTGACAACAGAAACAGGTTATGCATTTTTCCGGATCAACTTCAGGGTAATTTTCGCCGTCCATGGACAAAGCTGACACAGGACACTGATCTACGCATGTAGAACATCTCGTGCATAGATCCTCATCGACTTTGGGTCTCAGGGAGATTTTTGCCGACATGCTTGCCTGAATACCGGCATTATTCAGGATTGCTTCACCACCCAGGGGCGGAAGTTTGAAGTCGGGAATCGGGCTGAGCTTGCCAATTATTTCGATTCTTTGCAAATCGTAATCGCCCAGGCCAATCTCATTGGCTTTTTGCAGAAAACGCAACTTTCCGGGATCACACCCCATCAAAGTTGCAACTACCGAATCAAGCGCCACGGCGTTATCCGAGGCGAGCACCAGTCCTATATCACGCAATTCCTTGCTTGCTGGGCCATTACCCTCCATTCCAACCACAGCGTCAACGATGAAAAGGTCAGGTGGACGGATTTTAAAAACCTCCACGATGATTTCATGAAATGTTTGGGGATTTCCCGCTGCCTTGTGGAGAGCAGCCTTTTGGGCTCCGGGCAGAATGCCGTAACTGTTTTTTAAGGCCCCTGTCACAACGGCCAACCCATGAGTCTTGAATTTTGGAAGGCTGATTATCACGTCAGCATCCATTACCGCTTTTGACACACTCAAGTATTCCATGAACCTGGGGTTGAATGTGAGCTTTACCGACTCATTTCCTATGTTCCTGTAATACCCTTTTGAAGCATCCATAAGTCCCGTAGTGATGAAACTCTGCTCGTTAGCCCCGTAACTCATCAGTCCGGGGTTATCGCCCACGATCAGAGATTGCGGGTTCAACTTCTCGACCTTGTCAACAACCGCTCGCACCAATGCCGGGTTTGTCACAATTCCCTCGGAAACGTCCGAAGATCTAAGCACGTTGGGCTTCATGAGAACTTTTTTCCCCGTGATTTCAACTGGAAACAATTCGAAGGCACGCTGGACTGCACTCGAAATATCTTCATAATTTGACTGATGAATCATCACTTTGTGCATATTTTTTCCTCATCAATTAATGATTTTTTCATGATCTTTTTTCTGGAAACAGTGTCAAATTCTGGCATACTGTATAGACACTAAAATAGTATTCTATTATCTCACGAGCCTTGACAAGCGACATGAATCTTCCAGTTCCTGGAATTTTACCGCGTCCGCCTTTAATTGTCAGGAGAATTTGTGATGCAAAAATTTGATTCGGATCCATTAATTACAGATATTGTGTCCAGACGTAGTGTTCTGAAAAAAATTGCTGTTGCGCCATTAGCTGCGTTGGCCGGCTTTACCACTTCCAAAGTCTTCGCTAACCCAAGGACTGCAGCTGATCTGGTTTTGATTAACGGCAACCTTGTCACTATGGATGAAAATAGACCGACTGCAAGAGCCATGGCGGTTGACGGTGATGTGATCACTCGAATCGGCTCTGATCAGGACGTATCGGACCTCATAGACGCAAAAACCAGGGTCATCAATCTGCACGGCGATTGTGTGAGTCCCGGGATTATCGATGCACATAGCCATTTGGTAGCCTTTGGACAGATGCAAATGATGTTCGTAATCTTGCGTCCACCGGAAGTTAATTCATTCGAGACACTGCAGAAGGCTCTTTCCAAAGCCGCCTCCAAGAAAGACAAGGGAGACTGGATCGTTGGAAGGGGCTTCAGGGACTTCAGGGAGGGACGTTTCCCGACCAGGCGTGAACTTGACGACGCTGTTCCTGACAACCCAGTGCTGATCATTCATTGGAGCGGTCAATTTGGGGTCGCCAATACAATGGCGATGAAAAAGGCAGATCTTCTGAAGACGGATATAAAAGATCCCTATGGCGCTTCCTATCTCAGAGGAAAAGATAAATTACCAAATGGAATCCTTGTTCATTATCCGGCCATCTATTCGGTTTATACTCCACCGATGACTGACCGCCAGGAAGTTGACGCAGCAGCTTGGGCCATGAAGCTTTTCGCTGAACGGGGTGTCACATGCGTTCATGACAATTTTATTCCCGCTCGAAAAGCCAGGACATACCTTGAGATGGAAAGACGCTCTGAATTACCAATCAGGGTAAGAGTTTATCCCTATGTTCCCAATCTTGAACTTTGCAGGAATCTTTTGTCCAAAGTCAGACGTTATGAGTCTGAAATGTTGAGGCTTCAAGGGGTGAAGCTGGCTATTGACGGTTACCCATTGATGTACAAATCACTGGACCCGAAAAGAGAGAACCTCGTCAAACCGATGCAGACCCAGGATCAGTTTGAGGCCATCATAAAGGCAATTCACGTAGCTGACTATCAGGTCGATGTCCATGCCGTGGGCGACAGGGCTGTCGATTTGACATTGGACGCATATAAAAAAGTCTGTGGCAGTGAATCTGAATGCAGGAAAAGACGACATCGAATTGAACATTTTCCGTTCAAAAAGATGGATTCAATCAAACGCTCCGCTGACATGGGTGTCCCTGTATGTTCACAGCCCGAAATGATCATAGTGCGTGGCGATGAACTCCTGGCGAAGAGTGACAAAAAACTGGTGAATTCAATAATTCCGGTAGCGTCTTTCATAAAACAGGGCTGTGAAATCTGCTTCGGAGCTGATGTTCCGGCTTTTCCATCTTACAAACCGTGGGACTCTATTGGAACGGCCATGCAGAGGAAAACGGAAAAAGGTGTAAAACTGGATACGAATGAAGAGATAACTTTTATGCAGGGCCTCAAATGTCACACGCTCAGCGCCGCCCGGGCTGGCTTCGACGAGAAGAATCTGGGGAGTCTGGAGGTAGGCAAAAAAGCTGACTTCGTGGTCTGGAACCAGGACCTCACTGAGGTCAAATCGGCCGCACAGTTATCCAGGATAAATCCGAAGGCAACCTTTGTCGGAGGAAAAGTCATCTTTGAATCCGCTGAGAACAAGCTGAGGTTTAGAAAGGCCTCTTTTTGATCGTCAGTCCTGTGACAGTACGCCCGTACATGGTATTATAGCCTTGGTTCAGGTATAAACCCGGGAGGGTTTCATCAAATGTTCCGGGATTGTGACTTGAAATAAAAAACCAGAGATTCTGTGCATAAAGATATGTATTTTCCTAAAGAATTCATGAAGCGGATTACTTTCACGGCAGTATTGTTATGTCTCTTGGCTTGTTCCCTGCACTCGCCATGTGTGGCTTCGTCTGCCAAACAACCTAAAATATTTATACTTGACTCCTATCATCACGGCTATGAGTGGTCCGCCAGTGAGTTGGAGGGGCTCTTGTCAAGGCTAAGAGAGGTTTATCCGACTTTAGACCCGATAGTCGAGCACCTTGACGCAAAGCGGAGAACTGAGGAAGACAGCACAAACCTCATGAGGAGTTTGATAAAGGAAAAATATGCGGATGAAAAGTTTGATATGGTTGTGGCCTTGGATAATCCGGCGCTGAATCTCTTGCTCAACCATCGGGATGAGCTTTTTAAAGACATTCCTCTGGTTTTCGGGGGAATAAATGATTTCGATTTTCAAATGCTGGAGTCACATGAAAATGTTACGGGCGTGGCCCAGATTACGGATGTTGGACAAACAATTGAAACTGCTCTGAAACTTCATCCTGACACTAGTAAGATTCTTGTTCTGCACGATTACACCAGCACTGGACTGGCGATGCGTAGAGAGTTGGAAAAGTTGGCGCCAAATTTTTCCAACAAGGTGAAGATTATTTTTTCCAACCCAATGACGTTTGAAGAGGCAATAGATGAAATGCGGTCTATTCCCAACGATTCTCTGGCGCTCATCCTAACATTTGTTACAGACCGACACGGCAAAACCACTTCATTAGACCAAAGCATCAAAACTCTCACCTCGGCTACTGACAGGCCTGTTTATTCAACACATTTCAATGCCATGGGACATGGTGTTGTGGGGGGATCCGTTGTTGGAGGACGGGAACATGGCCGACGTGTGGCGGACATGATACTTCGGATCCTGGACGGAGAAGATATTGATAAAATACCTGTCGATATGTCCGGAGATTCTGAGCACATCTTTGACTACCGTCAGCTTGAGCGATTCGGCATACCCATCAGAAGTCTGCCGGCCGGAAGTAAAATAATAAACAGACCTCTTTCGTTTTATGAACAGCACAAAAACCTCACCATAGGCACTCTAAGTGGGGCTTTTGTCCTGATCTCATTCACCGTCGTACTTCTGGTATCATTTGTTAAGCTGAGGAAATCGCATACTCAGTTACAGGGCGTGAGAAATTCTCTCAGCGTTTCATTGAGAGAACTTGAAAAGAGCGAGCGATTTCTTGAACAGATTGTTGAGAACATTCCCGACATGATCTTTGTCAGGGATGTGGACAATCTCAGATTTTTCCGTTTCAACTAAGCCGGGGAAGAGCTTCTTGGTTACAGTCGAGAGGAACTGCTCGGAAAGAATGATTATGACTTCTTTTCGAAGGATCAGGCGGAGTTTTTTATTTCAAAAGACCGGGAAGTCATTTCAAAAAAAGATGTTGCCAGAATTGAACATGAGGAAATCAGCACAAAGAATAGAGGGCGGCGAATATTGCGAACCAAAAAATTGCTCGTCCTTGATTCAAACGGTGAGCCTCAGTTTCTACTTGGTATTTCAACCGACATTACCGAGCAAAAGATTGCCGAAGATGAGCTGAAGTCGTCATATATCAGGCTTCACCAGGTGTTTGAGAGCATAACCGGATTGATAATTATCATAGACTCTAAAACCTATGAAATCGTTTACGCCAACAAATTCAGTGAAGAGCTTTACGGAAGGAAACTGGAAGGAGAGATCTGCTACGAGACACTGAATCACATGGGATTGCCCTGCAATAAATGTAGCATGAAAAAAGTTATTGAACTGAACGGACTACCGTTCCAGAGGGAGTATTTTAATCCCGTCCTAAAAAGACATCTGCTTATCACTGAGAGGATCATTAGATGGCCCGATGGAAGGGATGTCAAATTCCAGTTCGCCATGGACACAACCGATTTCAGGCAATCGGAACATGAAAAACAGCAACTACAGTCACAGCTTTTGCAGGCTCAGAAAATGGAGGCCGTTGGAACTCTAGCGGGTGGAATAGCTCATGATTTCAACAATCTGCTTCAAGTGGTGCTCGGTTATTCCGAAGTGATACTTGCCCGAAAGAATGAAACGGACATCGATTACAGGGATGTTCAGAAGATACGTCTGGCCGGTAAACGTGGCGCCGATTTGATTAACAGCCTGCTGACTTTCAGTCGTAAAGTCGAAGCAAAACATGTTATGGTCAATCTTAATAGCCAGATAACATCGTTGGGAAGCCTCCTGTCAAGGACCATCCCAAAGGATATTCAGATAGGTTTGCGTCTGAGCGCAGACCTGAATCTCATACTGGCTGACCCCACCCAAATCGATCAAATCCTGATGAACCTTGCACTCAACGCCAGGGATGCGATGCCTCACGGAGGAACCTTAACAGTAGAGACTGCGAATGTGAAACTGGACGATGACTATTGCAATCACAATCTTGAAGCTAAGAAGGGAGAATATGTCCGAATGGTGATTTGCGACACAGGCCATGGAATGTCGGAGGAAACTCTGGATCACATCTTTGAGCCCTTTTTCAGCACAAAAGAGGTGGGAAAAGGCACCGGGCTTGGGCTGGCAACAGTTTACGGCGTAGTCAAACAACTTGGGGGCCACATTCATTGTGAAAGCAGGCTTCATCAGGGAACCTCTTTTAGCATCTTTTTCCCTTCCGCTTCAGTCACTCAACATGAGCAGACTGAGGCTCCAACAGATCACCCACTTGGTGGACATGAGACCATTCTTCTGGTTGATGACGAGGAAGAAATCAGGAACCTGGGCGCAAGAATTCTTCAAGAAAATGGATATGAAATAATTCAGGCCGCAAATGGAGTCGAAGCCCTGGACTTTTTCAGGAAACAAAAACATTCAATTTCTCTCGTGCTCCTGGATTTGGTCATGCCTGAAATGGACGGAGTGAAATGCTCCCGCCAGATTCTCTCCATAAATCCAGACGCAAAAATCCTCATCGCCAGCGGATTTTCAGTAGATGTTGATGTGAAGAACTTCCTGGAAAAAGCTACAGTGGGAATTGTTCAGAAACCTTATGGCTCAAAGGAGCTGTTGACCGCAGTCAGGAGCGCGATTGATCAGGATCGTTCCAGGGAGTAAATCATGATTTGATGACACTCGTATGTCTAGCTGGCAAACCCAACCTTTGATCTTTTGATGAAATTTTACACGGAGTGACTGGAATATGAGGGTAGTTACCAAACAGGGGGTGACAATATTAGAAACCGAACAGCGTCTGGACAGCCTGGTGGGACCAAAACTCAAGGAAGTTGTCGGAGATTTGGCCCAGTCAGAAGGTCTTCAGTTGATTGTAGACATGAAACAAACTCAATTTATAGATAGCTCAGGGGTGGGCGGCTTGTTATCCTCACTAAAACTTGTGATGAAAGCCCACGGCGACATTAAGATCGCCAGGCCTACTCCTCAAGCTCTTACACTATTAAGACTGACTCGACTGCACAGGGTATTTCAAATCTACGATAACATTGAAGACGCCTTGAAATCTTTCCAGAAATGATTGCGTCTCAGACGCTTCAATGCGCCAGATGAAATTGAACAAATGGACCATGTTGAACAACAAGCCCGACTCGTATCGACTCTTTCGGTCAAGAATCATGATGCAAAATTAGTCATTTCCACGAGCCTTTTTCTTATGCCTTCGGGGATGACATCATTCACAAATTCGAATTCGATCTCCGGTTTTCCCCCCAGAACCTCGTAGGCGCAGTTTAGTGTCCGATCCTCCCAAATTGTTCCAATGTCATTATTGATAAGGCTATCGGCGCCAATGGCGTCAGTGTAGCTTCCAAGCATGCTGACTATCCATCTGTTTGCAAGATTGACAACAAGTCCACTCTTATGCGGATCGTTAATCCAGATGAGATTCCAGGCGGGCGTCACCGACCTTGCCATCAGCAGCCACGCCAGCAAGACCATGTCATTTGCTGTGACAGAATCTGAGACAGTTATCAGACCGGGGTCCGGCTCGCTGACATACCCCCTGTCAGGCCCAAAGGTCGATAGAACCTTGGTGGCCAACGAAACCACCAATCGCTGCCTCTTGAGCAGAGTGGTAACGGTATTAGCCTCTGCAGTCTTTTCGTGAAAAGTCTTGCAGTCTTTGTGGTACTCCAGACGTGTGTCCGTACGCCAATACCCAACAACGGCCTTTAGGCCCAGGGTGCTGCCTGCCAGGGCATGACGCCCACAGCGCGGCATCAGAATTATGTGGTCCATTTCCTTGAGTATTTGCGGCATCATGATGCCTTTACTCCAGTGGGAGACCCCCGCGGGATAATCCTCATAGAAACCGTTCCAACCAGCCTCCTCGAAGAAATGCAATTCAGCCCCGGCCGCTAGAGCAGCCTTGGCCATCCCACATTTCTCCATCAAAGAGCGACTACTTCCCTTGACCTTGTTTGGTTCAAGTTTCAGGTGCTCAATCCCTGCCATATCTCCTACAACAACCCGCCCTGCCCCTTTCTCTTTAAGTAGGGCCACCATTGCCTTTACTCCCGCTGGGCTTGTTGTCGCAGGATATTTAGCGCCTGAATTTAAAGCCGGTTTAATGAATACTGAGTCCCTCTTTGACAACCACGCGAAATCAGTGGCGGACTCCACAGTCTCACGAACAGCCGTTGAAATGTCATGTTCACTACTATTTCTTCTTACTGCCCCCAGAAAAACCTTTTTCATGATTGCTCCAGTCGTTGGCTATGTGAATGACGCTACCGGTCCAACATACGTTGTTTTCATCCAAGACCAAAAAGTTTCAGCCTTATAGATTTGTTTTGCGATCTTTGTGACTTATGTGTCATAAAGAAGTAGTTATCACATAACAGCGGGTCCTTGACAAACAAGGGCGCCTGGGTTTTCTTCCGCCACGATCCATGTGCAATTTTTATTCTCGCAGCGTTTATAGGTGTCTTTCAACAAAACGATTTACCTACGGCGTCTCTCGTGAGTTCTTTACTGTTGGAAAAGTGAGCGCGTTTCAGCGTTGGCATAAATAACCGAACAACAAGCAGTTATCGAACACTTTTTCCGTTTCAAGCGAATCTGGCAAGCCAAAACGTCTGACGTTTATTATTCGTTGGGATGATCCATTTTGGTAATCTGTCCATCGATGACATTAAATAGTTGGCTGGAGGAGGAATAATCCGCATGGCAACAGCTACATCCAAAATTTCTGAGCATGAACCAGATGATCTGAGTCTATATCCTGACGTCCAGGAATTGCGTATCGCATATTTTCGTGCGGTTCCGGAAATATGCGTGGAACGTTCCGAGAACATTACTACGTATCACCTGGAAAACGGTCTGTTTAAGAAAGACAAAATATCGGCATTGGATAAGGCAAAAGCGTACAGATACGCTTTGAGCAAGAGACAGCCGATTGTAAGACATTCCAGCGCCCCTGACAAGAACAAGGATGATTACCAAAGGTTCCCTTTTGTGGACCTGTCTCCTTTTGCCGGGTCCACCACGAGCAAATTCAAGGGAGTAATACTTTACCCTGAACTTTTTGGGCTGGTCATGTGGCCTGAACTTAACACAGTTTTTGATCGCAGACCCAATCCATTTTACCTCAGTCCAAAAGATGCAGAAAAACTGAATCACAAGATTTTCCCGCATTGGATGGAAAAGACCGTGTGGGAAATTACCAGGCGCAGGTATTATGAAAACCAGTTTCATGATCCGATAGTGACTGACTATCCGGATGAAATGAAACTTCTCCAGAATGTCGTTTTCTTTTTGAATGCCAAAGCTATTTGCATTTCTCACTGCATCCCAAGTTTTTCGGAAGCGTTAGGCCTGGGGTTGGCCGAAATGATCAACCGGGCTGAAACCAGAAAGAAAAAAGAGACTGACCCGCAAAAAGCCGATTTTCATCAGTCAAGTATAGAAATCCTGCACGGGATCATAGAATACTCGAAGAAATTGTCCGTTGAAGCTCATAGACTGTCAGAAGTTGAGCATGACCCCAACAAGAAGAGAAAGCTACTGGAAATAGCCGAGATTTATGACCGTGTTCCAGAATCGAAAGCCACAACTTTCAGAGAGGCCTTGACCACAATCTGGATATGCTGGACAGCGTTGCATCTGGAAAGTCCAAACATCGGGCTCAGTCTGGGCCGACTCGATCAATTACTTTATCCGTATTATTGCAGGGATCTCAACGGATCCGACTCTCAGAACAAAGAAGAATTTGATCACACTGTCACTGAGCTTCTGTGCTATTTCTGGTTAAAAATCGGTGATCACGTTCCCACCATGCTCGAGGCCGGAGAGAAACTTTTCGGTGGAACAGGCTCCAACCAGGCCGTTACCATCGGTGGAGTGGACAGGAAAGGCAACGATGCGGTAAACAACGTCACTTACCTTATGCTAAAAGCGGCGTCTTTGGTGAAACTAAGGGACCCCAATCTTGCGGCACGATACCACCCTGAAAAAAATCCGCCGGATTACATCGAACGATTGACTAGGGCTAACATAGACACTGGCGCTATTCCGGCCATCTACAACGACAAAGCGATTATAGAAGCCCTGTGTTCGAAGGGCGACGAAGTAGAGGATGCCCGTGATTACGGAATCGTGGGTTGTGTGGAACCGGTGAGCGCAGGACGGACTTTCGGACATAACGCAGCAGTGATACTCAACCTTGCTTCTGCTCTGGAGTTGACACTTTTTAACGGTAAGCACCGTCATACCGGCACGACAAAAATAAGTGCCCCATCAGGGAACCCTTCTGATTTCAAAAAGTTTTCTGATTTCTGGGAGGCCTTCGAAACTCAGACATCTTGGTTAATCCATCGCGCCACAACTCTCAATAACCAACTCGGACGAGTCCATCAGGACTTTTATCCTACCCCCATACTATCCACATTTTTTGAAGGACCATCAGAAAAAGGCCAGGATGTTACCCAGGGTGGAGCTAAAATCAACTTCTCCGGAGCCACTATAATCGGGCTTGCCGACGTGGTGGACTCCATCAGCGCAATAAAGAAATGGGTTTTCCAAAAGGGTAACTATTCTTTTTCCAGGTTGTTGAGAGCCCTCAGAGACAATTTCCAGGGCAGGGAACATGCGGCAATGTGGGCTTTGTTTAAAAACCCTGATCAAACTCCTAAATTCGGAAATGATGACCCGTTCGCCGACAAAATAGCCGTGGATGTCGTGGAGCTACTGGACAACAAATTTAAAGAAATCACGAATTATCGTGACTCCAATTATCGTGTGGGATACTGGACAATGACTTTTCATGCCGGTATGGGCGTGTTCATGCCAAGTCTTCCAAACGGACGTTTGGCTAAGGAAAGCTTTGCCAGTGGAATAACTCCTGTATCCAATGTATCGAATTATTTGACTAAAAGTCTCAACTCCATATCCAAATTGCCCCCCAAGGCGCTCTCAAGTGGAGCGGCTCTCAACATAAAATTGTTTCCTGAAAGTGATGCGCATCTGATGTCCAAAAATCTCGCCGCCGCAATAGATACCTTTTTTGGAAAAAATTCGAAGGAAAAAACCGGTGGATTACAAATCCAGTTCATTGTCAGAAGCGGCGACAAGCTGAAAAAGGCCATGCTGAGACCTGAAAAACACAGTGACTTGCTGGTAAGGGTGTCGGGTTATTCGGCTTATTTCGTGGATTTAAACTCTGAAATGCAACGCGAGATTCTGGCTAGAACAGAGTATGTTGTTTCCAACGGTTACTCCAATCCATGTGGGCTTCGTGAAGACATGGATGACTGAGTCATGAAAGTTCTCAATTCCTGAGGTGGTAACGATGAATCCAATTTCTATGATAAACTGGTTAAAATGCAATCTATTGGACATTTCCCTGGAGACCTTCCTTGAGTTCATGCAGTGGGTTGTCGAAAGATCGGACGATGACATTCTTGTTGTTTTTGGACTCCATGGCTTTCGCAAAAATATAGAAAACTTCGAAGCCGTTTATGTTTTTGTGACTCAGGATGGCGGGGTGCAGGCCACGGCAAAATTTCACAATGGTACCATGGAGATCAACTCTTCCGCTGCCCCGAATTGGGATCTAAAGGTTGTGTTCAAGGACGTGAACGCTCTATGGCGATTGATGATGTCGGGCGGTGGCGGCGTGGTAGACGCCATGATGGCAAACGACACTCAGGTTTATGGAAACCTTAATTACCTTTACCGATTTGGCTTTTTAGTCAAGGACCTGGTAGGAACCAGACTTGGAATACCGCTGCCGGCATGATCAAGGGTTCGTCAGAGTAACAATCAGTGACCATAACCCCATTTATTGTGGATGTGGCCAGGTTCAGTCTGCATGACGGTCCGGGAATCAGGAGTGTAGTCTTTTTCAAAGGATGTCCCCTCAGGTGTGTCTTTTGCCATAACCCGGAAACTCAAAATACCGGACCGGAGATTGCCTTTCTAGGGCGAAAATGCGTCAAGTGCGGCGCATGTGTGACAGTTTGCCCCGAAAATGCAATCGATCTCGGACTTGACCACCCGCTTTTACGAGAAAAGTGCAACACATGTGGCAGATGTGTCGAAGAATGCCCTTCAGGCGCTCTTCACATGTTCGGCAAACAATACTCCATAGAGGCGCTAACGGACCTGCTTGTTCGGGACATTGAATATTACAGGAATTCCGGCGGTGGGGTAACGTTATCAGGAGGAGAGTGCGGGCTTTTCCCCGAGTATCTTAACTGTCTGTTGATTGAGCTGAAAAAGAGAGACATTCACATTCTAATGGAGACTTCAGGACATTTTGATTATGAGAAATTCAGAGAACTAGCGCTTGGTTATCTTGACACGGTATATTATGACTTAAAATTTGCTAATGCTGTAACGCACCATAAATACTGCGGAAAAACTAACCAACGAATTCTTTTCAACTTTCAGCGACTCAGCACTGAGAAAAACATCATCGTGCAACCCCGTATCCCTCTTATACCCGGATTGACGGACACCGAACATAACATGTTGGGAATAGCTGATTTCTTAAGAGGATTAGGAATAACCGATATCGATACCGTGCCATACAATCCCACCTCATGGGGAAAGTATGTGTCGCTAGGTAGACAATCCCCCAACCTGCCTGAAACTTTCATGAAACCGGAGGAAATAAAAAGAAGCCGCAGCATCCTGAAAAGAGGCTTGGTCATGAAGGCGCTCTAAAAGCTCAATTCAGAAAACGCCCTGTCACGGACAAAAGAAACAGGAATTTGAATTGATATATGGTCAGGGGTAAACAGGGCGACATCCCACACCAGACATAGCCCCAGGATTCGATTAAAGCGGAGAGTTTTGAGAAAATGACATCACGAATTCTCGTTGGACAAGGACCTGTGGGTTACTTTTTGCAGAAGTCCGAACAATCTTTTGGCATCGATTGGTTTTTCCATCACACCATCTACTCCCGATTCCTTCAGTCTTGAATGTTCAAGTGTTTGGCCTCCCCAACCGGTAAGCAGCAAAAATGGAGGTTTGGAAACTCCCCGCTGAGCGCTGATTGAAATAATCTTTCTACCCACTTCCCAGCCACTCATATCAGGCATTCCTAGATCGCAGATGACTAGGTCAACGTGATTGTCATCAAAGAGCCTGACGCCCTCTACTCCGGAACAGGCCCCTAAAACGGTCTGTCCATAAGCCGTCAGCAAATCTTCCAGAAGTGTGACTATAGGTCTGGAATCGTCTATTACCAGGACAGTTAACGGTCCTGTTTTGATTTCATCGCTGTAGTCTCCAATCTTCTCTAGCCCGGCTTCCGCCAGAGGGACCCGGATGATAAACGACGTTCCTCTACCTAACTTGCTCTCGGCAGAAATAGAGCCTCCATGCGCTATTACTATGTTTCTGCTTACCGACAGCCCTAAGCCGGTGCCGGCAGCCCCTTTACTAGACCAGAATGGTTCAAACATTTTTTCCAGGTCATGATCCGGAATTCCTTTTCCTGTGTCCTGAATTCTTATCAGCACTGACTTGTCCAGAATCTCGCTGGAGGCCGTGATCATTCCACCGTTGGGCATTGCCTCCACGGCGTTCTTTATAAGGTTGATGAATACCTCAAAAAATTCACTTTCATTGCCATGTACAAAACATTCCGGCGCCGTTTCCAGTTTCACCGTCACGCTTACGTCATTCCTCTCGAGGCTGGTTTTCCATAACGGCCTTGTTATGTCAAAGGCCTGCCTCAAGGAGTCCGATATATCAAAGACCTTTGGATCGCTGGTCAGATTTGGCGATCTGATCCCGGCAAAACTTTGCAGGCGTTTAACAGTTTCAGACCCAAGCTTTATGGAGTTTCTTATCTGTTCGAGAGAACTCTGGACTTTAGAAATCTTTCCGGACTCTAAGTCCATTAGGGACAGCTCGACTCCCCCGAGCAGTATTTGAAGGAGGTTGTTGAAGTTGTGGGCTACCCCTGAAGCTAATTCGCCAATAGCTTTGAGTCGTTCAGTCCTGATCTGTAAATCTCCGGCGAGTTTTATCTGGGTGATATCTGTCAGAAAATTAAGCACTGAAGGTTTCCCGTCCCAGAGAATCAATACCGAGTTGTTTTGGGCCCATATTATAGATTGGTCTTTTCGAATGATTCTGAACCTTCTGATAAAAGGCTCAGGGGAAGAGTGCAGACTCTGATCCTGTTGTTCCAGGAATATGTTCTGGTCATCTGCAAACACCAGGTCGGTCATATTTCTATCAATCAGCGCTTCAGCGCTGTAACCGCTCAGTTCAGCCATCTTGGGATTGCAGAACTTTACCCTACGTTCATCGGTGATGAATATGGCTTCCTGAGCGTTTTGAATCAGGGACTGGTACCTTCGCGCCGTTTCATCCAGGTCCCGGTAAAGGACCGCGTTCTGAATGGAAGTGGCAGCCTGAGACGCCAAAACATTCAACATTTCCAGGCCATTGGGCGTGAACACGCCTTCAGACTGGTTATTTTCCATGTACAGGATGCCTGTCAATTCTCCCCCACGAACCACAGGGATGCAGCAAACAGACTTGGGGAGTTTGAATTTCACGTAACGATCATTGGCGAACCTGTGATCATTTGTGGCGTCATCAAGTATGATCGGCTTCTTTGTCCTGGAGACATAGTTTACAATAGCTTCTGAGAATTCCAGCCTGAATCCTCTATACGCAACCTTTTGAACCATGTCGGCATCCTGGTTGCTGAAAGCGCTGGCTTTTACTTGCTGAGCGCCCTCGGCTTCCATTAGCAACAGAGCCTTTTCAGCTCCACCGATCTGGATAACTATGTTCATCAATTTTTCAAGAAGACGCTCAAAGACGATTTCTCCCGATATGTTTTGGGAGGCTCTGATTACCGCCTCAAGATCTATGTCATGCTCTTTTTCCTGGGTAGGAGTGTTTTCCGGGTTCTTCAGAGCCCAACGCTGGTCCGTTCCAAGCAGGTCTGAATATTTTTCCGTCAAGTCTTTTACCTTGGCAAACGCACCCCATTTCAAATAACAGCCAACACTCTCCTGAACATAATATTTAGCCTGGCTACGCTTGTTCAGGGTCAGAAACAACATGGCGGCTCTCTCATTGGCTAGCGCCTCTTCATTAACGTAGCCATTGGCTCCAGCCATCTGAATGGCCGTTTCATAATGATCAATCGCCCTATCATAACGTTTTAAACACTTTAAACGTTCCGCTTCAACAAGATGAAATTTATGCATAAAATTCATTGGAGCCCTTGAGGCCCATTTTTGAAGCGCTCTCTGGTTGAGCGAAACTTCTTTCAGCGTCAGCTTCCGTTGCCTTCTGTCGAGATTCTCAAATAGTCCAAGTCCCGCGAGAGAGCCGTAGAAGAAAATGATCGGCGCCAGCATGGAGCCTTTGGCGCCCTCTAAATGACGTTTGGCCTTTTCATAATTTTCAAAAGCCGTTTTGTAATCCCTGAAAAGGTAGCATAAGCGAAGTTTCTGGACGTGGATAGCGCATATGATGGAATTCTCCCTAGCTTCCGTCAAAACCGGCAACATGGTGGCTTCATCGCACGCCTTACCCCGAAGCAGACAAGGGTCTTCCGTTGGCTCCATCATGTTCAGGATTTCTTGATGATATACCTCCACCAGAAATTTGGTGGTATCCTGATTCATTTTGCCAATCGATCTTGCCAGTTTTGAAACTTCTTTCTCGAGTTCCGGTAGATGGCTGCCGGCTCCATAAGAATGTGTGCAATAAAATGCTGCGCTAACCGCAGCGTACTCAAAATCTCCTAACTCTCGCCCAACGTGGTAGTTGTCCAGTAGAGGTTTAAAACCATCACGTAAGGCCGAATTTCTCGTCTTTATGAATGAATAAACAACAAAAGTGACTCGAGTCTGATCCTCCAGAAAATATTCGTTCCTAGCCATTTTTAATGCCAGTTCGCCATACTTCAGGCATAGATCGACATCATCCATTATGGCCATTATAACCATGGCGTAGGCGGCGAAAGCGAGAGCTGATTCTTTGGCAAGCCCCGATTTTACCGATAATTGAACCATTCTGAATATCATCAGGGCAAACAGTTCAGGCGCCACTGTGTAGGCTGCCGAAATTACGTTTCTCAGTAATCTCATGGTTGCCAGATTTTCCGGATTAGTCATTCGCGGTAATTCCGACAATGAATCAATTTCATGTCCAAACAGAATGATCCGGGTTTTAAGCATTTCCTTGAGAACATTGATTCTGGAAGGTTCGTCCGGAAATTTCTGACCGAGTAGGCGAAGGACAGGCAAGGCTGTTCTGACAGCCATTAATCTGGCGTTTTGAGCGATATGGGCCTGAATCTGAACTTCGTAAACCTTTATTGTGTCGAGCAGAGTTCGTCCATGTTTAACTACCTCAGCGCCCAGCTCGTCCATTTCATCAAATTTTGCCGTCAAAAAACATGCCACCGTGGCTTCCACAAGAAGTTCAAGTTTCAACTCATAATTAGTGTTCCAACCTGAGTCCCCCAACAACGCTGCGCCTAACCGAAAATGATATAAAGCTATCTCATAAGCTATTGACTGTTTGGCTTTCTTACCGGCCCGAAGATTGAGTTCGGCAAGATAGACCCTGTCCTCACTGGAATCAAAGGGATCCGTGGCCAGGTTGAGGTGAGTTACTATTTCAAATAAACGTCCCTCGATTTGATTTGCAGAGGTGTTGTTGAGTATAGCCAACCCCAGCTTTCGGTGAAAAGATGGCTTTTCATCGTCAGAAATCAACGAGTAGCATGTTTGCTGAATTCTATCATGCGCAAATTTGTATTCTACAGAATGCCGATCCAGATCATGTTTGGGTGTGCGTTCCGACAGGCTGTAACCATCATTGAATGAGTATATCAATCCTTCATTTACTGCATGGCTCAGCTGCCGCTCGACAACATCGGCGGGCTCGTTGAAAAACCATGAAAGTGAATCAAGATCGAATTTGTTTCCTATGCAAGCCCCCACCTTGATCAAATTCCTGCAAAACGCAGGCAGCCTGGAGATTCTGTCCTCGAGCAGCGCCACTACATTCTTTGTGACGTCGCGGCCCACTATCCTGGAAGCATCCCATTTCCATGATCCTGAAAAATAATCGAATTCTACGATTTTCTCCTCATACATAGACTTCAGAAACTCTTTGAGAAAAAAGGGATTTCCCTGAGTCTTGTGATGTATCAGGCCGGCCAATTCGGAAACGGCTTTCCGTTGAGTCCTGAGAGTGTCGGCCACCAGTTCGGTGGAATGTTCGATTTCCAGGGGACCTAATTGTATGGAATCTGTACGTATGCCATGCTTCTGTAGCGCCTCCAGGGTGCTCATGAACGGATGTGACAGGTCTACTTCTTCATCGCGGTAAGAGACAATGACCAGGATAAATTTTGTATCCTGATCAGTGAGCATGAATTCGAGAAGCTTGAGAGAAAAGACGTCGGCCCATTGAACGTCATCCAGGAACAACGTTATTGGGTGCTCTGATCGGCAAAAAACACTCAAAAAATTTTGAAATTCCAGCTTGAACCGGTTTTCCGATTCCATGGGCTCAAGCTTGAGCGCCGGAGGTTGAGGACCTATTATCAACTCTAGCTCAGGAATTATGTCGATCATGACCTGGCAGTTTGGAGCCAGGGCTTCCATGAACTGATTTCTCCATTGGGCCAGCTTTTCATCGCTTTCAGAAAGGAGTTGATTAACAAGCTCCCGAAACGGGTACAAGACCGCATTATCTAGAATATTCCTGTGTAGCTGATCAAATTTCCCAGAAACAAAATATCCCCTGCGACCTGATATGATTCCTTGCAGTCCGTTGACAAGAGAGGTTTTACCTATCCCGCCTCTTCCAGATACCATCACCAGTTCCTTGCCACCGGCGCGAGTTCTGTCAAAGGCGTCCAGGATGGAAGCGCTCTCTTTTCTTCTTCCGTAAATTCTGCTGGAAATTACAAGTTTTTCCGGCACATCTCTGAGGCAGATGTCAAAAGGCTCAATCTGTCCTGTGGCTATTAACCGATCCAAACACAATTCCAGGTCCATTATGATCCCGAAGGCGCTCTGATAGCGATTTTCAGGTTTTTTCTCGATCAGCCTGAGTATGATATCCGAAATGACATCAGGAACGTCCGGGTTCAACAAAGTGGGAGAAAGTGGCTTGCTTGCAATGTGGCAGTGAACCAGCTCCAAGGGGTCCGTTGACTCAAATGGAAGCCTTCCGGTAAACAGGTCATATAAAGTAATTCCAAGAGAATAATAGTCACTCCTGTAATCGACTTTCAAATTCAGTCTGCCTGTGCACTCGGGCGAGATATAGGCCAACGCTCCAACCAAACCGGTGGAAAGCTTGGTAGGCCCACCATCATTCGAGGTTTCTGAGGCTAGTCCAAAATCTATTATTTTCACTTGACCTGAATTTCCGTTGACCAGGATGTTTGACGGATTCAGGTTTCGATGTATTATCCCCGTCGAATGTATTTGACTGATGCAGCTAGTTATGTTTATGGCAATTCTGAGGCATTCCTCAAGATTGGGCTTCCGCTTTTCCAACATCTTCTCAAGGGACTCGCCTCCAATGTCCTCAAGAATGATCACAGGATGGTCATCGAATCTTTCAAAGGCATAAGCCCTGATTACGCCTGAACAGTGTTCAAGACGCTTGATGATCGCGTATTCGTGCTCAAGATCAACAAGTTGCTTCTGAGAGCCATCATCGCGTCGCGTTTTTACAACCACCGCCTTGTTGTCTTCAAGCCTCACCGCCCTAAAAATGAAAGAAACGCCATTTTCAGACAATTTTTCAACAAGCCTGTATTTAGAAAGGTCTTGCATTGGGGCTCTCGGACACCAACGGTCTAATGGACTGGGTTATTTAGATATGATCCATGAATTTGAGCCGTCAAAGAATTGTTACTATTTAAATCTACATCAAAAACTGGAAAGCTCATAGTGAGAATGATAGGTTTTCCCAAAAATTGTATTTTTTGGGGCATCATCCCGACATCCAATTAAAACATTTAATTTTCTTGGCCTGTGCACTGTGGTAAGATGATCAGGCTGTAATTATGACTTTCACCACAAGATGTTACTGTGGTATAAAAAAATTAGAACTACTTAACTTCACGCGATTTATTTATTGGTTCTAATGTAAGAATTGATCGGATGTTATTGCGCATTTGAACTCATGGACGCTAATTATGCTGTCTTATAATCGATAACTCTTTGAATCGTTTAGCTCAGAAAAGGATTTAAACATGACAGAACAAAAGGACGCGGCTAAACCCCTTTTTACTAAAGAGGCTTGGCACAGCCATTCTGCCCAGACAGTGGCCGACCGGCTATCGGCCCATCTGGTGTTAGGACTTACTCCTCAAAATGCAAAGCAGAGACTCGAAGAAATAGGGCCCAATGAGCTACGTGAAGCCCCCAGGCCTCCTTTCTGGAAGCTCCTCCTTGCACAGTTTCAGAGTTTTCTGGTGATAATGCTCATTGTTGCTAGCGTCATATCGGCCTTGTTGGGTGATTATATCGAGGCCATAGTGATAATGGCCATCGTCTTGCTAAATGCAATCATTGGAGTCATTCAGGAATCCAAGGCTGAAGAAGCGTTGGCAGCCCTAAAAAAGATGTCGGCGCCGAACGCCACTGTCGTTCGTGGTGGCGTTAGATTGGTGATCCCCAGTTCGGAACTGGTTCCGGGCGATTTGGTCATTCTTGAGGCTGGTAATTACGTTCCTGCTGACCTAAGACTTGTGGAAACGGTCAATCTTCGAATAGAGGAAGCGGCGTTGACGGGAGAATCGGTGCCTGTTGAGAAAAGCGCTCATGTTTTCCTGGGAGAGGACATACCTCTGGGAGACCGCCACAACACCGCATTCATGGGAACACTGATCACCTACGGGCGTGGAAGTGGGATAGTTGTAGCCACCGGGATGCACACTCAAATGGGTTTGATTGCTGAAATGCTACAAACGTTGGAAGCTGAGCCCACTCCATTGCAGCAACGATTGGACCAGCTTGGCCGACAATTGGGTTACGGCGCTCTGGCGATCTGCGGATTAGTTTTCATTGTGGCCTTGTTCAATCAGACAAAACTAAGCATGATTACAGCTCCAGATGGGGGCTTTTTAGTTTATTTACAACACTTTTCCGGAGAATTGACGGAATTGTTCATGATTGCGGTCAGCTTGGCGATTGCTGCCGTTCCGGAGGGTCTCCCTGCGGTTGTAACAATCACCCTGGCGCTAGGCATGAGGGAAATGATAAAACGTCATGCCCTCATCCGTAGATTGGCGGCGGTTGAAACCCTCGGTTCGGCCAGTGTGATTTGTTCGGACAAAACGGGAACGTTGACTCAAAACCAGATGACTGTCGTCAAATTGTGGGTCGATGATCACAATTTTGAGGTTTCCGGAGAAGGTTATACACCCGTTGGAGAGTTCACCCTCGGTGGCGTCAAGGTAAACATGGCCGATTATCCGGGGGCAATTTCGGCTTTGCATTCGGTGGTTTTGTGCTCTGACGCATATCTTGAAGTCTCGGAAGAATCAGATTACCGCGTAATAGGTGACCCTACGGAGGGCGCTTTAGTCGTGGTGGCGGCCAAAGCTGGGGCCCACAGAACGAATCTTGAAAAAGCCTACCCTCGAATTTGCGAAGTGCCCTTTGACTCAGAACGAAAATGTATGTCCACGGTTCAGAATGTTGGAGAAGTTGATGAGACCACGGGCAGTTTCGGCAATTTGGCCGACAAGCCGGAAAGACTATATGTGGCTACCTGCAAGGGCGCTCCCGATGTCATCATGCAGTTATGCACCCATTATCAAAAAGTAAATGGCGACCCTATTCCGTTGACCGATGAAATTCGTCAAAAAATAACGCTAGCCAACGAGTCTATGGCCAGAGAGGCGCTAAGGGTATTATCCGTCTCTTACAGGGTGGATAAAACCCCACCTGAGGAGGCCTCAGCGGAAGCCATAGAGCATTCACTGATTTTTCTCGGGCTGTTTGGCATCATAGACCCGGCTCGGCCCGAGGTCATACCCGCCGTGGATAAAGCCCGTAAGGCCGGAATCCGAACCATCATGATTACGGGTGATTATCCTGACACGGCCGCAGCCATAGGTCGTTCGATCGGATTGATCGAACCTGGTCATAATGTCATGTCTGGCGCTCAACTTGACAGGCTCGACGCTCCAGGGTTGCAGGAGACTCTCAACCACACGGATGTCTTCGCCAGAGTGAACCCAGAACATAAAATGCTAATTGTGGATGGACTCAAGCAGAAGGGCGAAGTAGTAGCCATGACGGGTGACGGAGTCAACGACGCTCCTGCTCTAAAGAGATCCGACATCGGCATTGCCATGGGTATTACAGGCACGGATGTTGCCAAAGAAACCGCTGATATGGTCCTGACCGACGACAACTACGTCAGCATAGTGGCCGCAGTTGAACAGGGCCGTATTATTTATGCCAACATCAGAAAATTTGTATTCTTTCTGCTTTCATCCAATGTCGCGGAAATATTGATAATCTTCATACCGACACTCTTTGCTTTACCTAGCCCGCTAACCGCCATCCAGCTCTTGTGGTTGAACATGGTCACGGACGGCGCCCCAGCGCTCGCTTTGGCCATGGAAAAGGGTGACCCGGACGTTATGAAACGTCCGCCACGACCAAAAACCGAGCCCATTATCCACGGTCCCATGCGCTTGGGAATCTTCGTGCAGGCAATAGCGCAGACAGGGGCCACCTTGGGAGCTTTTGCCATAGGTCTCATCTGGACGCTTCAGGCCGCAGGCTCAATTCCCACAGATGTCAATGCGCTGTCATTTGCCTTCCATCATGACTGGACCGGCGTGAACATTCAAACCGCCGAGACAATGGCCTTTGTCACTCTGTCTTTATGTGAGCTTTTTCGAGCTTTTACCGTGAGGTCTGAGAGACTCTCCATTTTTGAGATTGGACCGTTTTCCAACACCTACATGGTTTATGCAGTCGCTCTGTCAGTGACACTTCTCGTGATGACGGTGATCGTTCCCTTCCTGAATCCCATCTTTAACACCCAACCGCTAAGTTGGACGGAATGGCAGGTTGTGATCGGTCTGGCCATCGTTCCCGCAGTAATTGAAGAAATCACAAAATGGTATCTTCGAATTAAAGGATGATACCAAAAAGAAATCCGCTCGTTTCCAAGTGATTGCCCTCTGTTGGGTTGATGAAACGAGCGGACTTTTCGGAGAAGATGTTATCACTTCTTGAATTTCTGGTATTTTAATAATTGAACTCCCATTTTTTACACTTCAGGACTTCTGCCAGGCTATTCCGTCTAGTCGTCACTCTCAACTAACGCTTCCGGCCTCCTGTATTTTAGTTGGACCCAAAACCCACGGATGATACTCATGAAGGCCAAAGTCATGAAAACAGCCGCTATTGGACGTGTAAAAAAGATGCTCGCGGATCCACGGGAAATGACCAAGGACTGAGATAACGATGTTTCAAGCATTTGGGCCAGAACGGTAGCTAAAACCATAGGGGCCAGAGGAAATTTGAGTTTACGCATCAGGTAGCCTACGACCCCAAAAATTAAAGCCACCCATACGTCAAACATCAGGAACCGGATAGAATAGGCCCCAATTATTGAAAAAATTATGATCAGTGGTCCAAGCACAGGAAAAGGAATCAGGGCGATCCTGGCCCACATCCCTACCAGAGGGAGATTTAGAACCAGGCACATCACATTGCCTATGTACATACTTGCTATGACAGCCCACACAAATTCAGGCTGTTCCTTGAACAATAGTGGCCCCGGCTGTAAACCATACATCATGAACCCACCCAACAGAACAGCCAAAGCAGGTCCTGTTGGTAGACCAAAGGCAAAAAGAGGCACAAATCCGCCACTGCAGGTAGCGTTATTTGCGCCTTCCGGGGCAGCCACCCCCTCCAGGGCGCCTTTCCCGAATTGCTCAGGATGCTTGGAAACCCTTCTTTCAATGTCGTAAGCTACGAAGGTCGTTACTGCCGGGGCGCACCCAGGCAAGAGTCCCATAAAAAAACCAACGAAACTAGACCGGATCATCGCTCCCCAACAACGTCTGATGTCCGCCATGGTGGGCATCCAATCGATTTTTTTCTTGTCCAGGATAAGGGTGATCTTCTTCTCAACATTTGAGAAGACTTCTCCCAAGGCGAACAGGCCTATGATCACACTAATAAAGTTTACCCCGGCCATCAAATCCGGAATGCCAAAAGTCAGTCTTGCCGCTCCGGTCACCGGGTTTTGCCCAATCAAGGAAATCACAAGACCTATGCAGGCTCCTATCATACCCTTGAGGAGGGCCTGACCGGAGAGACTTATGACCAGGCTGAGCCCCATGAACATCAGGGCAAAATATTCCGGCGGGCCAAACATCAAGGCAAATTCTGACAGCACTGGAGCAAAAAAAGTCAGCCCGACAAGGCTTAGGGTTCCTGCAACGAATGAAGAGATGGCGGAGATGGCCAGCGCAGGCCCTGCCTTGCCCTGCTTTGCCAACTCATACCCGTCGAGGGCAGTGGGAACAGATGAGGCTTCACCCGGTATATTCACCACTATGGCTGTCGTCGATCCACCATACATGGCTCCGTAGTAAATGGCAGCCATCATGATAATGGCCGAAGTGGGCGACAACATTGTAGTTAGTGGAATAAGAATGGCTATCGCCGACGATGGTCCTATACCAGGGAGCACACCAACCAAAGTCCCGATGGCGCATCCCAAAAAGGCCCAAAATAGATTACCGGCCCCTAAAGCGGATGCAAACCCCTGAACTAAATATTCCAAGGAAAAATTCATGCCGATATCCACCGCATGGACCGCTTCCTAATGTTGATTCCAAAAAGCGGGAGGAAATGAAAGTTGAAGGAATTTTACAAAAAGCAACTGGATTACTACTGCGGTAGGAACGCTGACGCAGAAAGCCCGTAAAACTCTGCCGTCCAGATAGTAAATCAGGGAAAATGAGAATATAAAACTGGCTACTGAAATTCCCAGAATTTCTATCAGCATGAGGTAGCCTGTCAGAAAAACAATAGTTACGATGAGGCGAGCCCACCCTTCCCGATCCGGCCATTCAACAAACATTTCCTGGCCTTTAAAAAAGTAGGCTCGCACGCTAAGCAGAATTCCCGTAACAATAGTGATAGACCCAAGTATTAAGGGTAACGTCCTGGGGGGAAGCCTCTCTCCAAATACGGATTTAATCTGAAAAGCTGCAAAAACAATGACTATCCCGACCATGGCAAGAAAAATGCCACTGATAATGTCCGCTGTTCTTTGTGAGGTCATGGCTCCGCTACCCTTTCCATAGACTGATTAAACATCTCATGTTGTTGGTATCGGTCTATTTTTTGGCCGCCTCAATCTCCTTGAACAAGGTTCTGTATTGATCGGTCAGCTTGTCCAGATAAATTTTCGAATCAGCAGAGCCCATGGATATGGGAATGAACCCCTGTTTAATCATTTCAGCCTTGATTTCAGGGTTCGCGGCTATCTCCAGAAAAGCGTCTTCAAGTTTCTTTATGACCTCTTTGGAAGTGTTGGGCGGGACAATCACGCCTCTGTCAACTGCTTCGACTATGTCATAGCCCAGTTCCTGAAACGTTGGCACTTCAGGAAACTCGCTCATGCGTTCAACCGTAGCAAGCGCAAGTATCTTCAGCTTATCCTTGAAACGAACCAGGTCATTTGAAAAAGTCATCCCGGCGTCCGTGTGGCCTCCGAGCAATGCAGTAATCTGGGGAGCCGATCCGGTAAAAGGAACGTAACCCAATGTGACTCCAGCCAGCTTGTCCAGAAGCATCACGGCAAAATGAGGGCCTGAAAAAAAGGACGATCCGCCAACCGTCAACTTTCCAGGCTCTTTCTTGGCAGCGTCTATAAATTCTTTCAGAGTTTTGTAGGGACTGTTGAGCGGCACAGCGAGCCCCACCGGAGTTTTCTGGAATAATGCCACGGGAACCAGTTGTTCAGTCTTGTATCCCACATCTTGCTGGAGAGGCTGTAGAATGACATGAGGAATGTTGAAACCTGCAAAAAGATAGCCGTCAGGCTTTCCCTTCACCAACTCTCTCCATCCTAGCGCTCCACCTCCTCCGACTTTATAATCAATGACTACCTGTTGACCCAGTATGCGTGACAGGTGAGGCTGCTGCCTGCGAGCTTCCACGTCGGATTGACCTCCGGGGTCAAACGGAATCAAATAACTCAACTGACGACTGGGAAAAGGTTGTGACTGCGCATTAGAGACATCTGGCCCAAAAACACAAATCAATGTTATAAGAACCAGAGACAAAATTATAAGCATGCGTCGCATCATAATACCCCCTGAGATTGCGGATGTTGCAGTTTATTCCGTGGTCATGGTAGTGTCAAGCTGATAATCCGAAACCTCAAACTACCATAAACAGACGATTTTACTATTATTTAACAGGTCTTCGTCACAATGCTGCAGGTTCACTCATCACGGCCGGGGTTCATGGGTTTACCATGTCGAATGATCGTAATTCCAGACCCACTTTGCATCGCTGAACTTCTAAAAAGAAATTCAGTAGCGTTTTCCACAAATTTTGTGCCTGGAATTGAATCTGTTTTCTGGGTTACACGCAAGAGCACGCAATATCGACCATAAAGCCAATGAAAAAACGAGGGTAAAATCTCAGCCGATTTTACCCTCGCATATTTCACGAACTCCGTTGACTTATGAAGACTAGATGACCCCTTGATCAAGCATAGCTTCCACAACTTTTGAAAAACCGGCTATGTTGGCGCCTCTGACATAGTTGCCATTTGTGCCATATTGGTGAGACGCATCCAGACAGGTTTTATGTATTGTTTTCATAATGGTCTTGAGCCGTTGATCGACTTCCTCTCGGGGCCATGAAAGGCGCATGCTGTTCTGTGACATCTCCAGCCCGCTGACTGCCACTCCTCCGGCGTTTGCGGCCTTTCCCGGCGCAAAGAGAATATTATTGTCAAGGAATGTTGACACAGCCTCGGGGCGGGTTGGCATATTTGCCCCTTCGCTCACCAGCTTGACCCCGTTTTTGATCATCGTGACGGCGTCATTCACGTCAATTTCGTTTTGAGTGGCGCAAGGGAATGCGCAATCAGCTTTGTGCTTCCAGGGCCAGTCCGTTCCCCCGGCGTTTGTTTTGGTGTAAACAGCGTTTGGATATTCGTCCGCATATTCAGAAACTCTACCTCTACGAACTTGCTTGAGATTCATTATGAACTGGAGTTTTTCACGATCTATGCCTTTTTCGTCGTAGATGTATCCCCCAGAGTCACTGAACGTAACCGGTTTGGCGCCAACTTCCAGTAATTTCTCAATGGCATATTGCGCAACATTCCCTGAACCCGAAACAAGACATGTCTTGCCCTCCAGACTTTCCCCTCGAGTCGCCAGCATCTCCGCCGCAAAGTAGACACATCCATAACCGGTAGCCTCAGGCCGTATCAGACTACCTCCCCAATTCAGATTCTTTCCTGTGAGAACCCCAGTGACCTGGTTGGAGATTCTCTTGAAATGACCAAACAGGTATCCGATCTCCCTGGCGCCAACCCCGATGTCCCCGGCGGGAACGTCCGTATCAGGACCAATGTGCCTGTAAAGTTCAGTCATGAAGCTTTGACAAAAACGCATGACTTCCATATCGGATTTCCCTTTGGGATTAAAGTCAGACCCACCCTTGCCTCCACCCATCGGCAAAGTAGTGAGCGCATTCTTGAATACCTGCTCAAACGCCAAGAACTTCATGATGTTAAGGTTGACGGAAGGGTGGAACCTGATTCCTCCCTTGTAGGGACCCAGAGTGCTGTTCATCTGGATGCGAAAACCACGGTTGACCTGAATCTCACCCTTGTCGTCAATCCACGGAACGCGGAAAATAATGGTCCGCTCCGGCTCCACCAGACGCTCCAGTATCTTGGCATTGCGGAATCTGGGGTTACTATCCATCACCGGTTTCACCGATTCAATCACTTCCGTCACGGCCTGATGGAATTCTCTTTCTTGCGGATCTTTGTCCACCACATACTGAATAAAGTCTTTCAATTCTCTTACCTCACTGTATCTCGATGGGATGTCAAACAACGCGTCAGGGATTTGACGCCATAGTTCCATTTTTAGTTAAATAAAGGGGCGTACGAACTCTTCTTACAATTCGAAGTCTCGAGGAACCGCATACTCCCCCAACACCACCTGAAGAAATCCAACTACGTGGTTCCAGTCATGGGTGTCCATGAGTTCGGTCCCATCCAGTTTGTAGAGACGATAGTATGGGGGAACCCGCCATCTCCAATCTCCGTTAGGATCACTTCCGTTGTCGGACCATGACAAAACTGTCTCCTGCGGGACCCATTTCTCGACCTTAAACTGACTATTCCCAGATGGGACCCAGGTTTCTCCAGTGAGCAAAAAAACCATTTTTGGCCTCCTCTTTAAGCTCTAGGGAAACTTTTTAGACAAACAGATACCAAGACATATGACCTAGCTTAGCACAACTTATCAGTTATTTTTTCTTTTAGTTTTACTGACACAAATGAGCACAAAAAATTGGCGTATTTTATTGACGCCGATTTTGCTGAAACCGAAAACTGTTCAACCGAAAAACCCAGAAGCATACATGCCGCTTATTCTATTTAAAACAGTCAATTAGGCGTGCTAAATGGAACATGAAATGCCAGAGATACACTCTTTTCAAAAAAGCGACCGGGTCAAATGTTTCTCTGAAAAACGAAACATAGATAAGTCGAGCTAACCTTAAATAGGTGTAGTTAGCAATGCTAATATTACAACTCGATCAAGACCTCTTCAAGAAAAAAATGGGAAGGTCGTGAAAAATCGACTAATTCGGACTGGATTAATTGTCGGCCTTGGATCGGAACATAAAAAAAGCCTGGCACGAATGCCAGGCATGATCACGGAGATGAACTCAGAAAGCTGTTGGAAATCATTTTGACGCTCAAGTCCTGAGCGCAGATCAACGCTCCTTTTTTTTCTCTAGCTCGACAAGCCCCTTTCGAAGGATTTTACCTATTTCACTTTTTGGGAGTTGATCTATAAACTCAACAAATTTTGGAGTCTTGTAATTAGCCATACGCTCCTTGCAATAATCGATCATTTCCTGCTCGGTGGCAGTCTGGCCCGGCTTCAGGACAACGTAGGCTTTTACCCTCTCTCCGAAATGATTGTCCGGCACTCCGATGACACACGCCTCTAAAACTTTTGGGTGCGCGAACAGCACCTCGTCCACTTCCCTGGGGTATATGTTGAACCCTCCGGATATGATCATATCTTTCTTACGATCAACAATCGTGAAGTAGCCTTCTTCATCTACCGTGGCAATATCTCCTGTGAAAAACCACCCGTCCCTGAACGCGGCCTGACTCTCCTTGGGTCTGTTATGATAGCCTTTCATGACCTGAGGGCCTTTTACACAAAGTTCGCCAGGCTTGCCAAATTCCAGAACCTCTTTCGTAGGGTCTTCAATATCCATGAGTTTGGCCTCAGTGTTCGGGATTGGCAGTCCTATGCATCCGGGCTTGACCTTTCCACCAAAAGGTATGGCGTGAGTGCATGGTGAGGTTTCCGTGAGACCGTAGGCCTCTGAAATCTGGATTCCGGTAACAGCCTGAAAACCTTTTATTATCTCCAGAGGCAATGGGGCCGCTGCAGACAGACAGGCCTTGACAGATTTCAGATTGAATTTGCCGGTTTGAGGGTGATTTATCATTGCATTGAATAGTGTTGGAACACCCGGAATAAATGTAACCCTGTATTTTTCAACCGCCTTCAGGATTGCAAGCGCTTCCGGCTTCGGAATGAGCACGTTTGTCCAGCCATAATAAATGGACATGTTCATCGCCGCCGTCAGCCCATATGAATGAAAGAACGGCAAACATCCCAAGACCGTCTCTTTGTCGTCCATTACTCCTGTGGTCCATGCGCATGCCTGCTGGCAATTTGAAGTGAGGTTCCTGTGGGTCAGTTCCACTCCTTTGGAAATCCCCGTCGTGCCACCCGTGTAAATCATCACCGCAGTGTCATCCATTTTGGAAGGATAATCCTGTGCAACCGGTGGATTGTTTTTCAAGAGATTAGAGAATTCATGTACGCCCTCCATACCCCTCGTATCAAGGTACAAATCCTTTTTCAGGTATGGGAAAAGCTGTTTTAACGGAAAAGGCAGATACTCGTTGATGTGACATGAGATGACATGCTGAATATCGGTCGATCCCTTCAGTTTCAGGACTCTTGGGACTAGCGTATCCAGACTGATAACCCATTTACAGCCGGAATCTCGAAACTGAAGCTCCAGTTCCCGGTCCGTATATAATGGATTATTCGGCACGGCCACCGCCCCGATCCGGAATGCCCCGTAGATTCCCACCACTGTTTGAGGAAGATTGGGTAGGAGCAGCGCAACCCGGTCTCCCCTTCCCACTCCCATGTTTTTTAATGCAGAGGCAAATTTTGAAACCAATAGATCCAGTTCCCCGTATTTGATGGTCTTGCCCTGAAAGACAAGCGCAGTGTCATTCGGCGTTCGTGAAGCCGTTCGGGAAAGCGCAGCCTGAAGGGGAATGTCCTCAAAGTCTATTGACGCTGGAACTCCGGGAGCATAAGAATTGAGCCATATTTTTTCCATAGAGGTTTCCTTGTTCACCATTTTCAAAAGTCGTTTGTTTCATCCCATGTGATGATTGTTAACATGGAAGACAGAAAGCCCACCAATTACCTTGATGATTGCACACGGGCCCTCAATGTGTCCAGAGTAAATAACCCTCTCTAATCCATGAAACATTATGTTCAATATGAAGAAAACATTTGACCTTGTTCTAAAATATTAACATATTAACTAACAGAGTGATTGCGCCATAGGGCAAATGTTATATTCAAGCCCTGTAAACAGCATGGTTAGCTTATTGCTCATAATCATTTTTTGGAGAAGAAGCTCATGCCAGGTAAAAACGGAAAAGTTGATCACAATATGCGCAGTTATGGGGAAACATTCAGCGCATACAAAACTGAGAGTCCGGAATATTACAATTTTGGATTTGATGTAATCGACAGGTTCGCCGAAGACCCATCTTTACAAATGATGCTTTGGGCAGGAGACGATTCCCCGGAAAAGCGTCTTAGCTACGCCGATTTCCGGGATAGATCCAATCAGGTTGCAAATGCTCTGAATTCACTGGGGTTGAGGAAGAGCGACCATGTCATGATAGTGATGTCCCGAGTTCCTGAATGGTGGGAAAGCATGATCGGCATGATAAAGGCCGGCATAGTGGCTGTTCCCGGCACTACACAATTGACGGAGAAAGACATACGGCATCGCCTGGAGGCTAGTCACATAAAATGTGTTATCACCGATTCGGATAACGCCTCCAAATTCGACGGCGCCATCAAAGGTTTGTCCGGCATTGATTCTCTCATACTGGTAGACGGAAACAGAGAGGGATGGCTTAACTACGAATCTATCGTCTCAAAAGCAGCCAAAACAATCGATGCTAAGGACAAAGTCATAACCCATAAAGACGACCCGATGCTGCTGTATTTTACAAGCGGCACAACAGGCAATCCAAAGATGACCCTTCATTCCCATTGTTATCCGATTGGCCACACCGTCACCGGGCGATTTTGGCTTGATTTACGTCCTGGGGATCTCCATTGGAACCTGTCAGACACAGGTTGGGCCAAGGCCGCCTGGAGTAGCATGTTCGGCCCGCTGATCACCGGGGCCACAATCTTTGTCCACAACACCAAGGGCAAATACAGCGCCAATCTGACTCTTGAGCTGTTGTCAAGCTACAATGTAACCAGTTTTTGCGCCCCACCAACCGCCTACAGGCTACTGGTGGTGGAAGATCTTACCAAATACAACCTGAATTTTCTCAGAAGTTGTGTGGGAGCCGGAGAACCATTAAATCCGGAAGTCATCGATATTTGGAAAAAACAGACCGGACTCCAGATTCGTGACGGATACGGTCAAACTGAGACTGTGTTGATAGTAGGCAATTTCCCTGTAGATGACGCTCCAGTGAAACCCGGCTCAATGGGAAAACCGGCTCCCGGATTTTCAATTGAGGTGATTGACGAAAACGGCGCTCCATTGCCGCCTGATAAAGAGGGAGACATCGCTGTCCTGGTTAAACCGGAAAGACCCATAGGCTTGTTCAAGGAATACTGGGGAAATCCACGCGCCACTGAGGCCACCTACCGGGGTGACTGGTATATCACAGGAGACAGGGCTTACAAGGATGCCGATGGCTATTTGTGGTTTGTGGGAAGAGCCGACGACGTCATCATTAGCTCTGGCTACAGAATTGGACCGTTCGAGGTCGAGAGCGCCCTCATAGAGCATCCTGCCGTGCTCGAGTCAGCGGTGGTAGCAAAACCTGATTCGGTTCGAGGCGAGATAGTCAAGGCTTTTGTGGTCTTGAAACCTGATTTTGAGCCTTCTGATAAACTGGCGAAAGAACTTCAGGACTTTGTAAAAAATCTTACCGCCCCCTACAAGTACCCCAGAGAAATTGAATTTCAGAAGGAATTACCCAAAACAGTCAGTGGAAAGATTCGTAGGGTAGAATTGAGACAAAAATCCAAATAACCAGGACCGGTCGATCCCCGGACTCGCTCTGGGGATCGGCTTTTTCATGACGCTCACATTTGAAAAATGATGGGAACCATCTGAAATCACATTCCTAGGTAGGCCTTGCGGACTTGTTCCGAGTCCAGCAGTTCGTTTGAAGAACCTGACTGAATGATTTTTCCGTTTTGGATCACATATCCTCGGTGCGCAATTTCCAGGGCCTCTTGAACCATTTGTTCCACAAGAAGAACGGTCACGCCTGATTTATTTATCGAAGTGATAGTCTCCATCATTTTTTCAACCATGGAAGGCATCAATCCCAGAGACATTTCGTCCAGCATTAGAAGTTTGGGACGGGATATGAGACCGCGAGCTATTGCCAGCATTTGCTGTTCGCCCCCGCTTAACGTTTCAGCAATCTGATTCGCACGAGAACCCAACACAGGAAAAATATGAAATAGCTCATCCAGACGACGTTTAACCTCAGCCTGAGAGGTTTCCGTGTAGGCCCCGAGATACAGGTTTTTCTTAACGGAGAGTTTTCCGAATATGCGTCTACCCTCAGGAACATAACTGATACCGAGCTTCAATATCTGGTGGGCGGCCAGTTTGGAAATGTCCTGTCCCATGAAGGTGATCCTGCCCTGAAGGGGATGAATCAGACCACTTACGGCACGCATGGTTGTGGTTTTGCCTGCCCCGTTTGCTCCCACGATTGCGACCAGTTCACCAGGTAAGATGTCCAGCGAAACACCATAAACAACCGGCAATCCATCATAGCCCGCGTACAAATCCGAGACGGTAAGAATAGGATCACTCAACTGACACCTCTTCCTTCTTCTGTTTGTAACGCTGACTGTATTTTGCGCCCAGGTAAGCCTCTATCACATTGTCATCGTCTATGATCTCCTCCGGCTTACCCTCAGCAATCTTCACGCCCCCATCCAGCACCACTATTTTGTCCGCTATGGGCATGATAGCGTCCAGCACATGCTCCACAACCATAAGTGTCAACCCTGAGCGCCGCAGTTTTTGCAGAACCTCGACTGATTCCTTGACCTCGGTCGAGGTCAAACCGGCCATGACCTCATCCAGCATCAGAAGCCGGGGTCCGGTAGCTAAAGCTCTGGCCATTTCCAGTCTTTTCTTGCCACCTATGGACAACTCACCGGCCAACTTTCCCTGGACCGATTCCAGGCTGCACAACTTGATGCACTCTGCAGCCTTCCTAAAAGCATGCTTGTTATCTCTACAATTCAGAAAGGCCCCAACCAGAACATTGTCAAAAACGGTCATTTCCTTTAGAGGGCGCACGACCTGAAACGTCCTGACAGCGCCTCTAGCCGCTATTTGATACGGTTTGAATCCCGTAATGTTCTCCCCGTTGAAAACAACGCTGCCTGCGGTCGGTTTGCAAAGCCCTGAAATACAATTGAAAAGTGTTGTTTTACCGGCGCCGTTAGGACCTATTAACCCTACTATTGATCCACTCTCCACTGTAAAGCTAACCTGACGGTTTGCCACCAGTTCACCAAACTTCATTGTCACTTCGCGTACATCAAGGAGATTCATTTTTTATATCCCCTCTCTGTTGCGTTTTCCTGAAACCAGTTTCCTTATGTCCCTGATTATTCCGATAAGTCCGTCTGGCTGTTTCACGACCATGAGTATGATGAGCAAACCAAAAATTATCAGGTCAATGCCGCCTCCCAGACCTCCCCAGAAAGCACGGCTGTATTCTTGCAGAGGAATCAGGACCGATGCTCCAAGAAGCGGACCGACCAGTGTGCCTGCCCCTCCAAGTATGGTTATCAAAACGAATTTCATGGACATGTCCAATGACATGACCATTGGTGGATCGACCCGAAGATTGTACTGGGCAAAAAATGCCCCGCATAAGGCCGCCATTGCAGCGGAGAGCGCCATTGCAGTCAATTTTACCGACGTGCTGTTGACTCCGAGAGACTCTGCAGTCTCCTGACCCTCACGAACCGCCCTCATGTAATATCCGAAACGATGGCTCTCAAGCCAACGGACCAGACCGAAAATGATCACGAAAATAACAAGAGCGGCGTAGTAATAACCGATTTTGGAATGGTACCACATGAGGTTGATGAGACCTTGACCGGTTGTCGGATAATCCAGCCCCAAAGCCCCTCCTACCCACTCCCAAACCAAAAAGACACGGTTGAAAATCTCCACAATGGCAAAAGTCGCAATGGCAAAATAGTGTCCGCTGAGTTTGAAACACGGGTAACTGATGACAACCGCAACAACAGCGGCGAGGATCATCCCAATCATGATTCCCGGCCATGGGGTAATGCCGTAAGTGACAACAGCCATCCCGGCTCCGTATGCCCCTATACCGAAAAAAACCGAATGGCCGAAAGAAACCTGTCCACAGTAGCCGCCTATGATATTCCACGCCTGGGACATGGAGGCATAAAGCAGGATCAGAATGATAATGTGCAACCGGAATGAGTCACCGGCTATTCCGGGAACAGACGGCAACAGAGCCAAAAAAGCCACCAGACCAAGCCACATCAGATCTTGAGTTTTAAAGTTTTTAAACTGCACGTAATTACCAGCCAAAAATGCCTCTGGGCCTAAGCAATATGACGCCCAGATAGAGACCAAACACTGCCACATACTTAAAAACAGGAGCGATATAGAAACCGGCCAGCGCTTCGACCACACCGACCAGAATCCCCGAAAGAAATGCGCCTGGAATGCTTCCGAACCCACCCATTGCCACACAGATGAAGGCTATGAGCCCAAACATGGAGCCGACTTCCGGATGCACAGCCAGATAAGCAGGCATGATACCGCCTGCAACGCCGACGCACGCTCCTCCAATCCCGAAAACAAGCACATAGATACGCTCTGTGTCTATCCCTACCAGTTCAGCGGCGTCACGGTCCATTGCGGTGGCCTGGACAGCCCATCCAAATTTGGTGTTGTTCACCATAAAATAGAGCATGGCCACAACTATCAGCGCAAGAATCCCGGCAGCCAACTGCGGGACGGCTATTATCAGATTACCTAAATGGATGGTCTTGCCACTAAGCCATGTATCGGAAAGAATACGAAAATTGGGTGTAAACTGATTCATCGTCAGGTTCTTCAGAAAAACAGCAAGACCGAATGTAGCAAGTAAAGCTACCAATCCCGGCTTTCCGATAGTGAACCTTATGATCAGCTTGTAGGTGAGAACGCCAAGTAAAAAGATGAAAGTTCCGGAGGCGACTATTGACAGAAGTGGGTCCACGTTCGCAAGAAATCCCAGCCAATAACTCACATACATTGCAACCATCAGGTATTCGCCATGGGCGAAATTGATGACATCCATAACTCCCCAGATCAGGCAAAGCCCCGCCGCTACCAGGGCGTAAACCAACCCGCTGAGTATGCCGTCAATAAGCACCTGAATGAATGTTTCCATTTAACGCAAGACCTTCCCAGAGCCCAGAATGCTTGGGCAAGGCGCCTTTGTTGCGGCCTCCCTGCCCAATAATGATTAGTTCATTGAAAAGCGCGAAAACGACAGATGATTGAATTATCTCTGGTTCCAGGGCTTCATGGGAAACACTATTTGAGTATCAGCCATCTCTTCCGGGAATATTCGTTTGTATTCTCCACCCTGAAGTTGTGTCACCACGCTGTGAGCCTTGGCGTTCTGTCCTCCCTTGACGAAAGCGGCTTTGCCTCCGAGGGAAAGAGGAGAATCCCATGTGTTTTTGTGTAAGGTTTCCGCCACTTTTTCGGCGTCCAGAGAACCGGTTTTTTCTATTGCCTGAGCTAAAACGAGCATTGCGACTGCTTCCTGAATGCTGTCACCGTCAAAAGGAACCCCGCCTGTTTTGGTCTTGAAAATCTTTTCCACATCACCGACTGCCGGCATCAGCACTGCAAACTGTGGAGAATACGCTGTTGAGCCCATGAAAAAATCGGCGTCCGAGCCGAGTTGTTTTGCAATAACGGGATCCTGGTATCCTGAGCAGTAGCTGATGGCAATTTTGGGAACCCATGCCATCTGCTTCATGGTTCGAATCCAGAGAGAATAGTCCGCTCCCAAGACTGCTCCAAAAACTGCATCCGGATTGCTATTCTTAAGGGTTTGAACTTCGCTGTTCAGATTTGTCGCCCCCGGACTGAACGGAACATCTGCTACAACCTTGAGCCCGGCGGCCGCGGCGGCCTTCTTTGCCTCGCCTGCAGCATGTTTGCCAAATTCACTATTTTCATAAATTAGGCCCAATGTCTGAATCTTGGCGTCTTTCTTCCCGTTTAGCCACTTTAGAACTTCCACAAACTCGACAGATTCGGTCTCGTCGGTCGGCGCCAGTCTGAAGAAAAAGTTCATGTCGCGCTGGGTTAAAGCGGCGGAACTCGATGCGCCACACATGAAAATGCGGTTCATACGCTCAGCCACCAAACTTGCAGGCTTTGTCACAGCGCTGTTGTATGATCCGATGATCGCCCACACGCCTTCCTGATTGAAAAGGCGTTCTGCTTCGGCTTTGCCTACATCCGGTTTACCCTGACTGTCGGCGTGAACCAGGACTATCTTGTGTCCACCAAGAATGCCTTCCTGGTCGGCAAGAGGAACTTTTATATCGGGGAGTTTGTTGTTGATGATATCGGCCGCAGTCTGAACAGCCGCCTGACACCTCTGCCCCGCTGTTGCGACCGGACCGGTCAGAGGAAACAGGGTTCCTATCTTTATTACTTTTTCCTGAGCAAAACTTGGGCCGGCGCCGGCGCCGAAACAAAAGAACACAAAAAGCAAGGCAACCAGCACAAGCCTACATGACGAGTTCGATAAGCGTTGAAGCATAGGGCTATCTCCTTATTCTGAATTATCCGGCTCAAGGGCCGTTTAGAGGTTCCTGGCAGATATGGGCACTCGTGGAACGGCGTTCAGTAGTGGAACCATGGGTGTTCCGACACCACATCACTCTAATCAGTTCTATTGCCGATCTTACAAACACTTAGACAGATAAAATACAATTTTTGACAATATTCCACAACCCGGCAGTGCGTCAACCAAAATGTTCTGAGTCGTGAATCAGCGTGAGTCCACGGAATCGCTCGTTAGTTCCATAGACTAGACCCGGGTTCGCACGACCAAAAAACATGTACGCACTACTTTTGGGTTGTCTGAGCTGGTCTGCTCAAGCCCCCGACTCGATCTCACATCAGAGAATAACGATAGATTTCAACATGGCTCTCAGGTAAACTGTTTTATAGGAATGGCCGGAGGTTCGTTTAGCGACCCCGGGAACTATATCGATTCAAGAGGAGCAGTGTCATGAAGAAATCCGTAGGCGCAAAAACAATCCTCTACCCCACACCGGTTTTGATAGTAGGGACTTATGACAAGACCGGCAAACCGAATGTCATGACAGTGGCCTGGGGAGGAATTTGCTGCAGTGCGCCTCCCTGTGTCTCTATTTCAGTTCGTGAGGCCACACATACCTATGCGTCGCTTTTGGAGCAAAAGGCCTTCACCATCAGCGTCCCAGATGAGAAACATGTCAAAGAAGCTGATTTCATAGGCATAGCGTCCGGCAAAGATGTGGATAAATTTGCTGTCACTGGATTGACACCTGTGAAAAGCGAACTGGTGAACGCTCCTTATGTTAAGGAATTTCCCTTGGTTTTGGAATGCAACCTTGTTCACAGTCACAAGGTGGGGCTCCACACTCTATTTATAGGTGAGATTCTGGACATTAAAGCAGATGAAGAGGTTCTCGGCGATAAAGGACCGGATATTGAGAAGATAAAACCGTTTCTTTGGGCGCCCGATTACGGGCGTAGCTACTATGGCATAGGTCAAAATCTCGGCAAAGCGTTTTCGATCGGCAAAGCGACAAAGTGACTCCGCCATGCGGGTTAAGCGCTAATTACCACAATGTCGTCAGCCTTTAATCGCCGTTTCCGGGAATGCTAGTTGAGGCGTTTTTTTATGTGAACTGCCTAAAACAGAAAGGAAAACATCAATGAAAGTGATGGCAATAAACTCAAGTCCAAGGGGAGAAAAAACAAGCCGGACTTTCCTGATGCTGGACTCATTGATAAAGGGAATGCAAGAAGCAGGGGCGGAAGTAAAAATGGTCCATTTGCGCGATAAGCAGATCAGGCATTGCATTGGTTGCTTCACCTGCTGGACCAAGACCCCGGGGACATGCGTCCATAAAGATGACATGACCAATGAACTGTTGCCCGAATGGCTGGCATCCGATTTGTGTGTTTACGCTACACCCCTTTACCACTTCACAGTCAACGCAGATATGAAAAATTTCATTGAACGAACTCTTCCCATTCTGGAACCTTTTTTTGTGAAACGCGGGGGTAAGACTACTCACCCAATGAGACAAATTCCCCCTGGAGCCGTAATGCTAAGCGTAGCCGGTTTTCCGGAGCCTTCGGTCTTCAGTCAACTCTCTTCTTATGCACATTTTCTTTTCGGCAAGGGTCTTGTTGCCGAGATATACAGACCGGGGGCGGAAATGATGGCTTTACCCAGATTATCCAGACAACTGGACGCTATTCTGGAAGCCACTGCGGTCGCAGGTCAACAGTTGGTCACCTCCAGAAAAATCTCGCCCGAAATCGTGGAACGCATTACAGTCCCACTCATGGATACCGAGTCAATGGCCAGAATGGCCAATATCTTCTGGAAATCCTGCGTAGCTGAGGGAGTCAACCCACAGGAATTCCAGAAACGAAAACTTGTTCCAAGTCCCGATTCAATTGAGAGTTTTACCACGATAATGTCCTGGGCGTTCGATCCAGCGTTCGCCGGAGAGACAAAGGCAACCATCCAGTTCACATTTAGCGGGGAAATGTCCGGCGCCTGCTGGTTTAAGATCTCGAACGGAGAAATCCAAGCGGGAGAAGGTTTCAGCGACAATCCGGACCTGACTATAGAATCACCCTTCGGTTTGTGGGTGGAAATAATGACAGGCAAAGCCGACGGGCAGAAAATGTTGATGCAGGGAAATTACATGGCAAAGGGAGATTTTTCCCTGCTAATCCGGATGAAGGAATTATTTGGCGCCGGCGCCGAACAAATACGGTGATCATCGAATTAAACCTGTTAACTATCGCCAAGATAATCAACGGCTTGATTCTCGCCGGATTGAGATTCCCAAATCATTTACACAGCTTTATGTGGACCGCCTGAGGATTGCGCAGAGTTGGAGGCGTCTGTTTTGCCCGAGCCTGAAACTGCCGCAGCATGATCATCATCAGGAATGTCTTGTCCGTCCACCGCCTGTTTGAAACTCTTGATGCCTTTGCCCAGGCCGCTCATGATCTCGGGAATCCTTTTTCCTCCAAACAGCAGCACCACTATCAACAAAATTATTATCAGTTCTTGTACGCCAAACATGGTTGAACCTCTTTTGAACGAGAAAAAATGATTTCTCGTATATTTTCAGCGGTTGTCAGAAAAATGGTCTGGATATGATGAGAATAGGAAGAGACTGGAACTGAATCAAAATTTGTTTCGGGAAGACAGATCGCGAGGAACGATAGAAGACCCTACGGTTCGATAGCCCAATCGGACCAGACTGACTGGGCGACAATTTTTGAAAAACCCGGATTTAAAGTAACCGAGGATGTCTTTTCCACCAAATAACTCTCTCCCGGGTTGAGAAAACACCATGTAAAAAAGAGAAATGTCATAGATGTGAACTGATGAAAAGGGAACCGCCGGATCTGCCAGGATTTTCCATCCACAATCAGGAGGTAAGCCAAACCCTTCATCGAAAAACAATGATAGAAGGTTTTCCAATTCATCTATCGGGAGATCAATGTAAAGGCTTACGATAGGTATGAAAAAGGCTATGGAGAGTCTCATCGTCATTTGCAATCCGGCCTGAGCACACGACATAACGTGTCTATCGTGAAAGAACTTATCAATTGCGACATCTTGTGTCAAGAATCGGGCCATGATCAGACCACTACAATGTTGTAAGAAAATAAAGATCTGTGATAAACGAAAAAAGGTTTCACCCGGACATTGTCCTTGCTGGACGCCTTAAACAGGTCAAACCTGAAGTTGAGGCTGGTTTCGGCAAAAAATCCGGCTGCGGATAGCAATGACCGTACACGTCACGGCCGGAAAGCTTGTGTTTCAATGGATCAATCTAATGAAAAAAACCGGTAAAAACAATAGCCTGACAGACATCAACGGTGTCATGGTCGGACATTTCACATCAATATCGGCGGCAAGCGGGGTTTCAGTCGTTCTTTGCACGTCTGGCGCAGTATGCGGTGTTGACGTTCGTGGTTCGGCTCCTGGGACCAGGGAAACTGATTTGCTCGACCCGATCAACCTGGTAGATAAGGTTCAGGCTGTGGTCCTCAGCGGAGGATCTGTCTATGGCCTTAGCGCCGCTGATGGAGTCGTTCGATGGCTGGCTCACCAAGGACATGGTTTTAGACTCACCGAGGGACAAGTCGCCCCAGTTGTCCCGGGAGCAAGTTTGTTTGACCTGGGTCGCGGTCAATCATACATCCCGCCTATAGGTCCCGAGTGGGGAGCAAAGGCCTGTGAATCGGCATCGAAAGGCGCTATCCCGCTTGGATGCGTAGGGGCAGGAACGGGAGCCATCTCAGGAGGCATAAAAGGTGGAATTGGCTCGGCTAGTGAAGTCTTGGAGTCTGGAATCACGGTAGGCGCATTAATAGCTGTCAATTCGCTCGGTTCTGTAATCAATCCTGATACGGGCGCCCCTTGGGAAATCGGCCTTGAAATCAATGGAGAATTTGGCGCACTGGGCAAAAAATCGGTTCTGACTCCTTCAATGCCCACACCTGACTCAATATCAAACACAACCATAGGGGTTGTTGCTGTCAATGCGGCCTTGACCAAGGCGCAGTGCAAGAAAATAGCTCAGATGTCGCAGGACGGGCTTGCCCGGGCTATACGGCCGGCTCACACCATGTTCGACGGCGATACCATTTTTTGCATCGCCACAGGAGAGTGGGACCTCGATCAAACAAGGGGCTTTTTCCCGGTTCCAGAGGCCGAAGCGCTAAATGACATAGGGGCCACAGCCGCTGACTGCGTTTCCAGGGCCATCATCAGGGCCATATTTGAGGCCCATGGACTGGGCAAGATCAGTTCTTTTGCAGACTTACCGGATAAATAGCCCTTTCCTTGATTCGCTCTACCGGATTAATGACCGAATTGCAGGATTATCCGAAACTTTTCTGTTGCGTCAGCCTCAAAAATCAGTTCGTTGCTCATCAGGCGCTTTGGGCCCGCGCAATCTGCTTCATCATCTGACGACACACACCCTCATAGATTTCCTGAGTCAGCAAATAATCCGGATTATCTGCAATAAATAATGAGGCTACTTTTTTTGCGGCCAGATTCACATCTCCAGTCTCAGCATAAACTTTTTCCATCTTTTGATACTCATCATACGCAGTCTGTAATGAATTATTAAGGTAAGATTCGGCTTCTTCTCCATAAATGTAACCGAAATGGTCGGCGCATATGTATTTTACATGAAGTGATTGCAATTTTTTTAGACTCTCGGCGTACTGTACAAAGTTTGAATTTGGAGCAGGAACTATTTTATCTTTCCAGGGAATTCCGCCACCGTCAGATGGAAAAAGAGCCTGTATTTGAG
>CAZVOU010000232.1:0-3227 GCA_964628605.1 uncultured Syntrophaceae bacterium
CGATAGCCCGGAATTGGAAGTGATCCGAGAGAAACCCATCAGCGCCCTTGTCTCACGTAATTTCTTCACAAGAGCAATGGTGGAAAAGAAACGACCGACCGAAGGATCGTATTGAGATGGGTCGGCCAAGCTGACCTGAAGATGGACCTCATTTTGTTCACGTCTCAGTTGCTCGTATTCCATAGGTAAGAGATCCTTCTCAAAGCCGTCATAATCATCGATCATGTCGATGGTAGATTCTCCTCTCGAATAACCATCTCCGATGATTTTCAACGATGCGGTTATCTGTTCGTCCGAATATGGTTTAAGTAAGGCCGGTTGCTGCAATCTAAGTTGCGATGGTTTGATTTTGTCAAAACCGTTTTGAGCCATAAGAACCACAAGGTTGTTCAACGGGGCCTCCTGCAGCAGGTCAATGAGTTCTGAAGGAGCCCTGTCAGTGTGACGTGGCAAATATATTGCCGATTTCGTGTCAGCAAAGTAAACATTCGTAGCGTTGGTCAAGGCAGCTCGTAGTGGTTTTTCGCAGGTTATCTGAGGCTGATTTGGCCCCATCCATGGACTCGATCCTGAACATAAATAGGCTTTAGGTGACCTGTTCAGGTTGTCGCTCAGAAAGGTTGAGGATCTGTCCATGCTACCTGACATGACATTGGCTAGTGATCTCTTTGCCCCACAGTCGCACGAGACTGTTTGAAGTCCTATTGTGGCCGCCCCCATTTTGCTCAAATGCATCTGCTCTCTGCATTCAGTCTGATCATCCGCATGGACCCACTCCCTCCAAGGAAAGTCCTGTATGTGACCATTCTCACACATTGCAATCAGTTGGACCTGTGTCATATACCGGATTAATCCCTTATTATTGCAACTCGGACATTTCTGTTTTGATTTTATTGTTAGGGGATAGTCTTTGAGCAGACCGCAAGCCGGGCAGACATTCCAGCTAGGGAATCTGAAAACTGGCACAGTTAAACCCAGGTTAACTCTCTGCTGACCATGGGACCGATTTGCACGGTAATCAGGTGGAAGGCGTAAGCCATCAACACCAAGCAACCTCTGGAGACGCCACTCTTCCACTCGATATTCCTCAATGTCTAATTCAACATTCTTGTCAGAGGCTTCATTCTCGTCAAACCAATAGTCCAAGGCTCCCATCAAATATATGGAACCGTCTCTTCCGACACTTAGGGAGCCAACCCCGAATGGCGCTATGAGCTGTGATCTTCTTACTGGATTAAGCGGCATCGTTATCTACCTCCTCATTAAGAACGCCGAGATAAACGTCGGTCTGACATTTTAGCGTCAACATTTCTCATGGACCTGGGAGTTGACCAGGAAATTTTAGCAAAAACAGGGTGAATATAGCCACCGGAGGGCCGGAGCAAGGGTGGGTCGTCAGAATCCAAAGGCCCTGACCATTTTGTACGTTCCCATTGCTGCCACTCCTTGGCTCTCCTGTTAAAAACTTTCTCAAAATTCGATTGCTCCGTGTTGTTTACGAGGGTGATCCTCTCACCAAGCATGTGCTTGACATCCTGAATGAGCGCCTCTGGGAAAGGATGGGGACTTCCCACATTCTGCTCATCCCCAAACTGCAAGACATACCCAGCCATGACCGCATGCAATCCCCTCTCTATCGCAGGTGGGGAAAAAGGTGTGACACTTGTAGGTTCTACTTGGGCATACAGACGTTCATGATAGCTTCTGAACTTTTCGAAATGTGATCTGTCCCGTGGTCTTGAAGGCGGATAAATAGTGACAATTAATCCTGGCCTCTCATCCCACTTTCGACCAACTCGACCAGTGATCTGAATATATTGTGAAGTCGATTTTGGCTGCCCGACAACCATCATCAGGGAAAGCCTGTCAATATCAACTCCAACTTCCATGATGCTGGACGTGAGACACACATCAACAGGGTAAACATCCTTGTTTGCCGATACTTCAACTTCAAGCTTTCCGATTGATCGGGCGACCTCGCCGCTTTTAAGCCGTCCGGTCAATTCCTGGACATTGTACAATCTTCGCATGTGGTTCGGACTAAGATTTGATCTGGAAAGAATTGTTCGTATGTGATCAGGAACATAAGACTGGAGAAGAGAGAGCCCACTCCCCAATTCCCTCAGTGTGTTGTAAAAAGTCACGAGTGTCCACCAGGGGTCTCTGGTTTCCTTTTCAAGGGACATCGGAGCCTGTAGGAGAGAGGCCATCGTTTGGGCGACGGTAGTATCGAAAGATCCTGCTGACTGGGTAAGAACGCCGGCGTAAATTTTTCCAGGTACAAGCTTGCCGTTTGCATCCCTGGCAAACCTGGCAAAAAAGGAATCGCCTGCTTCCAGTCCTGGAGGAGGAAACAGCGCTGAATCAGGTCTCCCGAAAAGCGCCTTGATCTGATCGGACGATCTTCTGATTGTAGCTGTCGAGCAGACTATTTTAGGTCTGATCGTTGACCCATTTCGTTTGTCCGTGCATAGCTCCTCAACCAGAGCTTCATACAAACCAACCATTGATCCGAGCGGTCCTGATATCAGATGAAGCTCATCCTGGATGATCAAACCGGGAGGTGAACTCATCCTGAACCCGTTTTTGTCTATACCGAACAGTGCTCTAGCTTCATGCCTCCATGCCAATACAGCGAATTTGTCCACCGTTCCGATGACGAGAGATGGAGGGGACTCATACAAATCTTCGTCTATGACGTAAAGAGGCAGCCCATCGGCAAAGTCACAATCCTGGTCTGGGCACTTGAACTTAATGGTCCCTCCAGCTTCTTCATAGCCAGGGAGTTTTGGGGCGGCCTTATTTGACTTACTGGGATATTCCTGGGGACCCATCATGGCGCCGCACCATGGGCATCGTTCAACCATAAATGGATTGTCGTATTTTTTGCCTTTCTTCAGGCTGCGCAATTCCGTAATCGCATCTTTTTTTGAATTAGGAGTAGTATCTCCTCCGAGCCAGACGCCTATCGATATTTCTTGTTCCCCTAAATCGCTGACGTTTTCTCTTCGAATACTCTCAAGTGCGCAAATCAGGCCAGATGCCCTCAGGAATTGCTGAGCGGTTAAAAGTCTCAGCGTGTAGCGCATCAAGACTTCAACTCCGGAGTCATGAGGATTTTTTAGTCGGCGCATCAATATAGCAAATGCCGCAATTCCCAGATATGCTTCAGTCTTTCCACCGCCGGTGGGGAACCAGATCAGGTCTACTATATCTCTGCCGGCATC
>CAZVOU010000233.1:0-6455 GCA_964628605.1 uncultured Syntrophaceae bacterium
GTATTGAAATTATCTTTCAGTTCAAACGCATTTGTGCGTTTTTCCCTCCATGAAGCCATCAGGGAAATAGCGGAGACAGGTTATTCCGGAATCGAATTGCTGGCTGACGCTCCGCATCTTTATGCGGACAACCTATCTCCACAAACTCTCGAGGCTGTTGCAAAGTCACTGGCAAGATCGGGAATTTCCGGTTCCAATGTTAACGCCCATACTGCCGTTGGCTGGTATGGGAGAAGTTTCTGGGAATCCCTGTTTGAGCCGTCTCTTGCCAATCCTGACGCTGATCTCAGGAAATGGAGAGTCCAATACACAAGAAAATGTATTGATATTGCTAATTTATTGGGAGCCAAGTGTGTTAGCGTCACTTCAGGCAAACCAGTTTCGGGCACATATCCTGAAAAATCCCGGATCATGCTGGTAGATTCCCTGCAACAAGTAGTTGAATACGCAGAGAAAATGGGAGTACTGGTTTGTGTTGAATATGAGCCCGGACTGCTGATCGAATCTTGCGACGAGCTGGCTGAGTTGCTGGAACAGGTAAATTCGCCTTTCCTTGGGGCCAATCTGGATGTCGGTCACAGTCATGTGCTCGGCGAGAAAGCTGACTCGGTTATCGAAAAACTGGGACCGAGAATATTCCACGTTCACTTGGAAGATATTCGCGGTAAGAAGCACTTCCACAGAATACCGGGCACTGGTGATATTGGTTTCGATTCCATTTTCGCAGCATTGACCAAAGCAGGTTATGATGGTTACCTGTGTGTGGAGCTTTACACCCATCTCAATGATCCTGTTGGAGCTGCCAAAGCCTCTCTGGACTATTTGAAGCCTTTCATTGATACTGATTGCCAAGAATTACAAAACAATCAATAGGTCTTAACCAGGCGGAATGAGTTCAAATGAAATTTGCCTTCAGTTCAAATGCATTCTTGAGGACGTCGCTAGTTGACGCTATTCGAATCGTGGCTTCCATCGGTTATGATGGAATAGAAATAATGGCGGATGTCCCCCATGCCTACCCCTTGAACCTTACTGACAAGGACATAATAACTCTCAGACGGGAACTCGAGAAAAACAACCTCGAAATCTCTAACATCAATGCTTTCATGCATCATGCGGATGGCGACACCTACCATCCATCCTGGATAGAGAAGGACCCGCTGTTAAGAGCTAAACGGGTTGATTACACCTTACGCTGCATTGAACTGGCAGGAGCATTGGGCGCTGTAAACATATCGACCGAGCCTGGTGGTCCGTTGGAAGATATGGAACGCAAAGAGGGCATGGGGTTCTTTCTGGAAGGTTTGCGGTTGGTTGAGAACAAGGCAAGAGAGCGGAAAGTCAGAATCCTGATTGAGCCGGAACCGGGACTTCTTATAGAAAATAGCAGCCAGTTTAATGAACTATACGAACTCCTTGACCCAGAGGTCTTTGGAATAAATTTTGACATTGGACACTTTTTTTGTGTTGGTGAAAATCCATCCCAACTTATCTATTCCATGAAGGATTACATTCACCATTTTCACATGGAGGATATCGCAGCGTCACGGGAACATCATCACCTGATGCTGGGAGAAGGCTCAGTCGACCTTCCTCACACTGTGGACGCCATCAGGTCGGTTGGTTACAACGGTTTTGTCACAGTGGAACTGTATACCTATGAACACAAGGCAGAGGAAGCCGCAAGGCAGGCATACGCTTACATATCTGAACATCTGCGAAACCATCACTGAAATGTGTCATGATGGTCACAAAATGACGCCAGAATTGGTGATCCCGGTCAAAGATGATATCGGTGAATCAACATGTGTCTGATACTGTTTTCTTATGACAATCACCCTCGCTACCGTCTCGTTCTGATTGCAAACAGGGATGAGTTCTACGACAGACCTACTGCAGCGGCCAATTTCTGGGAAGATGACAACGGCATCCTGGCAGGCCTAGATTTGAAAGAGGGTGGAACATGGCTGGGCTTGACAAGGTGGGGCAGATTAGCCGCAATAACAAATTATCGTGACCCGTCAACGAGGAAAGAACAGGCAATATCAAGAGGATTGCTCGTAAGTGAATATTTGCGGACTGATGTTGAGGCTGAAAAATATATCGAGAAAATAAAGACCGACATCGACCACTACAATGATTTCAACCTGTTGATTGGAGACACGCAAAATCTGTATTATCTGTCCAGCAAACCGACATCATCACTAGTCCTACAGCCTGGAACGTACGGTTTGAGCAACCATTTGCTCGACACCCCCTGGCCAAAAATAAAATCCGGCAAGAATGCTTTGAACGATAAATTATCTGGTAAAACTGATTTCTCGATCGAACAGCTATTTGAAATCCTGAAAGATGAAACGCAACCGGAAGACGAAAACCTTCCTGAAACCGGCGTGGGATTGGAATGGGAACGTATGCTGGCGCCAATTTTTATCAAAAGCCAAACTTACGGAACGCGGTCATCCACGATATTGTTGATTGACCAATCGAACAATGTGACATTCGTAGAGAGAACTTATAATCAGAGCGATCAGTCATTAACGGAAGACAGGATATTCGAACTTAACATGTCATGATAAACCACAGGCCCACCCAGATCCTTCAGTAGGTTGAGCGAGCCTGCGGCAGGTCACACTTAGTCAGACAAAAATGATATGGAATCCCCGGGCTTTACAACCCCTCCTGATATCACTTTGGTAAAAACACCCTGCTCAGGCATGATGCAGTCTCCAATTTTATTGTACACTGCGCATCGGGTGTGACATTCCTTTCCTATCTGTGTGACTTCAAGGACTATTTGGTCACCTATCATAATTTTCTTACCGATAGCGGCAGATGATAGATCAAAATCTCTCGTACACAGATTTTCAGCAAAGCTTCCGGGTTTTACATCAAAACCCTTTTGGTTCATTTTCTCTATTTCTTCAATAGCCAGAAGAGAAACCTGCCTGTGCCAGTCGCCGCCGTGTGCGTCATCCCTGATACCGAATCCTTCCTCGATTATTCCGGATTCGACTTCCGTTTTGATCATGCCCTTCTTGGGACTCACGCACACTGCGACAATAGATCCGTGCTTCTTCGAATGATCCTGAACTTGACTCGTCATCAATCTTCTTCCTCAGCCTGCTTACCGGATGCTTCTATGATTTTATCGGCGATGTGGGCCGGAACTTCCTCGTAATGAGAGAATTCCATGGTGAACAGGCCTCTTCCAGAAGTCATGGATGTGAGATCAGATGCATATTTCAGGACTTCTGCCATCGGGACCATCGCTTTGATGACCTGGCTGCCGCCTTTGGCATCCATACCGCTAATACGACCTCTGCGGGAATTAAGGTCTCCCATGACATCGCCCATGCAATCTTCAGGAACAATGACTTCCATGTTCATCACCGGCTCCAGAAGAATGGGGTTTGACTGCAACACACCCTTCTTGAAGCCTTTTGAAGCGGCGATCTTAAAAGCTTGTTCGGAAGAATCCACGTCATGATACTTTCCATCAAAAACAGTTACCCTGACATCTATGACCGGGTGTCCAGCCAAAGCGCCGCCCGCCATGGCCTCTATGACTCCCTTCTCAACTGCCGGGATATATTGACGCGGAATGACTCCTCCAACAATCTTGTCAACAAATTCAAAACCCTGTCCACGGGAAAGCGGTTCAAGTTCAAGCCATGCTACGGCAAACTGACCTCGGCCTCCGGTCTGTTTCTTGAGTTTGCCTTCAATCTTGGCCTTTCCCTTGATCGTTTCCATGTAAGGAACCTTTGGGGTTTTCAAATTCACATCAACACCGAATTTCCGGCGCAATTTCTCTATTGTAACTTCAATGTGGACCTGTCCCATACCTGAGATCAGGAACTCATTGGTTTTGGGATCTCTCTTGATGGAAAGCGTTGGGTCTTCTTCAGACAGACGAGCCAGACTCTGTGTGATTTTTTCCTCGTCGCCTTTAGCTTTTGGTTCAATAGCAAATGATATGACTGCTTGGGGAAGAACAGCCTTCTTTATTATGATCGGGGCCTTTTCATCGCAAAGGGTGTCCCCGCTGAGAGTTTCCTTGAGCTTGGCTACTGCCACAATGTCGCCCGCCTGAGCGCTCTCGAGAGATTTCTGATTCTTTCCCTGAATTGCGAAGAGTTGTCCAAATCTCTCTTTCACTCCTCTGGTTGCGTTAAGGAAATTTGAGTCCGGCACAAGTTTACCGGAAAATATCCTGAATATGGAAAGACGGCCTGCATACGGATCGGCAACCGTCTTGAACACGTAGGCGCACAACGGCGCATCGGCGGAAGAAGATCTGTTCTGTTCATCACCAGACGGAGTGGTCCCACTGACCGGCTTCATTTCCGCCGGCGATGGGCAAGCGTCTGCGATCATGTCCAGAATTAGAGGAATACCTTTGTTGGCAAGCCCTGAACAGGCCAAAGCCGGGATGAACACCCTGTTGAGAATTCCCTGCTTGAGAGCATTGGCTAATTCGTCTGCCCCAAGCTCGTCACCCTCCAGGTACCTTTCCATTAAGCCGTCGTCCACTTCGGCCAAATCTTCTATTAAAACTTCTCTCTTGGACGCCGCTTCATCCTTCAGGTCTTCAGGAATGTCTGCCTTGGAAATACTTTTCCCGTCGGCCTCAAACATAAGGGCTTTCATCGACAGCAAGTCCACTACGCCCTTAAAGTTTGCCTCTTTACCAATGGGAATCTGTAGCACAAGCGGTTTGACTTTCAGGGTTTCCTTAACATCCGCTATTACCTTGTCAAAGGATGCCCTTTCTCGGTCCATCTTGGTGACGGCCAATATTCTTGGCCTCTCCGCCGCCTCAACAGCCGCCCAAACCTTTTCCGTCAAAGGTTTTACGGAATCCACCGCATCAATTGCCACCAAAGCTATATCCGCCGCTTGAAGGGCTGATGTGACCTCGGCAAAGAAATTAGGATCACCCGGAGTGTCTATGATGTTGATCTTTCGTTTTTTCCACTCAGCGGAAAACAGTGCAGTACTGATGGATATACCTCTTTTGACTTCTTCAGGCTCAAAATCAAAATTGGAAGATCCATCGGTAACTTTTGCAAGACGGTCAACAGCTCCCGAGTCAAAAAGCATGGCCTCGCATAAGGTCGTTTTTCCCGAGCCAGCATGGGAGACAACCGCTACATTTCGTACTTCTTCGGTCTTGTATTGCTTCATATGCGCCCCTTGGGAAAAGGGCTTCCGGCTGGGCCGGAGCCCATACTTGAACTGCAAATAATTAGTAAAACATAATTCAAAGTTTGCAGTCAAGAACTCGATTTATATTTTTTGATTTCTCTTTACGTAAACTTCGAGTTAAAAGGAGGGTCTTTAGGGCTTGGAATAGTGTCTCAGGGCCAATTTCATTCATGCATCTGAGATTCGTGCAGGAACTTTTTCGGCAGGAAAGGCAATCCAGGTTTGTATTTCTAATCACTACCGAGAGCTTGGTATACGGCCCAACCTTGCGAGGGTCCGTCGGGCCAAAAATCGCTACGATGGGCAAACCCAAAAAAGCAGCCATGTGCATAGGACCACTGTCAACTCCGATATATGCCTGGCACTTGGACATCACGGCCGCCGACACCACCGGGGAAAGTTTGCCGGCTATGTTCCTTGCGCTTTTTATTGTGTTTTCGGATAATCCCTCAAGAATCTCGTTTATGTGGTTTGCGTCACCCTTTCCGCCCCCAAATAAAACAGTCGCGTTGAGTTCGTCGATCATCATCTCGGTCAAACGCCTCCAGGCATGGATGTTCCACATTTTGGTAATCCATCTGGCGCAAGGATTGGCATAAATGACCGGCTTGTCATCTTTCGGCGAAATGTTGCTCCAGAATCGGCCAGCCTCATGGGTCACATCATCCGGCAATCGCAGGAGAAAATCCTCCGGAGCGCTTTCAATTCCAAAAATGGACAAACACGCCAGATTTTTGTCCACAGCATGGGGTTTTGAAGAATCCAAACGTATCAACTCTGATTGAAAGAACGTGTTAAGTTCTTTAGCGTCCTCTAGTCCATATCGAAAACTTTCGGGACAGGTCATGGAAATCAATCCACTCCTGAATGACGCATGAAGATCGATGACTATCTCGTAGCCAGAGGACTTAAATTTTCGCCTGAGCTGACCCAATTGCCGGAATGTGGCCACAGCAGCATCCAGATAAGCTCTTTTGGGAGCCCCTGGATTACTTGTAGACGGGATGTCTATCCTGATTATTTCATCTACCGCCGAGTCTCCCGAGAGTAAACTCTCCAAGCCTGACTGAATTACCCAGCCAATCTTCGATCCGGGATAAACCCGTTTGATGGCATGCGCCACGGGAATGGCATGAATGACATCTCCCATTGAACTCGGTTTGACTATTAAAACTTTTTTGTTGTCAAGATTCATGTTTTTGAACAGACTCAATCAGAAGCTGAAGAAATTCCGGTTCATGTTC
>CAZVOU010000234.1:0-10988 GCA_964628605.1 uncultured Syntrophaceae bacterium
AAATCGGCCACCGTCTTGAATCGTAATTCACCCTGTCTAACCTTTTCTTCGGAAAGCTTGCGCTCTGTAATGTCGGTGAATGTCTCTATTATTCCGATAACATTTCCGGATTCATCCACAAAGGGTTTAGCCTCTATAATGAGCGAGACCACACTGTCATCGGGAAGACGCTTGTTAAACTCATAGAAACAGTGCTTTTTCGTATCAATGACCCGGCGCAGCATACATTCAGGACTATTACACAGTGGTCCTTTCCACACTTCATGACACTTGGCCCCCACGATTTCGTCAAAACTTGTTTTAAAAAGACTTGCGAAGCTATCATTTATCTTTAGCAGAGTGAAATCATTGTCTATCACGCAAAGAGGAACAGAAACGTCAAAAATCTGTTTCACTTCACTATACATCCGAACAAGCCTCTGTTGAGCCGTCCTTTCCTCTGTCTGATCACGAAAAACCAGGACAACCCCAACAATCTCACCTTTTGCGTTACGGATCGGCGCTCCACTATCTACAATCGGCCGTGTCTGTTGGTCTCTTGATATGAGCATGGTGTGGTTGGCTAAACCTACCACTTTTCCTTCAAGCAGTACCCGCTGGACAGGGTTTTCCACAGGTTGACCGGTTTCTTCGTTGACTATGTGAAAAACACGGTCAAGCGGTTGATTCCTGCCCATGGATTCTTTCCACCCTGTCAACTCTTCTGCGACAGGATTCATCAACTTAACCAGTCCGTTTTTATCCGTGGTTATGACGGCGTCACCGATGCTGTACAGAGTGGTTCTGAACTCTTCCAGAATCTCAAGCCTCCGAGACTCGGAGTCATACATGCTCTTGTAAAGCCTGGCCTGCCTGTTGAAGAACCAGTACGCCGTGAAGCATCCCGTAAGAAGGATGAACATCCCGGAAAAAGCGGTGATAACAATGCCGCGATACCTGGCTTCTCTGAGTATTTCGTCGGCATCTACTTTCGTGACCATGAACCAGGGAGACTCAGGAATTGGTCTTAAGTCCGCCAGGACATTCTGATTACGATAATCCTTTCCAATGAACATCCCTGTTTTCCCGGCAATAGCCTGGGCCGACGGCAGATTCCTGTTGTCCATGGGTGTTCGAATAGAAAGAGCTTTATTGGAACTGTGACGAAGCTCGTTGAGAAACAGGACCTGGCCGGCGTCTTCCTCTACGAGCAGTGTTTCCGCCGTTTCGCTCGCAGTAGGCCACATCTGGACCATTGGGAACAATCTGGAAGCGGCGTTACTCCTGTAAACGGCAACGGCTATTACTTTCCCGTGGAGATCCATCAAAGGCGCAGCTGCCGACATGAATATCATCCCGTCGTTGGCCACATAAAGATCGCTCAACACCGGATTCCCGCCATCCAGAGCTTGCTGAATTGACGCTCTTTCTGCAGTCGTAATCGGCTCCGACCGGCCACTCGTGGAGGCTACTAGATTGCCCTTCGTGTCTGTCAGAAGAGCTTCGGCATACCCTAACTGATGCTGTTGAATCATCAGGAAACCAAGTATGTCCGGAGGAACAGGGCCAGGTTCATCCTGATCCAGCCATTCACCCACTGCACGTCTGAACAGCGGACCCGTTGACAACGACCATACGTCTGCTTTAAGACCCTTTCTAAAATCATGGATATTTTCTGTCTTGAGCTTTCCGATAGCCGCCAGGTTATCATATTCCTGCAGTGTGATCCGATCAAACTCGTAATTGTAATAGGCTACGGCCCCAAGATAAACTATCAGCATTACCCCCAGTAAAAGCCCTCCCAGCTTCCATAGGTCTGGCCCATGCCGAATCGCTCTTTTCATCTTTTGATTCTCCAGTCAAACCATAGTTGATTAACGCTGGATTTGTTGAGCTTAAATTTACAAAGGATATGTGTTTTCTGAAATTGACGACGAGCCCATTCCTATTCGAAGGCTTGCGCCTGAAATGGCTTCATAAAACCTGTCGGGACACAGTTTGTCGTCATGCGAATAGAATTCAGCGTTAATGATACTAACTGTTTAGTCTAACAGAGTCAATTAGTTATTATATTATTGGATCCTTTTTTCATAGCGTCACAAACAACATCAAAGCCTGGAATTTAACATGCAATATTGTGCTGCTTTACTGAATAGGAGTAATTACTGAACATCATAGTATGGCAAGATGCCTAAATTGGGTCGAAAGCCTTAAACGAGCGTGCTTCGGATCAGCACAAATGGAACGGCTCATCCGCCAGCACGTTTTCCACTGATTGCAGAAATTCATCCATCGTGCATGGCTTGTGTAAAAAACCCCTGACTAATGGCATGATTTCGTCTCTTAACTCATTTTCCGGAGAGAACCCGCTGGCTATGAGAACTTTAACTGATGGGTCCATCCTGACCAACTCCAAGAGACAATCTCTTCCCGACATTTCAGGCATTAGTAAATCGAGTATCACCAGCGATATATTTTTGCTCTCATTTCCAAAAATCCTGACGGCGTCTAGGCCGGTTTTCGCTCCTATGACAGTATAGCCCTGGCTTTGGAGAACTTTCTGTTCAAGTTCAAGAGTGATGTCGCTATCTTCCACCACCAGTATTGTCCCGGATTCCCCTGGCCTGCTCTTTTGACCAGCCACCGAATGTTTATCCGCCGAAATCTCGATGGCCGGAAAATAAATTTTGAACTCCGTTCCGTTCCCTGGCGAACTCCCACAAGTCACAAAACCTCCGATCTGTTGCGCTATCCCACGCACCACGGAGAGTCCCAGACCTGTGCCTCGTGCGGCGCCCCTTTGTTTTGTGGAAAAGAAGGGATCAAAGACCTTGGACAGTGTTGATTGATCCATGCCATTACCCGTATCGGCTATGGACAGCATGACATACTTGCCGGGTTTGGAGTCCACATGCACGCCGCAATCGTCCTCTCCCAACATGACTACTCTGGAGGTTACGGTCAGACTTCCACCCTTCGGCATTGCTTCCGAGGCATTGATGGCGAGGTTCATCACAACCTGCTCGATCTGCCCAGGATCTGCACGAATGATCGTCGGCCCTTCCACCAGATCAGTCTTTAGTTTGATGAGAGGAGAAAGTGTTCTGGAGATCATGATCGAAAGTTGGTTGATCTGGTCGTTGAGATCTATGTCCATGGGAAACACCTGTCCCTGTTGACCAAAAGCCAGCAATTTCCTGACAAGCGCTGCGCCCTCCTGTCCGGTTTTTATTATGGTGTTGATTTCTTTCTCTCCAGACTCTCCCATCTTGATGACATCCTGAAGAATCTCAGAATAGCCGATTATGATTTGCAGCATGTTGTTGAAGTCGTGTGCCATTCCTCCGACCAAAGTTCCCAAAGACTCCAGCTTTTGAGACTGAAAGAGCTGAGTCCGCAACTTATCTCTCTCCTCTTCAGCCTTCTTTACGGGACTGAGATCTATCATTATTCCCCTAAGACCAACGACTTGCTCATTTCTTGATATTGGGACAGTGTAAATGAGAATGGGAACCTCAGTTCCGTCTTTTTTAAGGCCTGTGTACGGCTTTATGGAAACCTTTTCCCCTGCTATTAATTTCTTTATGTTTTCGGCCCCACGTGCTCTATCTTTCTCTGCGATCATCTGAACCGGAGTCAGACAATTGTAAAACTCATCCGGTGTGTATCCGGTGAGTTCTAATCCGGCTGAGTTGACGTACCAGAATTTTCCGTCAATGCCGAACTCAAAAGCTGTTTGAGGCAATAACTCGGCAAGTTCCTTGAACCTTCGCTCGCTCTCCACCAAAGCCCTCTCCGCCGCTTTACGATCCGTGATGTTTCTGAAACTCCATACCCTGCCTACTATTCGGTCACCAATCCGCTGAGGTTGTGAATAGCGTTCAAACACCCTGCCATCCTTGAATTCGAGAACATCGAAGCTGGTGGAGTCTGGCTCTGCGTACATTCTGTTAACCTTGTCAACAAAAGCGTCTGGATCTTTTAATTTGCACAAAACAGAAGTAATGGCCCCCGCATCGGATCTTGTTTGCGCAACATCCTCCGGAATCCCCCATAACTCCAGAAATTTAGAGTTATAGGCGGTCATGATGCCATGAAGATCGACTACAAGAATCCCGTCAGCGGTGGATTCTAAAGTTGAATTCAGGAGAGATATATTTTCTTCCAGTTTTTCCTGGGCCTTTTTACGGTCGGTAATGTCAAGATCAATGCCACGATAGCCTTTAAATGCGCCATCCAGATCAAAGAAAGGTATGGCGTTGGTTTCCAGTATGACCCTGCTCCCGTCTTTTTGAATATTTGTGTTCTGCACGGCCACCAGCGGTTCTCTGGAACGCGCGATCACGCTAAAAAGCTCAGATAATTCTTGGGCGTCTTTCTCTTCCATGAAGTCGAAAGGCGTCTTCCCCAGAATTTCTTCAGGCCCAAAACCTAACAGGTTTATTGCCCGGGGACTGACATAGGTGTACCGCCATTCTTCATCGATTTCCCAAACCCAGTCCGGGGTACTTTCAACCAAGTCCTGATATCGCCGCATGGAAAGACTGAGTTCGGCGGTTCGCTCCATCACTCTTAGTTCGAGTTCGTCCCTGGCTCTAATTATTGCTTCTTCCGCCAGTTTACGCTCAGTGATGTTCTGGGCTGTTCCTGTCATCATCGTGATGTTCCCGGCGCCATCCCGAATAGGGAACCCACGGTCCTGAATCCATCTAAAGGTCCCGTCAGGCAGGACAATACGATATTCGTGATTCCATTGCCCCTCCGCATGTTGAACAAGGCCATTGAGAATTCGTTCACGATCATCGGGGTGAATGGAATCGATGAACAACGTGGGTGACTCATAAAGGCTCTTACAGGATGTCCCCCAGAGCTTTTCGAAAGAAGGGCTTATGTAGACAATCTCACTCACATCTGGATTACAGAGCCAGAAAACCTCTTCAATGTTTTCAGTGATAAGTCGCAGCTTTTCTTCACTCTTGCGCAGCGCTTCGTAAGCCCGTTTCCGATGTGTCATATCATGAAAGAAAGCCATTATATACAATGGCTTACCGGCGGAGTTCAATAGTGAGCCTGCCGAAACCTTCAGGTCAAAATGGGTCCCATCTTTTCTAATACCCTGAATCTCTCCATCATATGACCCAAACTCCGTGAACTCCGCAAATCCCCTGTTGAATGAATCCCTATCAGGGTGCAGGCTGGCGACGTTAGTTCCGATAACCTCTTTAGGTGTCTTGAACCCCCACAACTTCAGAAACATGTCATTGACGTAGGTGATGTTTCCATCGGGTGTGGCAAAGCAAATGGCGCTGATCGATGCCATGACTGCTTTATCACGCAGTCTGAGTTCTTCATCCGACTGACGGCGCAGCGCATATTCTCGCCGACTTTCTTGTAGGCGCCTGAATGAGAAAATTAAAAGGGAGATTAGAATGATGGTCAACGCCGTCACAACAGCGCCTGAATGCAAGTCTTCGTGAGACTCAGACCACACTACAAAATGCTCAAACGCATCCAGTTCATAGCTTGCTGCAAAGAGCGCTCCCCCGGCGACTGAGAGCGCCAGGGCGTCACTTGCGGCATCTGAAAGCCAGGGTAAGAGCTTGTAGGAAGAAGACGCAGCGCTATCCACATCATGAGCTTTAAGAGATTGATAATGATTCATCTTTACCCCCCAAGACCCGACATGAATTACCAGGTCGATTTTACATTCTGGAGAGAGTCATTCCGTACAATCTATTGTTTGCATAATTATGCAAGATTATATCATGTATAACGCTAGTTGATAAGACATTCATTTGAGATTTTGTAACCCCTCAGTTACACGGGGCGTAGTATAGGGCAATTTTTTTTCGCGATTTGTAGAATGATCGATTATTAATTGGAGCCACGCTAAATCGCCTTTAGGCTTGGTTGGTTCTTATCATGGCTCTGAATAATTGTTCCATATGTTTGAACAAGCAACGCAGGATAGACCAACTCGAAGACGAGGTTAAATCGCTTCGGGCTGCTCTTGGCAGAGAGCAGCGCAAATTGGAAGATGGATTTTTTGGCTCATCTACTCCTTCCTCCAAACAGCCTTTCAAGAAAAATCTTGAGCCGGAAGCTCCCAAGCCTAAAGGCGCGCGTCCGGGTCATGAAGGATATGGCAGAAAGGGACACGAACAGGGGAGTGAAGATCGCATTGAAGAGGTTCTTCCGGAATCAGAAACCTGCCCCCAATGTGGTGAGCCCTTGTCAAAAAAAGGGGTAGAACAAAGAAGTGTTGTGGATATCCCTTTGGTGAAACCGGAAAAGATTGTGTTCAATCTTCATAGGCGATATCGCTCCAAGTGTCGCAAGGGCTTTACCCCACAACCTCCCGGGGTGCTGCCTAAAAGTCTTTTCGGGAATCGACTCGTAGCCAAGGCCATCAACATGCATTACGTTCATGGCATCCCAGTGGAGAGAGTTTGCGAACTTCTCGGCATAGGAAGTGGTAGTATTGCCGGAATATTCCAACGAGTAGCAGGTTTGTTTTCTGACATTCCAAACAAACTGATCGAGGAGTACCGCAACTCTCCGGTAAAGCATGCTGACGAAACCGGCTGGCGCACTAATGGCAAGAATGGTTATGTTTGGCTGTTTGCTACTGACAAATTAAGCATTTTTCAACTCGGCAAGAACAGGTCGGCTCAGGTTCCACTATCAATCTTTGGGAAGGATTCTCTGCCGGGAACACTGGTTGTGGACATGTATAATGCCTACAACAAGGTTCCGTGCTCTATTCAATACTGTTACGCCCATCTGCTCAGAGACGTGGAGGATCTGGAGAAAGAGTTTCCAGACAACTCTGAAGTTTCTACATTTACAGCCGTGGCAATACCCTTGCTAAGCAGCGCCATGAATCACCCGGCGCATCACCTGGGTATTCGCAGGATTCAGGATATTTTCATTAAAAACCATGACAGGCTTTATCACTGGTCTTTGAACCGATCAATCCCCGCTGAGAACAACTTGGCGGAACGCTACTTACGGCCTTCTGTAGTAGCCCGAAAAGTCAGCTTCGGTTCTGTCAGTGACGCCGGGGCACAGATGCGAAGCACACTTCAAACAGTAGCATGTACGCTCAAAAAAAGAGGAATGGATGTTGAGCGGCAGATATCATCGACTCTGGGCCTGCTTGCTCGTGATTCTACTACGGACATAGTCATGGTTCTGTTCAACCCCTCTTGAAAAAGATAATCAGATTCACAAATTAATGAGACAAATCTGTTAGTCTGTCCTGGAGCAGTGGACTGTCCTAGTCCCCTTCGCCTGCTTTGCCGCGAATAACTGAGGAGTTACGAATCATACAAGGAAAAACGTGACCGGCTCATAGGCTCTTGGGCGAGAGAAAAGGCTGAAGGTAAGCCCCATGGCTCTGTTTGGGCTGAACACATAGCGGCTGACAGTGACGAGGAGAGAGTGGCTACGTCATCGAGTTTTTTTGAACACGTAGCGAACAATCCTGTTTCCGAACCAGATAGCATGTCTCTCGGCAGGGCTGAAGCTGCCAAGGGTCTGGTGATCCGAAACACGGCATTGTTGCCACATCCATGTTATATTGGTCCGCTACCGGATAGTATTATTACAATCAGGTCTGCATTACGAAGACGTTTTCTTCAGGCGTTCCATGTTGATACTGAACTGACACCGGAGCAGATACCGGGTCTTGATGAAGGTTTGTCAGATGGCCGCAGTTGGGTGTTAATATCGCCTGTTGTAAATATACCGAAGGAATCATTTGCAAATAGGGTTATGGAGCAATAATATCTCAAATGATAATATTGCGGCGTTTTTATGGAACCGAAGTCGTTGTTGTGTCATCTTTATTATTAGAGTTGGGCATTTAGAAGTTGAGTCCGCACCGTATATTGTGCTACGAATGTATTGGTACGGAATTTCTATTCACGTTTCATAAACAGGAGTGAGGTTTAAATAGGTGTAAAATGGCAATTGCAATTGCTCCATCTCCCATTTTAGAACACGAGGAAGGCATTAAATTTCTCGAACAGATCGCCAAGGAAGAAAATATCAAGGAACCTGTGTGGCGTCCTTCTCCGAAATTGTCAGCTGTAAGCAAGAAGATTTTGGAGCGTTCTAAGAGTGATAAGAAATAGATTTGTTTTAGATGAATGGGTTCTTGAACCGATGCTGTCATCGGCCATCTTTGATGCTTTTGATTGTAAGAATGACGATTTGAATGAGTTTTTTAAGGTTGATGCTTTTACTAACGAGGAAGAATTATTAGGAAAGACGTATATTCTAACGCGAGACGGTTATGAAATTTCGTCGCACAATCCCCCTATAGCTTTAGTCTGCTACTGCAACGCCGCAATTCATATTAACCAAGCAACTGATTTCGAGCGAAAGGAAGGAGTCCGTTATTATGGACATCTTCCAGCTGCTAAAATAGCTCGTCTAGGCGTCCACTATGAGTTTCAAGGGCAGGACATTGGGCATCTTGTGTTAAACATCACCAAATCAATTTTTCTCACACAGAACCGCACTGGCTGTCGCATCCTCATGGTTGATGCGTATAAAGAACCACGCGTTGAGAAATTTTATGAGCAGAACGAATTTAAGCGAATTCCGAATACTAAAAAGGAAGAAAACTCCTCTACGTGGACTATGTATTATGACCTAAAACGATTTCAAGGTCCGAGCGTCCGTCAACAATAAATCCGATTTGCAACATATTCCAATAGGCCCCTACATATCCCCGCAAATGACCTCAGAGATGAGGGTTTTTTGTTGTCTAGTGGGTCTATATCGAATGAGGAAGATAACCTACCAAAGAAACAGGACATTCTGTTTCGGGATGCTGTATTGGTGGTTGATAATGGGAAAAACTTATCAGAAAAAAATATTTTTTAAAAAAAGAAAACCCAGGTAACCGAAAGTTACCCGGGGTTTCAATTTCAACTTGTAAATGCTATGTCAACCATTGGCTTGGATCAATTTGCCACCGCTCTTTTGGCCCAAAACCAATGTGATGAATATCTGGTGGAGCGGGAAACGGGATTTGAACCCGCGACTTCAACCTTGGCAAGGTTGCACTCTACCACTGAGTTATTCCCGCGAAGAAACCTTCTTTTAAACTAGTCGGTCCTTTATGTCAAGCCCAAAATTAAAAATGATTCGATAAAAATATTTTTGCTGCTGAAAGTTGAATTCGAGAGAATGAAACTGGCCGGCGCAACCCAATAAAAGGCTGCGCCGGGGCGACACACTTGGGAGGGAGGTGTCGGTTTAGGAATTTCCGGTTCTCTGTAATTTGTCTGCGACCCGTGAAATGGTCGAGTAATTTATACCTGTCCTGGCGTGAATCTTGTCAAGGCTTCGAACCAGGACCTTGCCTTCAATTCCAATCTCTTCCAAAATCATGAGTTCAAGATCTGAAACTGCGACACAATCCTGTAAAACGTCCATTGCGAAACCCCACAAAACAAGTTCAGACGACAAATGTCTTGCATGATTCGAGCCACGACTCGTTGAGGCTGTATCCAAAAATAAAACATTATAATCAATATGATAAATAAAGTTTATAATGTGTTAATTGATCGATTTTTTCTCATTATCAAGTTCTTTTTTATGGTGGTAGAGAAAAAACTTATCAGAACGTGGTTCTTCATTTATACCAGTGCGACAGAATTTGCGCGTGCCAGAATATCAGTGACTGAATTTTGTGGCGCACGGTGTGAAGTTTTATCGCCCGACGAGGGTTGTGGAGGAGACTATGCCAAATCTGTTGCGAAACGCATGGGAGCTATTATATCAGACGATTCGCTTGTGGCTTGAGGACCATGTTTCGCGCATGGCTGCAGCGCTGGCCTTTTACACAATTTTTTCCCTGGCCCCGTCTTTGCTCATCGGGTTGAGCGTAGCCGAGACCATAACAGATAGTTCAGCGGCCCAAAGCGAATTAATTACGCAGTTGTCCAGAGTGGTGGGCAGATCGGAAGCGAATTATGTATTTGAACTGCTTCAGAGTTCACGCGGGAATTATGTTGGATCGGGCCTGTCGGTTTTTGGCGCCGGCGCAGCGATAGTTGCTGCAATGATGGTTTTCAGCGAGCTGCAGAGTTCGATGAACAGCATCTGGCGAGTCAAACCGGACCAGGGTCTTGGCATTCTGAGGTATCTTTACACCAGGGCCATATCTTTTGTGCTTGTTTTTGCAATTGGAGTCCTGCTGCTTGCCTCGATGATGACCAGCTTCATCCTTTCGGGCGTACAGACCTTGCTGTCCGAATTCAATGTTGTCCAACCATGGTTCGTAGGAAAGATGAATTCTGTGGTGTCTTTTGCGGTCATACCGATCATGCTGACCCTGGCTTACAAGCTGATACCGCTGAGGCGCATCCAGTGGAGAGACGTGTGGTCGGGTGTGCTCGCAGTTTCAGTTCTGTTTCTTGCGGGCAAATCGTGCCTCACATATTATCTGGGTATCAGCAAGTTGCGCACAATATACGGAGCGGCCGGTTCACTTGTAATCTTTCTTCTCTGGATTTATTACCTTTCCCAAATATTCTTTTTTGGGGCAGAGATGACAAAGGTATACGCCCACCTTTTTGGGTCAAGAAGGGAGGCGCCCATGAAAACCTGAGTCATAATGTTTTTGCTCAGTCACAGAACTCCTTTTTTCGAACGCATGTGGTCTTGATCTTCTCTATCAGTTCCCTCATGACTGCAAATACGTTTTCGCGTATGTCCCCTGCCAGGGCCACGAACAAGAGGTCATCGCCGACCTCGAAATCACCCTCTAAAGCCTCAATCTCCACCGCCACCATTCCAGGCTGGCTCAGCGCCCACAATTTGGCGGCCTCAACGGCGCCGGCGTCCACCTGAACGCTCAATTTGCGGACCGTCTTTTCCCCTACCCTGGAGAAATCCCTGACGATGCCGTTATGACACAGGATCATACCGGCTTTAGAAATGTTCGGTGACGATTTAATCTTCTTTACAAGGGTATCAAGCGAGATTGATGG
>CAZVOU010000235.1:0-3526 GCA_964628605.1 uncultured Syntrophaceae bacterium
GTTCAACTGGTACCATGAATGGTACAACCAGATGGGCGCAAACGGGTTCTTCGGAAAATACAATGTTAACAACGGGACCAACACCAGACTAGCCAACCTGAACTTCTGGACAGGTGGTCAGTTTGATACAAGCTTTGTATCAGGGTCAAACGCCGCGTGGTCTTTTTTCAATGTGGAATTTGAACCGGAAATAAAAATCAATGAGGCCATCAAGATCCGTGGCCTTTACAGACTCGGAACCTTCGGTGACCCTGCCGCATCGGACTATCACACCCAGGACGCCCCTGGAACAGCCAACGCGTTCAGCGAAGGTCAATGGTCATTATTCTGGGTTACGGCAAACACACCGTGGGGTGTGTTTAGCGTAGGGAAGAGACCATGGACTTTCGGTAATGCGCTACAATATGACGGCTCAGACGCGACAACAACAGAATCCTTGTCATGGGTCGCGCCATTCGGACCTTTTGACATCGGACTTGCCTTCTACCCTTACCGGTTCGCCGGTGACTCAAGCATTTATGTAATTGGTGGAAGACAGGGTGTCCAGGCTGCTTACGGTGATCCTTATGATCTTCCGCAATTCCCTCATATTGACACATCTACGACTCATCATTCTCTCATCAACACATATGATACAGGTTATTACAGCGCTGCGGACAGGAGCGGACAGTTTTTGAAGGATTTTCTAGGTTTTGTGACGTATTCACAAGGCCCTTTAAAGGCAGGTGTTCTCGCGGCTATCGGATCATATCACATAGGGCCTGAGGCTGTGCTGAACGACTCACTCAGAGCAATCAAGCTTGCTGATCCTCAATTTGCGATAGATTCCGAATTCAATCATGGCTCCATATATGTTCAGTACAATAATGGTAGATTCTTCATCAATTCTGAAGCCTCATGGCTATACTGGAAAGATCTATATCAAGGTGTGATGGAACCGCGTTATGATTATAAAGATGGTATAAACGTCCCTTATACCAGATATATAGAGCAATGGCGATGCGCACTGGAGGTTGGCTTGTTAACCGGACCGGCCAAGATTACAGCCATAGCTGGGTGGTCACCTGGCCCTGACAGGAGAAACGGCCAATATATCGACAAACAGCAGGCGGCGTTTTTGTGGCATCCGCATTTTGAGTCCCATTTTCTCAGTAACTACAGTCTCTTCAGTCCTTACAGTCACATCTTTGTTTACGACTATGGATCTGGTCTGAACGCATACAACCTGTCTGGTGATGGCTACATGAGGGACGCTATTCTGCTGGCGACTCGCCTGGATTATGCGGTAGCAGCGAATCTCAACCTCTACGGAACATTCATGTGGGCTCAAAGGACGTCTGACGGCTATCCCTGGGGAGTATTGAGACCATCACTTTCGCTGACGAAAGACCCTTTCACTGGTTTTTACACCACAGACGGGAATGTCGATTTTGGAGGCGTCACACCAGGCCCTTTGAATTTCTCTGCTTATTCATATGACGCTAACCCATCGCAGATTCCAAACATCACGGCTCGTGATCTCGGCTTTGAAGTAAATGTGGGATTTACATGGAAGCTTCTTGAGGGTTGGGATTTTGGGGCTCTGGTTGGATACTGGGCTCCTGGCGAGTGGTTTAAATACGCATGCGTGGATCGCTCTGTGCCTGGCTGGAATAACAATAACCTCTCAGGAACTCGCGCTGACAGGAATATAGACCCGGTAATGGGCGGCGAAGTAACCATGGTGTATGGGTTCTAGCAGGTTCAAATTTCTCAGTATAATGGAGACATAGTTAGAATGAAAAGATATATGCCGATTATTGGGATTTCCGTCATTCTGTTTGCTATGGCTGGAATAACGGACGTGGACGCTTCGGTGGCGTCAGGCCCTGGTCTACTGGAATCGCGATTGCTCTATTCTGACCGTGTGGCGCCAGAATCGATGATTGCCCCTTTATTGATTGGTCATAGACACAAACCAATAGTTTCGACTTCAGACTCCGCTTCCATGGTGGATGAAAAATCCTGGGAGAGACGTGACCTGAGATTTGTTGACTGGCGCAGTGGCAGCGATCCAGGTCAAAAACCTTTGGCTTCTCATTGGGAACAGGAAGATGATCGAGAGGAAGAAGAAGTAGAGGATGAGGAAAAAAATGGCGAAGACGCCGAGGGATTTGATCGACTCTGGGATGTTTCCAACCTGGGATAGGCCTCTGTGAAAATTCAATGCCCCTAGTCTTGATTGGGGCATTGAAATAGACAACCCTGCTTGATCTTTTCGGCAATTTGAAGTAATCATTTGTGCTACTAACCCAATATTATCAGGAAGGTTTTCTTTATGCCAAGGGTTGTCAGGGTGTTACGCTCAGTTGTGCCGGCTGGTTTTCTCTGCCTGGTTTTCCTGATTCCTGATTACTCTTTAGCTCTCAATTTGCCCTGCGTTCAGAATACTGACCCAAAATCACTTGAATCTTCAGCGCCAAAAGCCTTGATCACTGACGGAGACGACGACAAGCGCATATTTCACGGTCGCGGCATGGGCATAATGGGGCCGAGAAGCGAGCCCGATGCGGCATTGTGGTCTAATCTTGCGGTGGTCCTGGCAGGTTTTTCCTTTATGACAGTGATTGCGTTACTACAATCTTTTGTCGGGCAAAATACCGAAGACGGCAGTCAGAAACTCAGGGATAATGACCTGAGTGTCACTCTGTCAATACTCGTTTCATCGGTGCTTCTTTTCCTTGTGGCGGCGGATCTTTTTTCATGGGCAAATGGAGACAGAGTAGCATTAAGGGCAAGCATAACCATAATGGCTGCTAATTACGTTTTGGCGCTTGGGATGCTAACGATCAATTTCGGTATGATCTGGGCTTTTCACCTTTTCAGGCTTCGCCCGTTCGCCCATAGCGCAGTTCGGTGGGTTTTTGTTTTCCTTCTTGTTTATTCCTGGAGCTTCTTGATTCCATCATCCGGAGGAGTACTGTACCTGATACATATTTCCGAAGAATTTCAGACAGGAAATGTGAATCACTTGATCGGAAACTATTGGTACACGGACTTTTATTTCTGGCTGTCCTGTCTGCCCCTGCTTGCATTCCCGTCAATCGCGCATCTTCTGGCAAAGGACAACTATTGCAGAGAGATGTTCTCCAAATTGAATTACAAACCAATATGGGCCATTGTCAGCGGGGCCTTTGCGGTCATTCTGGCCTTGTGGGTAATAATTCTGGCATATCTTATCCAGTATACGGGTAACTCATCGGATCCACTAAACATTAAAACAATAAAGATGTGGGCCCCGCCTTATGTGACTCAGGCATTTATGATGATAATTTTCTCGATGATAGAAGCGTTGGCGGTGTTTTGTTTGCCATCTGAAAATCAGACGCAGAATACGGAATAGACACTAGACCAGCAGATATTTTTTCATAACTTCTTCGTTTTCACGTAATTCGTCGATAGTACCCGAGTATTTGATAACACCATTATCGAGTATGTAGCCCCTGTCACTCAGTCTCAATGCCGAGCGCTGGTTCTGCTCTGCGAG
>CAZVOU010000236.1:0-26703 GCA_964628605.1 uncultured Syntrophaceae bacterium
AAAAATTGTCGTGTCGGCAATTTTGTGGAAGTCAAAAAAACAATTTTGGGTGATGGAAGCAAGGCGTCGCATCTCACCTACCTCGGAGACAGCGAAATAGGGCGCAACGTAAATATTGGCTGTGGTACCATCACCTGCAACTACGATGGAAAAAAGAAGCATAAAACGTCCATAGGCGATCACTGTTTTGTTGGTTCTGATGTCCAGTTTGTGGCGCCGGTGACTGTAGGGGAAGGTTGCGTCATCGGAGCAGGGAGCACCATAACTAAGGACGTTCCTGAGGGTTCACTCGCAGTGACTCGCGCCAAGCAGAAAATCTATCAGTTGAGGTCAGGTCAAGGACCAAAATCTGAAAATGAAAATAGCTAATCTGGAGTTAAATGGAAATGTCTGTTTGGCTCCAATGGCGGGAATAACCGACGCGCCGTTCAGAAGAATAGTCCAGCATTTTGGGGTCTCGGCATTATGGACCGAAATGATCAGCGCTCACGCGGCCTTGAGGTCACGAAAGTCTCTCGAGACGGTCGACCTTAAGGGGCATTGTGTTCCAATGTTTTTTCAGATTGTTGGTAAAGACCCCACCGTAATGTCGGAGGCGGCCACTCTTCTTCAGGGAATGGGAGCCTCGGCTATAGACATTAACATGGGGTGTCCAGCCCGGAAAGTGGTTGGCTCAGGTTCGGGCGCCGCCTTGATGAAAGACCTGAGTTTAGCTGGAAGAATCATTCGGTCGGTGCGCAGATCAATCTCGATTCCATTAACCATAAAAACGCGCCTGGGGTGGGATGACAAAAGCTTTACGGCCCCTGAACTATCCGCCATAGCCGAGCAGGAAGGTGTCGATGCCATAATAATACATGGTCGCTCACGGTCCGCCGGTCATTCAGGTCCCGTTTCGGGCGATCTGATTGCAGAAATAAAATCAAGACTATCCATTCCGTTAATTGCCAACGGGGGTATCAACCGAGTGGAGGATGCCCTGCAATTGATGAGTTCATCGGAATGTGATGGAGTCATGATTGGTAGAGGAGCCCTTGGAAGGCCGTGGTTGCCCCACCTGATAATGTCATCACTGCAAAAAGAAGAAAAAGTGTTGGTTGACGAGACTGTTTCTGATACTATCTACCAACATTTTCTAGACCAGATTGAAACCTTTGGCGACAAAGTTGGCGTCAGAAGAATGCGCAAGCATTTGGGATGGTATTCCAAAGGTTTTCCAAACGGAACAGATTTCAGATTTCAGGTTTTTCGGGAAACCGATCCAACCGTGATCGTTGAACTCATAAGAAACTTTTTTGGAAAGGTCGCAATTTCATGAAATTCGAAAATGAGGACGTTACGACCCAATCCGGAGAAGTTTGCGAGTTGGAAACTCAACATCCGGCTCCTGAGAGAATGGGGGCCAAGATAACTGAATCACTAGATTCTTTGGTGGAATACCTTGTAGACAACAATGTTGACGGTATTCACCCACTCATAATGGGTGAAATAGAAAAACGGCTCATTATCAAGGTCCTTGAACGTAGCAGGGGAAACAAGCTTAGAGCAGCCAAGAGTTTAGGGATGAGTCGTAATACGTTTCACCGGAAAATGCTCAAGCTTCAGGAAGCTGACTGCCAGGGCAGCGCTGATTCGTGATCCTGGCCTCCGGCTTGATTCCGATTTTAAAGATATTGCTTGTGATGATAGTTGGTTATCGACTTTCAGTCAGCCAATTTAAGGTGTGACAGCGCTTGCTCTGAAAGAAAATGCGTTATCCAGGCTGTGTGCGCACGTTCTTGGTACTTGTGATACATAAATCGTTCCGAGAACTTTTGTTTAGTCTTTAACCGTGTCTTAAATCCAGGCGAGGATTAGCTGACCGAGTGTATGTAGAAACGTCCATAATTGTCATTAGTGTGCTTGCCGGCGCTTACATGGCGTGGAACATTGGGGCCAATGATGTGGCCAATTCCATGGCATCAGCCGTTGGGGCTCGGGCCATAACCCTGCGTCAAGCCCTGTTCGTGGCCACCATTTTGACGTTCCTCGGGGCTACCCTGGTAGGATCGCATGTTGCCCAGACCATTAGGAAAGGTATAATAGACTCTCAGGTCATAGGCGATCCCAAGATAATTCTTCTTGGGTTGTTGTCTGCTCTACTGTCCGCTTCTCTGTGGGTCTGCCTTGCCACCTACAAAAACCTGCCTGTTTCCACAACACACTCCATAGTTGGCGCCATGATAGGTTTCGGGCTTGTCAGTGGTGGCGCTGATGCCGTGAACTGGTTGCAGGTGATCTATATTGTTATTTCATGGCTCCTTTCACCTGTACTAAGCGCCGCCTGTTCGTTTCTCATTTTCAGATTTATTGACCGGACAGTGTTGTCCAAAATGGACACAGTTCATGGAGCTTTGAAAACAACGCCGGTGCTCATTGCGGCCACAATATGCATCATGACGCTCTCACTTTTTCTGGACACCCCCCTCAGTCGGAAACTTGGATTTGGAGCCGCCCAATCATTTTTAGCCTCCGTCGCCGTAGGAGTTACCACATACTTTGTTTGTGTTTTATGTTTACGCAGGCTATTTGCGCGTTACGAAATTGGAGTTGCCGAGGACATATTCAGGTACCTTCAGGTCATGACTTCATGTTATGTGGCTTTTGGAAATGGAGCTAACGATGTGGCCAACGCCATGGGGCCATTGGCAGGCATTTATTTCATTTACTCTACAGGGTCAGTAGCCGCGTCATCCCCGGTGCCTGTATGGATGCTGGCTTTTGGTGGATTCATGATCTGTTTCGGGATATGCACGTGGGGATACAGGGTCATAGAGACAGTAGGGTCAAAGATCACCGAATTAACCTGCATCAGGGGGTTTGTGGTAGAGTTTTCGGCGGCCTCTTTGATATTAGTGGCTTCGATGCTTGGTCTACCGGTATCCACCACTCACGCGGCCATTGGAGCTTATGTTGGAGTTGGTTTTGCCAGAGGATTGCAGGCTCTTGACCTCGGAGTCATCTGGAAGATCATGTTGTACTGGGTCATCACAGTGCCCGTGGCAGCGGTCACCTGTGCAGTAATATACACTATATTGTCGGCAATTTATTGATTAGGCAGGTGATTCATGAGGAACCCTCTTTTAAACATGATCAAGCGTTCTCCCTTCGAGAATACTTTGAAGCATTCTTTGAAAGTTGCAATGTGCGGTCCGGTCTTTGTAAAGGCTGTCCAGGCATATTTTCACGGAGAATCGGATCAGTTCGAACTCCTGAAGGAAGAGATAAGGGATATCGAGGCTGAAGCGGATAAAATCAAACGCAATGTTCGGTCTCATTTACCTCCATCCATATTGATGCCGGTAGAAAAGTCCGTTTTTTTCAGCTTCCTGCGAGAGGCGGACAAGGTCGTAGATTGCATAAAGGACGCCTTATACTGGATGTCGTATTATAAATTATCGATCCCAGAAGATATCCAGAAGGACTACCTAGTGTTGGTCAGGGAAGTAGGGGACTATCTGGGATTCTTGCCTGAAATGGTTCTCAGGGCGCACACATTTTTTCAGACGCGAATGGAGTCGGATCGGCAGGCAGTGAAGGACGTAATTGGGGAAATAAGGTTCCGTGAAAAAGAATCTGACGATCTGGAAAAGACGATGTATATAAGGCTCTGCGCCGAAGAAGATATGGATCCCAAGACTTTCTTTCTGATGGTTCGCCTCGTCGAAACCACCGGAAACATTGCTGATCACCTTGAAAACAGCGGCGACATGATAAGGATCATGATAGCGAGATAACCCAAGCCTGAAACCGGTTTAGAACATCTTGACTACTATGTCGCTGATGATGTTGGCTGCCTCATCTACCCGGTCTGCGCTTCGGTTGAAGTGTCTGTAAATCTCCCGGTACGCAAACATCAGGCGGGGCTCATCTCCTGCGAACAACTGTTTTAGAGCGGCCAGGAAAGTGTCGTTCATCTTGTTCTCTACTCTTTTAGCCCTGACTGCATACTCAACAGCCACATTAGGATTCTTTTTGAGGTGTTTGATGGCGTTGACCAGGTTTTCCGCCCCTTTATGAAGCAATTCAGCCATTTTGATCAGAAACGGATTGGCTGTCACCTCAAATGTTTCCATCTCCTTGACAGTGTTCTGGGCATGATCGATTACGTCATCTATAGCCCTGGAGAGCGAGAAGATGTCTTCTCTGTCCATTGGGGTCAAAAAAGTCTGATTTAGTTCGTCTATGAGTATACGGCGAATGTCGTCAGCTTCCTGCTCAAGTTTTTTTATTTCTTCAGGGTTTCCTGTTCCTGAAAGAAAGTCCACAAGGGCTTTGCAACCGGCTAGGGTTTTCTCAGCTTGAGCCTGGAGTAGTTCATAGAAATCAACTTCTCTTTTTCTTCCAAATATCTTCCAGAAAGCCATGGGCATTCCTCTATACAAGCAAGATGATTTTATTCATTAGCCAGCAAAGGCCTGACCCTATCAATGCGCTTACCGGAAAAGTCAGAAACCACGCGTAGGCGATGTTAGCCGCAGCAGACCATCTGACTCCGCTCAACCTGCGGGACGCTCCTACACCCATAACTGAGGAGGCGATGATCTGGGTTGTGCTCACGGGAAAGCCAAAAACCGAAGCCGAAAGTATGACTCCGGTTGACGCCAACTGCGAAGCGAATGAATGAACCGGCTCCATGCGGCAAATGCCGAATCCCACCGTTTTAACAATTCTCCAGCCTCCAAATGCCAACCCGCAAGAAATTGCGGCTGCGCACCCGATGATTGCCCAAAAAGGCAAAGGGAGGGGGCCATGCATTTCGCCGAGACCGGCAGCGAGCGCTATCGAGATGAGCCCCATGGACTTCTGGGCGTCATTTGAGCCATGAGTGGCGGCAAGGAAAATAACGGTCGGTTTCTGAAGGGACGCGAACAACCGGCCTACCCCCCTGTGGACAGACCTGAAAGACGATCTGATTGCGCAGAAGATGAAATAACCGAGCATTATCCCGATCAGCGGAGATGTTACCATTGGGAGAACCACTGTCATGAGAACTTTTTCAATGGAAACCGAATCCGCTCCCATAGACACAACGCCTGCCCCCACCATTCCACCTAGCAAAGCATGTGAGCCACTGGAAGGGACTCCCAAATACCAGGTAGGCAATTTCCAGATGATGGCTGCTGTGACAGCAGACCCAAGGAGAACGTAAAGAGCAATCGCAGATATACTCTCCAGCATCTCGGGCTTGAGAATGTTGCTGGACATAGTGACGGCTACGGCGGTTCCCAGCAGCAGCGGGCCCAGAAATTCACCTATGCATGCCAGGGCTAAGGCTCTCATCGGACGGATGGATCTAGAGCATATTATTGACGCTATGACGTTTCCACCGTCGTGAAACCCGTTGACGAAGGCGAAAGCGAATATCATCGAAATGCAAATATAAAAAGCCGTTTCTTCCAACATTGGTTATCTAAAAAACAACCGCCCGTACGAGTAAATTCGACAGGCGCTGGTGACATCGGTCTGTTAAAGAAAGTAAACCGTGATGTTTAACCCGTTGAAGCCATGATGGATGCACAAAATGTGCCCAGACCGGCTAATAACAAAGAAAAATGGATACAAACAGGCCACTGGGGGTTTGACCTCGCGGCTCCGCAAGACCACACTTAATGACAAATGTAAAAAAATTAATCAAGTAATTAGTACATTGGCAGCTATGGGATTCCAGCCAAGGAAAAGCTACGCCCCTCCGGATGAACGGCAGGAAATGGGAATGTTCTTTTACAAAATGTCAATGTTGTTTACACTATTCAGGCGTATGACAAGACAATACTGTTTACTATCGGCTTTTCGAAGGTTAGAGAGGAAGAATGATTTGAGCCTTTTCTCAGGACCCTTCAATTTAACTTAGTTCTTGACACATAACTTTAAAGAAATATAATTACATTGGTTCATAAAAAACTAGTGTGGAGATTTCAATGGATTCTGAAAAGCCTGTTGCTCTTCTCGAAGAAAAGCTCATGAGACTTATTGAGCAGAACGATCAGATCAGAAGAGAGCAGGAAAGGTTCGGTCGAGAGCTTGAAAAAAGGGACAAACGTATAGGTGAATTGGACCGGACCCTGAAAAAAGTGCAACGTGATCACAAGGCAGCTAAAGGTAAATTAGACAAAATAATCGAGAAATTGGAGGCTTTCACCTGATGGATTAAAATGGGAATTTATCGGCTCATGATGCTGGTAACTCTCATGAACATTCTGAAGAGGTCACTTTTAAACTGTTTGGCCACGGGAATCATGTTGGGAGCATTGACCCCGGGAAGTAGTCGGTGGGCTGAAGGCTTGGCTCCGTGACCAGCGACTGAGAAAACAGACCAAAACTTTATCCACATTTTGATTACTGCATCCTCACACTCTTGAACTGATACGAATAGTGGCTCTGATAGCGCTAGTCAAATAATGCGAGAGTTGGAGGGCGTAAGACTGAACCAACAGATTTTATAGGCTGACGACCCCGAAGAGAAGAACGATTAATCTTCCCCTGCGCGGTGCGTGTGTGGCAACAATTTTTTGAGCCAACACTCAAAAAATGGGATCCGCCCCCGGTTGTGGTGAGCATGCCTGCCTTGAAGCAGGAAGCCTTAAATGACCGTTAGGACCCCACCTGGGAAACCAGGTTCAAAGGTTGTTCTACCACGGCCGACAGCGGGGGAGTTATTACGTTTGGGTCGTGTTTTAACCTGCCCGACAAACCGGGATAAGCGATTAAGCCTCTGGATGGCCGTTCAGGGAACGTATATATAAGTTTTTGCCATAAGTTTCTTAACTTATTGTTCATGCCCTTGACCGATTTTCTGATGTCTCTCCTGTGGGTTTTCTACGCCTAACTATCCCGTGCAATACATAGGACGGAGGGGGTTTTGGGAACCATTCCCGTATTTATCTATGCCCTTGTCGCCTTGATCGCAGGACTTGCTGCAGGCCATTACGCAGCTCGTTACCTGGACAAAAGGCGGATGGAATCAGCAACCAGCGACGCTAATGAGATCGTCAGAAACGCTCAGAAAGAGGCTGAAACGATTAAGAAAGAGGCGTTGCTTCAGGCTAAGGATCAGTTGTTCCAGGCAAGAACTGACCTTGAGAATGAAATAAAGGAACGACGAAACGAGTTGTCGATAAGAGAGGCGCGCCTTTTGAAGAAGGACGAAAATCTGGAGCGCAAATCCAGTCAACTCGAGAGTAAAGAGAATACCCTCATAAAACACGAACGTGAGATTGACTCGGGCCACAAGCGAATAAAGGACAAAGAGAGAGAAGCCGACAGTCTGGTCAAGAAACAGCAGGAGAAGCTGGAATTTGTGGCAGGTTTGTCGTCGTTTGAAGCCCGGGAAATGATTCTCAAAAGGGTGGAAGACGAAACTCGTATCGAATGTGGTCGGGTCATTCGTCAGATTGAAGAAGAGACTCACTCTCAGGCGGACAAAAAAGCCAAGGAAATCATTTCCACGGCTATTGGAAGATACGCCGCCGACTACATAGCTGAGCGAACGGTTTCCGTCGTTAACTTGCCTAACGAAGAGATGAAGGGACGCATTATCGGTCGTGAAGGAAGAAACATCAGGGCCATTGAAGCCGCGACCGGTATAGACCTGATAATAGACGACACACCGGAAGCAGTTATTCTTTCCGGCTATAATTCGGTTCGTCGTGAGGTGGCCAGGCTATCTCTTGAGCGTCTGGTAAATGATGGCCGCATACATCCTGCACGGATAGAAGAAATTGTCAAAAAAGTCACCCAGGAGATGGAAGAGGCCATTGTAGAGGCTGGAGAGCAGGCCAGTTTCGATGTAGGGGTTCACGGAATCAACCCCGAACTAATGAAGCTACTCGGAAAACTCAAGTACCGGACTTCCTATGCTCAAAATGTTTACCAGCATTCTATTGAAGTGGCCTTTCTTTGCGGTATTATGGCGGCTGAACTTGGCTTGAACCAGAAGAAGGCCAAACGTGCCGGTCTGCTTCATGACATCGGTAAAGCCATCGATCACGAAGTCGAAGGGGCCCATGCAATGATTGGCGCCGACATTGCCAGGCGTCATGGCGAGGCTCCTCTGATAGTGAATGCAATAGCTTCCCATCACGGAGACGAGGACCCCACAAGTCCAATAGCGGTGCTGGTCCAGGCGGCCGATACCTTGTCCGCGGCACGCCCCGGGTCCAGACGCGAGATGTTGGAGAATTACGTCAAGCGACTGGAAGACCTTGAAAGGATAGCAGATTCATTCAAGGGGGTCGGAAAATCGTTTGCCATTCAGGCAGGCCGTGAAATTCGCATAATAGTTGAGAACGCAAACATCAAAGATGAAGGTCTCACAATGTTGGCCAGAGACATCAGAAAGAAAATAGAAAAAGAGTTGTCCTATCCGGGACAAATCAAGATAGTCGTCATTCGTGAGGCCAGAGCCATTGATTTTGCACGTTAGTTTTTAGAATTTTACCGAATTTACGGTTTTCACATTCCGTCCGGACCGATCAAGGAGGTAGCTCCAGATTCAAGCCTTGGAGCGCACTGTTTCATTTTTCAAAATCTGATTTTGTGTACAATGCTTTCCAGCATTTGAAATGGGAAGCTCACAAATTTGCCTGAGCGTGCGAACAAGCCTCGCTGAGCCTGTTCGCGGCCCGACTCGAAATCCACTCTCGGGGGGGATGCTCTGGAGAAATTTATGGATGAATTTGAACATTCACCTACCGGTGAAGAAATCATGCGACTTTCGTTGTTCCCTGAAATGCTTGGAGGGCTATCTCACGAATTAGCGCAACCTTTAAATGCCATTACACTGGCTTGTGAAGTCATGCGGCTGAAGATCGGTCGAACTGATTTGTCCGATGCCGAGAAGGACTTTTTCGATGTCAGATTGAAAGGTGTAAAAAATCAGGTTACCAGGGCTGTGTCCCTGATGGAACAATTCCGTTTTCTTTTCAATGAGCAGGTTAAACAGGATGGGCCGGCCGACATTTGCAAATCGCTGGATCGTGTCCTGGAACTTGTAGCGCAGCAACTGTCAGCCCGTGGGATCAATCTAACGATAGAAAGACCTGTGGACGTTGTTTACAGCAAATGGCCGCCCAGATTGGTGGAGATGGCGGTGGCTCATTGTCTGGTTTTTATCCGTAACCGTATAGACTTTTTAAAGAAACTGGCTGATGAATCTGCAAAAAGCTTCATATGCAATTTATCTATAGAAGTCCGTTCCATCGATTCTGGCGCTCAGGTAGATTTCAGATTCGATGAACGAGGCCCCACTGACCAGGATGACTCATCAGTCGCAAACATTAATTCTTTTGCCCTTCAGGCGGCTATGGAAACTGTCTCCAAACATGGCGGCTCCCTAATCCTCGAAAAAGGCCTTGTCAGACTCATGCTCCCGTAGTCTGTCTGAGAAAACTCTAAAACCTTTCACACAGTGAAATCCAAATTTCAGCAAGACCCCTTAAGGATTGACAAGACAAAAAGTTGTGATATTATCTACAATTAGAAATAGATGGCACTGTAATCACTGGTAAAATGTTCCGGGAGTGAAATTGGTGAATTTGATTAAATCCCCATTTTGCTATGATCATCACAACTCCGTCAGCAAATCAGCGATTTTTGCCGTCTTGTCCATGACATTCCTTCTGTTCAGTCTATCCGGTTGTAGTTCCAGGAACGGATTGATGAAAACCGGAATCGAGAATGGTCAATCAGTTACCAACGCTTTCTCCAGGGCCCTGTCTTTTGGGGCTGACAAACTCAAGCCGGCTCGCTCCAAAACGGGAGACTATCCTGATGTTCCTTTGGAAGAAAACGATCCCAGGGTTCAAAAATTTGTAAGGGAATATGCTTACGAAAAACGCTCCTCCACGAGAAACTATCTGACTCAGGCAGAGCCTTACCTTCCGATGGTTAAGAAAGTCGTCAGGGACAATGGACTACCTACCGCACTGTCCTACCTGTTTCTGCTGGAATCCGGGGCTGATCCGGAAGCCAGGTCACCGGCAAACGCATTGGGGATGTGGCAATTTATGCCTGCCACAGCGAGAAGTTATGGTCTGAGAGTTGATAGCTATGTGGACGAAAGGCTTGATCCGGAGAAATCGACCAAAGCAGCCTTGCTCTATCTCAAGGATCTTTATGGTATGTTCGGTTGCTGGCGATTGGCCTTAAGCGCTTATAACTCCGGTGAAAACAAGCTAAACAAGGTCCTTTGCCAAGAGGACGCCACGGAATATGATGACATCTGCTCCAGCAGAAAACTCCGGAAAGAAACTCGTGAATTTCTACCGAGATTTCAGGCTCTGTCAATAATTGCCAAGAACCCGGTAAAATACGGTTTTGGCAAACTCAATGAAAACATTGAACAGGAAACGGCAGAATATGTAACAGTTGAAGGCTCTTACAAACTAGGCGAAATAGCCAGGGCGCTGGGAGAGACCGACGAAAAACTGACCGACTTCAATCCTGCGCTGGTCCGCGGTGTAACCCCACCGGATGGGCCTTCATTTCCTTTGAGAGTTCCTGCCGGTAAAAAACAAATACTACTGGCCAATCTGAAGCGTTTAAAGCAGGATGCCCAGCCGAAGCCCGTGTATCATGTGGTATCCAGAGGTGACACTCTGAAGGGCATTCTAAAGAAATATGGAGCGACCAAAGATAAACTGGCCGGTCTCAACCCTGACGTAAATCTAAACAGAAAACTGGTCAAAGGGCACAGGCTTGTAATCCCTACAACATCCAGAAGAAATGACAACGTGTCTGAAGTGAGTTCAATACGCAACCGCGGCCGCTCTCATGGATCATGACCCTGAGTCATTCCGGTCGGAGATTTGACTATTTTGCCCTATGATCTGTAGTCGGCGTTGATGGTCACATATTCTTCAGAAAAGTCCGACGTCATTATCGTTGAATGCCCGTTTCCCATCTTGAGGTCCAGAGTCACTGCAAAACTCCGGTTCTGCATCACCTGATGAGCCTTCTTCTCCCAATCGTCTTCCACCAGCTTTCCATCCCTGACTACCGCAACGTCCCCTATAAAGAGGTCAACGGAAGCCGGGTCAAACAATATTCCCGAGTTTCCCGCGGCACAGATGATTCTGCCCCAGTTGGGATCTTCCCCGTGGAATGCTGTTTTCACCAGTGGAGATTCAGCGATCTTTCTTGCTACAATTCCCGCGGATTTGTCATCAACAGCAGAAATGACTTTGACTTCAACGAACTTGGTTGCGCCTTCTCCATCCATGACTATTTGCTTAGCCAGGCTGAGACAGGCCTGCTTTAAGGTATCGACAAATATTTCCCTGTCTTTGGACGATTTCGATAATTCTCTTGAATTGAGAGCCCCGCCCGATAGACAGACTGCAGTGTCGTTAGTGCTGGTGTCTCCATCGATGGTAATCCTGTTAAAGCTCAAGCGGCAACATTCCTTGAAGGTTTCTGCCAAAAAACCGTGGTCCACCCTTATATCGGTCATTAGCAGAGCCAGCATGGTGGCCATGTTAGGAGCTATCATCCCGGCTCCTTTGCACATGCCGGCCACCGTGAATGGTCCTGTCGAGAGTTCGGCCTTTACCTGAAATGTTTTTGGAACCGTGTCGGTGGTTAGGATAGCCTGCGCCACATTATTGAAACCATCGGGTCCGAGAGACTCGACCAAGGCCGGAATTCTAGCTTTCATCCGCTCGACCGGTAACCTGGCCCCGATAACTCCGGTAGACATTGGAATGATCAGACCCGAGTTAATGGAGATCACTCCTGAGAGCGTTTCCACGAGGCGCTCCGCGTCTTCCATTCCCTGAGGCCCCGTATAAGCGTTTGCGTTCCCGGAGTTTACCAGCACAGCCTGGCACAAGCCTCCCGAGATGACTTTACGGGTGATGGTTACCGGCGCTGCGTGAACAACGTTACGGGTTGTAACCCCTGCCGCAACGGCGGGCCTTTCAGCTACCACCAGCCCAAAATCCAGACGGACATATCCCACCTTTTTTACTTCTGCGGATATGGCCCCAAAGTTAAAGCCATCTATCCTAATGGGGGCGCCATCGCCGCTAATCTCGGAATTTTGTGTCAAAGTGTCACTCCATGTTCTTTAAGTCGATTAATCAAGTTTTCTGAGCCCTCAAACCTTATCGTGCGAATGCCAAAAAATGCGGCGCCATCCAGATTCTCCTGGAGATCGTCTATGAATAGTGCGCCTGCAGGGTCGGAGTCGAACAGCGCCAGGGCTTTGGAATAATATTCAGGCTCCGGTTTCATGCATCTCAGTTGATAAGAGAGAGCGGCCTTCCTGTAAAAGATGACTTCCGGGAATCTGCGGATTATCCAGTCGTAATGGGCCTCGCTGGTATTTGACATGAGATGGACGTTATAGCGCTGCGCCAATGTTCGGCCAATCCTGATTACATCGGGGTTGGGCCAGAAGATGTCACACCACATGACCCTGAATTCTTGAACAGTAATATCCAGGCCTAATTTGCCCGACAACAATGAGTGAAATTCCTCAAAAGAAATTTTACCACGTTCCAGGCAGTCAGCCGGGTCAGCCAACAGAGCCATGAAACCCGGGGTGTCTCGACGGATGAACTCCGCCACTTCTTCGGGCGCGATTTGGGATAGTTTTTTAAGAGTTATATTCCAGTCAAAACCTACAATGACCTTACCCAAGTCAAAGATTATGTCGGTAATCAAATTATGATGGTCAGATTGTGTCATTTAGGATTTGCGTTTGGTTTTTTTCGATCCGGCGTGGTTACGGTTGATACGGTCCTCCCAGTCATTCATGAAACTCAGAACCACATCTCTCACTGGAAGCCCACTAACCTGCGCCTCACTCCTGATCATGTTCCAGAACTCGCTTATTTCAGGGAATGTCTCGCCTGTCAGCGTTAAAACCAGTGTATTTCCACAGGAACAATTACGGTAGAGCATGGTGAACGCCTTGCTCATAACCCCGCCAGCGTCTTCCATCGTCTGAGCCTTGGCTTCCGTGTCCCAAATGTACTGATCCAGATCGCAGTATATTTTTCCGCAGGCCCGACACTCTTTTTGTGGAATCCTTCCGGATTTGTTGAGTTGAGCCAGCAGATTTATGAACTTTAAAAAATTCGGGTTTCTCAAAACAGGGGCGCCTAATTCCACTTTTACAAAGGCTGTGGCCTGAGCCAAATCATAATTTAACGCAAAAACCATTTAACTGATATTCTGCCGATTGTTAATCAAAAACAGGGGCGGGTCAATATTATTCTTGAATATATCAATTTTTGTAGTGGGTCGGGATCAACCATTTCATGATGATTGATCTCTCCTGCCTTTGAGCCATACTTCGATTTGATCCCTCCAGAAGTAAAAAATGGAAATGGCCACAGCGCATACAACAGTCAACGCTATAAGCAATGTCCAGTTTTCGTCGTACACCGCTGCTCCGCTGTAACTTAACATGATCGTCCCGGGTATCCTTCCGAGAGAGGAGACCAGGACGAAAGTCATGAAGTTCATAGGGCTAAGTCCAAGAATATAAGATAGAATATCTTTGGGAAACCCAGGAATGGTGAAAAAGGCCAAAGCGACGAGAATACCCTTCCTGTGGGTCAAAAACTCGAAACGTTCCAATTGCTTGACGCTTACCACCAGTTTAACTAGCGGCAGCCCAATAATTCTTGCGGCAAGAAACGCCGCCACAGATCCTATGCTCAGGCCTATAGTGGAAAAAACGACATTCGGCCAGACGCCGAAGATGAATCCACCGACAGCGCCGGTCAATTCCCCTGGAATAGGAGCGAAAACAACCTGTAGAGCCTGAACCGCAATAAAGGCGATAGGCGCCGCAGGTCCAAAACTTTCAATATAAAGTCGCAAGTTCTCCTTGGAACTGAACATATACTGAAAGTCTGACAGCATGGTCTGCAGATATCCTGTGAATGCCAGAGCCGTCAGGGCAATGAACATCAGTGAAATCAAACTCACAGACAACAATAATTTGCCGCGTTCGTTATTCTGTCCCATGTGCCAACCTTATCACTGATTTGGTGGTGCTGTCTTCATTTTCAAACGTTTCCGTTTCCGTTGAAATACTTTTCATGACCTCGTCCTCCAGGCGATGAATGAGCGGAGGGAATGTCCTGGAGTCGAGAGCGGAGATTGCAATGCCTGAATAGGATGAACAGACATTTTGAACAATTTCATCGGGAACCACATCGATTTTATTAAACACACGTATCAACGGAATGTTGCTCAGATTGAGACGCTCAAGTATTTTCTCCACGGCCTGCAGTTGTTTCTCGAAGGCGGGGTTCGAGCAGTCTATGACGTGAAGCAGAACATTTGCGTCGCTCAATTCATCTAGTGTCGCCGAGAAAGCCGCAAACAGCGCCTCAGGTAATTCATGAATAAACCCAACCGTGTCAGTGATTATGACTTCTGTCTCTCTTGGAAATCTGAGTCTCCTGCTTGTTGGATCAAGCGTAGCAAAGAGTTTATCTTCGACAAGGATATTGGATTTTGTAAGTTTATTCAGCAGGGTAGATTTACCGGCATTGGTATAGCCCACTATCGAAATAACGGGCACGTGTCTTCTATTTCTAAGTCCACGTCTCAGGGCCCGATTTTTTGAAATTTTTTCGATCTGTTTTTCCAGGAAGCCGATTCTGCTGTGAATCCGACGTTTGTCAATTTCCAGCTTCGTCTCCCCTGGACCTCTTCCTCCAATTCCACCGGTCAATCTCGACAATGCGTCGTCTTTTTCCCGAAGACCCGGAAGAGCGTATTTTAGTTGTGCCAGCTCAACCTGAAGCTTTCCTTCCCTTGATTTGGCCCGTTGAGCAAAGATATCCAGGATAAGTTGCGAGCGATCCAAAACCTTGACTTCAGTAAAATCGGCTATGGCCTTTACTTGCGCGGGAGTAAGTTCCGTATCGAATATCATCAATCCGGCCCCTTTTTGGAGGGCGTCCACCACAATTTCACGCAATTTTCCCTTGCCGACCACGAAATGTGGGTCGACGGAGTCCCGTCTCTGGCTAGCTGTCCCCACTACCTGAAGCCCTGACGATTTGGCCAGTTCAATGAGTTCGTTCAGTGATTCCTCTATCTCCCAGTCACGGCCAACTGTCCTGGCAACCACGTACGCGCGTTCTCCAGATTTGTCCAGGCTGACTGAACTCACCGATTTATCGATTTCATCTTCCAGCGCTTTGACGAAAACCAGAAAGTCCGTATCCAGCAAAGATGGCGCTATCGGAGGAAGCGTCTCGTACTTTTTACCGTCTGGATTTGGTGGAAGCACATGGGCAATGTATGTGTCCTTGGGAAGCCCCTGGTGGTCAACTCCGATGGCGGCCACCAGATCAAAGCGAAGTAATGAGAGGTCCGTCAAATCTTCCTGACTGAGAGGTTCGTTTTTCAAGTGAGTGTGGAGAAATCTCAGGCCACGCAATCTTCCCGAGCCAACCCTCCATGAATTGAGTTTAGGCAATAATATGGAACGCGCGTCTCCTACCAGAACCCTGAAAACTTTTCCTTTTCGATCGACCAGAACACCGATTTGCTGACTGAGTTCAAAAGATAACTCGGTAAGGGTCCGTGCAAACTCCTGGGTTACAATTGTATCGGGAGCGATACGTCTGGCTGCCAGCTTTTCGAGCCTGGCGTGCTGAGAGGGCTTTATACCCTTTAACAAACCTTGTACAACACTCAAATCCGTTCTCCAGAAATGTTAGCCGAAACAGAGTAGCTGAAGACCAATGCCGTCAACAATTATTCTCCCGTTAGAATGAATTGACGCGGCCGAACAACGACCGCGTCCTTGAATAAAATCACGTTATGTCAGCCACAGCGGGCATCAACCTGCCTTGGAATCCTCTTCAGGCACGATTTTGAGAATGGCGCAGTTCTTTGGGTTAAGATACTTGTCCGCTACCCTTTTGACATCTTCCAGCGTTACCTTGGAAACCTTCTTGACGTACTCGGTATCGTAGTTGTAACCCAGTCCGTAAAGAGTGTTGAGCGCTGAATTCTCGGAACGGGACCAGGAACTCTGGAGGTTGATCAAATGGTTACCCACGAGGTTGTTGATCGAGTCCTGCACCTCTTTTTCGGTGAGTGAGTCCGTCCTGACCCTCGCAATTTCACGGAATAACCCGTCAACCGCATTATCAATTTTTGACGTGTCACATGCAATGTAAAATCCGAACAGTCCCGGTTCCACGCCCGGCCTGACAAAAGACGCCACCACATAGGCCAGCGACTCTCTATCCCTGAGTTGGAGGAACAATCTACCGCCCTGACCGGACAAAAGGTTGTTCAATACATCAAGCGCATAGCGGTCAGGATCGTAAAACGAAACGGCGGGGAACCCAACGGCTATGTGCGCCTTTGCCCTCGGAATTGCGATGGTTTTTTCGTTTACACCTTTTAATGGAGCTTCCGCTGGAACGCTTGGAGGTGTAAACTTGGATGCTGGGATGGATCCGAAAAGTTCAGTAATTTTCTTGAGTGTTTTTTCTGGGTCCATTTCTCCCACAACCGTGATGACCGTGTTTTCAGGCACAGCGAATCGCCTGTAAGTGTCTTTTAGATCTGCGGAGCTGAAACCGGCCACCGTAGCAAGACTCCCCTCCTTGTTGAATCCGTACGGGTGGTCCTTGAACAGTACCTTGTTAAGCTCACTGAAGGCATACTGAATGGGGCGATCAGGCTCGGTTTTTATGCGATTTATGATCAGCGCTCTCTCCCTGTCGAGTTTGTCTGTCGGGAAAGTCGGATCCTTGTGAATGGTCGCCAATAAGTCGAGTCCCTCATCTAGAAATCGTGAGAAAAACGTGGCGGACAGCCCAAATGAATCTTGCCCTGAAAATCCTGCCAGTCTGCCACCCATGTCCTCTACTTTGTTGAAAAGCTGCGTTTCATCCAGGGAACCAGCTCCTTTTGGCAGCATCTGGGCAATGAAATTCATGATGCCCTCAGTCTCCCTGGTCTCATAGCGTTTACCACCCTGATGCGCTATTCTTAATGATACCACAGGGTTGGAGTCATCTCTCAGCAGGACCACCTTGATGCCGTTGGGCAGCGTAGTTTCATGGGCTTTATACTGTGCGCCATTATCCCCTGCTGTAGCCTTGGGTAGTGTGCCAAATGATTCGACAACAGGAACAAGCGAGGCCACATCAAAGTCTTTTGCGCTTTCCGCCGGTAGCAGGACCGATATTGCGACATTCGGCGCAAAAAGGTAGGTCTTTGCGGCCTGTGATATTTCTTCCGGTGTGACCGCACGGATCATGGTCAAATACTTTTCTTCGTAATAAGCGTCGCCCATATCTGCGCGGAAACTGCCGATGCTCCTGGACATTCCCTGCACCGTCTCACGGGCGTAGATGTGCTGGGACTCAATATGAACCTTGGCCCGTTCCAGTTCATCCGCAGTCGGGGGTTCCTTAGCCAGCCTTGCAATCTCTTCCATGATGTTTTTTGTGACTACTTCTAGATTCTTGGCGTCCAGTGTCGCCGAAACCACCATCAGCCCAGGATCCTTCGGTGTCATGGCATAGGCGGAGATCGAATTGACCAGAGCCTTGTCCTTTTTCAGGGATTGCACTAGTCGCGAGCTGTCTCTGGCGCCGAGGATGTCTCCCACCAAGTCCAGGGCATTGACGTCGTTGGATTTGATGGCGGGTATGTGAAAAGCTATGTGGAGTCTCGTTTCTCTGGCGTTGTTGTCACGCAGGAGGGACGCCCTGATTTCCCGCTGGGACGGTTCTACCGGTCGAGGCGGCCTGAAAAATCCGGTGGGTTTGAGATCCTGAGTGAGTTTTTCAAGTTCAGGCAGGAGTTTATCCGTATCCACATCACCTACGACCAAAAGGAACATATTTTCAGGAACATACCATTTTTTTCGGAAAGAGACGATGTCATCTCTTGAAATGTTCTCAACAGTTTCCTTGAAACCTATGATGGGGTACTGGTAAGGGCTCGTGTGATAGGCTGTTTTCATGAGAAGCTTTGAAGCCTTGCGCTCCGGGCGTTCCTCAGAGTCCATCAATTCCTCAAGGACGACCAGCTTTTCCTTTTCCAGTTCCGTCTGGTCAATTTTTGGTTTGAGGACGGCGTCGGTTAAGATGTCCAAAGCCTGGCTGACAGAATGAGACGGGGCCGTAATATAGTAGACAGTCTCATCCCAGCTTGTGTAAGCGTTGATCTCTCCTCCGAGAGCTTCCACTTCGGCGGCAATCTTTCCCACACCTCGTCTGTCTGTTCCCTTGAACGCCATGTGTTCCAGCAGATGGCTGATTCCTCTCTCCCTTGCTTCCTCATCAGCGCTGCCGACCATTACCCATAACTGAATGGACGCTACCTTTCTCGCATGATCTTCCTTTACAAAAACTTCAAGACCATTAGAAAGTGTGAATCGGTTCAATTTACCCTCCAGAGCCAAAACTTTGTCTGTCACGCCAAATATAGTCAACACGGCAACAATTATGCCGATTGTTACTTCAAGCCTACGTCGGATTGTCATTCAGGTCCCCTTTCATCGACAACTGGTTATTCGTGAGCTTCAATTCCACACTGCCCATGAGTCCACAGACAAGTCACAGAACAAATGGTTTCATCATGCCTGAACGAGGCCGCCGAAAATGAAAGCCTCCGATATATAATATGTAGATTAAATTCCCGTTTGTAAGACACGCAACCTCAAGGTGTCAATTTCTGTGAGAACCTTCTCATCAGGCGTCAGTGAAGCGAAGCATTCTGTATACAATTCAGACTGCTTATACAATATATTTTTGAGACACGCCTTGTGCTCTTCATCCACTTTCTGAGCAATTGATTTCAATATATCCAGTATCTTGAGGTCCAGGAGCCACTTCGGGATGAACGGGACTATGACCGAGTTCAGCAATAGGTCGAGTAGCGTCAGGCCGCCTCCAATTACAATCTCAAACGTTATCAGCAATAACGCCCAGAGAGTGTAGGACCCGTATAGTTTGACTTCATCAAAACGACTCAGACCTTCACGTATCTTTTCGAACTCAGATTCCAGAAGATTTTCCAGGCCCGGAAACGCCTCTTCATACATCGTTTGGATAGCCTTGAAATCAAAACGTTGAACACCATTTAGCGCCACAAGCCGCAGATCATTCAAATCCGGGTTCGAAGAAAGAAGCTCCGCCACCTTGAGATTCAAGTCACTAACTGCCGAATCCAACGGCCCCAGGGGCGCCATGGCCTCTATTGAGCCAAAATCTTCGAATCTTATATTTTTATCGTCAAAATGAGCGTCTTCTTTCTCTTTTTTTGAGAAAATTAATTCCGATATATATCCGACTGTGGAATTAAACGCGTTGCGTAACATCAATCTGGGAACAAACAGTATGTCGTACTTTCTCAACAGTGATTGAAGCCTTGAGCGCATCCTTTTCTCAACATCCTGAGAGACGATAGCGTCGAGTTTGGCGTTTAAATCATCCGCAATCAGTGAGGTGATTTTATCAATATCCGAATTGACCTGAACGATTCTGTCCATCTCTGTCGCAAGATTTGCCTCAAGTTTGTCCAGAGCAGAAGCTGTGATCGACCTAAGGCGCTCAATTTCGTCGGCTTTGATTTTTGCGCCGCCTGATGATCCTGTCTGTTCAGAAAAAATGTCCTTTATAACCGGATGATCTCTGAGGCCCGGTATTTGTGTAGGCATACCCGTCAGACGCTGTACCATAAGTGGTTCGCCCAACGACGCCTCGCCTTTGGTAAATTCCATGAAATCACGTGAAGCCACATCGGATGAAACTTTGTTCAGCACAACCGATATGTGTTTTCCCCAGACCATGGCTTCTTCCAACATCTTGCGGCAAGCCAGGTCGCCATACTTTTCCTGGGATGTCACAAAGAAAATTATGTCGCTCAGGACCAGAAAACGTTGCGCCACCGTCCTGTTAGCGGTCGCTACGCTGTCAAAGTCCGGGGTATCGACAAATATGATGTTTTCGAGTTCCGGGGTTGAGGCCAGCATCAGCTCCGCTTCCCTGTCTTTGCCTTCAAAACGAACAGGCGCCTTTGACAGGGCTTCGCCATATTTTTCATGAGCAAGGATAACGGCGTTCATGGTGCATGGCCTTTTGACCCCGACCATGCTGACTTCCGTCAACGATATTGAGTTGAAGATCGTGCTCTTGCCGGTTCCTGTCCCACCAATCACACACAGTATGGGTGGCAATTTCCTGGTGTCGATTATTTTCCAGAAGAAAGCCTCAGCCAGAAACTTTGTGTCTTCGATCTGTTCTGATATTGCGTTGTGAGATTTGAGGCGTGTGTCCAGTTCAAACGAGAATATTTTATTGGTATCAGGCAAGTGTCCAGCCTCGCGGCGCTGCTTAATCCCGAATGATTGGCCGCGTTTCAGGGTATCCGATCTCTTACGTAATTAATTTTAAACTAATTTTCCGAAGATTCAATAACCCGCCTGACCGCCGGAGGGATAAAAACACCTTCAAGATTGAATCTCCGTAGCGATCTTGCCAGAATTCTTATTTTTCTCTGCCTTGAATCCCTTTTATTGACGAAAATAATTCCCTTACCCTGGAGAGTGCAGTATCCCCCGCCGGAGTTGTATATGTTGGACCCAAGGTTCTCCTCTCTTAAAGTCACCCCAAGACGGGACACCAATTCTTCAAGATGTTCCAGCAATGAATTGTCCGTCATGAAAAATTGTCTCCTGAAATGGTTTGAAACAATCTTCGCATAGTTTGATTGATCGAAGATGTCAAGCTAAACCGTTCAGGAGACTATTTCTTATGATAGTTTGATAGCGCCGGCAATCTCGGACGCCAGACTTTGGACCGAATTGATCGCATCCCTGTCCGAGTCCGCCTCAATGCTTCTCTTGACCAGAGCGCTTCCCACAATGACCCCATCAGCGTAGTCCGCCAGGGCGGCGGCCTGTTTGGCTGTTGAAACCCCAAATCCTACCGCCACGGGCAATTCGGACATATTTTTCACTTCTCTGAGCATTTGTTCGAGGTTGCTGTTCATGGCCAGTCCGGATCCTGTCACACCCGTCATTGAAACCAGATACACAAACCCCTTGCTGAGTGATGTAATTTTCTTCATTCGATCAGCGGACGTGGTGGGAGCCACCATAAATATGGTGTCGATGTTGTTCTGGGCCGCGTGTTTGCGCCATTCCTCCGATTCCTCCGGTGTCAGGTCCGGCACTATGGCCCCGGAAACCCCGGCGTCCTTCAAAAACGAGGCAAATTTTTCCGGCCCTATCTTCATGATGGGGTTCCAGTAAGACATCACCACCAAAGGAGCCTTAAGAGTTCCTCTCAGGGACTTCAGCGTCTCCAGGATGGAAAGTGGGGTGACACCACTATCCAGAGCCAGCTTGCTGGAATGTTGAATGATGGGACCATCCGCCAGTGGGTCCGAAAAAGGAATCCCTACCTCGATGACATCGGCCCCGGAATCATCCAGCGCCTTTAGCATTTCCGCAAAAGTCCGGGAATTGGGGAAGCCTCCGGTGATGAATGGAATGAATGCGCATTTCTTATGCCGGCGGGCCTTTACGAAAGCCTGTTGAATTATTGAACTCATTTTTGGGACTCCAGATAGGCTGCTACGTGATCCAGGTCCTTGTCGCCACGACCCGAAAGGCACACCAGGATAATTTTGTCTTCTTCAAGCGCAGGCCCCAGCTTACTGAGATAAGCCAGCGCATGGGCGCTCTCAAGCGCGGGGATGATTCCCTCGATACGCGCCAGGTTCATGAAGGCCTCAACGGCCTCAGTATCCGTAACGCAGTCATATCGTACACGGCCAAAATCCTTGAGTAGGCAATGTTCTGGCCCCACTCCGGGGTAGTCAAGGCCGGCCGACAGGGAATGAGCCTCGATTATTTGACCAAAATTGTCCTGCAGCACATACATTTCGGCCCCATGAAGAACTCCGGCTGATCCAGCGCAAAGACTTGCCGCGTGTTTCCCAGTTTCTATTCCTTCACCGGCGGCCTCCACACCTATCAGATCGACCGGGTCATCGAGAAATGGATAGAACATTCCGATAGCGTTACTTCCGGCCCCGACGCACGCCAGCGCTATGTCCGGCAGGCGGCCGGTCTTCTCCAGAATCTGGCGTTTGGACTCTATACCTATCACCGCCTGAAAATCGCGAACCATCATGGGGTAGGGGTGTGGACCGATAACGGACCCAATAATGTAATGGGTGTCCGTAACGTTAGTCACCCAATCACGTATGGCGGCGTTTACAGCGTCCTTCAGCGAGCAGCTTCCCGATTCTACCGGGACTACTTCCGCTCCCAGCATCTTCATGCGCATCACGTTCAGCCTCTGGCGTTCTATATCCAGGCTTCCCATGTAGACGACACACTGTATCCCGAGCAGGGCGGCCGCGGTTGCAGCAGCCACTCCATGTTGACCGGCGCCGGTTTCCGCTATGATCCTTTTCTTGCCCATCCACTGGGCTAAAAGCGCCTGTCCCAGCGAGTTGTTAATCTTGTGAGCGCCGGTGTGTGTAAGGTCTTCGCGCTTGAGGAAAATCCGGGCCTTGCCTAGGGATCTGGACAATGTTTCAGCCTCATACAGAGGTGTCTCGCGCCCCGCGTAATCTCTGAGCAGACCGTCCAGCCGCCGCTTGAAGCCCTCATCTGCCGTTGCCGCATAATATGCTTTGGTTAGTTCATCCAATGCGGGCATTACCGTTTCAGGGACGAATTTGCCTCCGAACCGTCCGAAATGCCCCGAAGTATCAGGAGTTGAATTCCACGGATTTTGCCCTTTTGATAAAGGTTGTAACCTTGACATCATCTTTCCTTCCAGGTTCTGCTTCCACGCCGCTGGACACATCAACGGCGTATGGCCTGACTTTATGTATGGCCTCAACAACATTTTCCGGGTTGAGCCCGCCTGCTATTATTATTCGACGTGTCCGGGCAATTTCTATCGCAAGGTCCCAATCAAATGTTTGTCCGGAGCCCCCTTTTTGGCCCTTAACCAATGTGTCCAGCAAAAGGGTGTTATAGGGATAATTTCTTGCGCTAGGGGGAGTGTTTTTCGAAACATGAACCACCTTGATTGCGTCTGCAGCGAAATAAGCGGCAAAATCCTCTGATTCTTCCCCGCTCAACTGTATCAGATCAAGTTTTGCCTCATCCTGGATTCGTTGGATGTTGAGCAGGCTTTCGTTGACGAAAACCCCCACTGTCTTTACGAATGGCGGCAACTCCTGAACGATGAGACGCGCAGCCTGCACAGTAATCTTACGTTTGCTAGGCGCAAAGACAAAACCGATGGCGTCTGCGCCGGCGTCAACCGCGTGTAGCGCGTCTTTCACATTGGTAATTCCGCAAATCTTTACGCGTACCATGTTAAACCTCAGTTCCCCGTGAATTCTCGCAAAACCCTACCCGGATCATCAGAGCTGATTATAGATGTTCCGATGAGGAAAGCGTTTATTCCGGCAGTGGCCAATCTTAACACGTCCGTCTTGTCCTTGATCCCGCTTTCGGAAATTACACAAACCTCCGGGGGAATCATTCCTCTGAGCTTTTCGCTGACCGACAAATCAATGTTCAATGTCTTGAGACATCTATTGTTAATGCCTACAATCGCCGGGTTTATTTTTAGCGCCCGTTCAATCTCCCCGGCGCTGTGAGTTTCCACAAGACTTGCCAGGCCCAAGCCTGAGGCAGTCTGGTAAAAGTCATTCAACTCGTGGTCATCCAGCGCCGCCACTATCAACAGGAGGGCGTCGGCCCCGCACGCTCGCGTTTCATATATCTGTTTGTCGTCAATTATAAAATCTTTACGAAGTATAGGAATTTTAACACTGTTTCGAGCCTCAATGAGGTCCTCGATAGAGCCTCCGAAGTGCTTGTTGTCGGTGAGCGCCGAGATGGCGGACGCTCCGCATTCCTCGTAGAGTCTGGCCGTTTGCCGCACGTTGGCGTCAGGACGAATTGGGCCAAGCGATGGAGATGATTTTTTTATCTCGGCTATTATAGATATTTTGTCCGGTTTCGACACGGCCTGTAAAAAGTCCCTTGTAGCCGGCATCTCGTCTATGATTCTCTTGAACTCAAAGACTTGTCGTGCCGAAATGGCCTTGACCTCTTCTCTCTTGTCCTGGACAATCTGGGCCAGTATGTTTGTTTTAGGGATGATCAATTCAGATGCCTCCCCTCTTGAGGCTGGACGAGAACTCTATCAACCCTGAAAGTTTGGCCATGGCCCTGCCGGAATCTATGGTCTCAGAAGCCATAGCCATTCCTTCCCTGAAATCGGAGGCCAGACCGGCCGCCACAAGAGCTGCGGCAGCGTTGAAAACAGTGATGTCCCTGTGTGATCCGGCTTCGCCGCTCAAGACGCCCTTGGTCATTCTGGCGTTCATTTTAGCGTCCCCACCTCTGATTGCTCCGTTGTGTTGGGGGAGAAGGCCGAGTTCTGACGGGTTCAGTTCCTCCATCACGACTTTGCCGTCCTTTACTCTGGCCGCTTTGGTAGGCCCGGAGAGGCTTATCTCGTCGAGGCCGCCATGACCATGGACTACGAAAGCGCTCTGCGCTCCAAGGTTTGCCAGCACATGCCCTATAGGCTCGACAAGCTCTTCGCTATAAACCCCCATTACCTGTATTCCGGCTCCGGCAGGATTGGTTAACGGACCAAGCACGTTAAAGATGGTCCTCAAACCCAGTTCTCTCCTTGGGCCTATGGCATACTTCATCGCTCCGTGAAGGGCCGGAGCATAAAGAAAGCCCAGGCCGACCCTGTCTATACACATTCCCACCTGTTCGGGTGTCAGATCAAGAGGAAGGCCTAGTTCTTCCATCAAATCCGCGCTGCCACACTTACTTGAGACCGACCGATTGCCGTGTTTGGCGACTTTTGCCCCTGCTCCCGCCACTACGAACGCCGCTGTTGTCGAGACGTTAAAGGTATTGGCGCAGTCCCCGCCTGTTCCGCATGTGTCGATCAACGACGAAGTCACTGATTCCTGCACAGGAATACGGGTGCTCTTGGACCTCATCACCTTGGCCGCCGCCGTGATTTCGGATACCGTCTCGCCTTTCATTCTTAAAGCTATGAGGAGCGCTCCTATCTGCGCTGCAGTCGCCCCGCCTTCCATTATTTCATTCATGGTTTCGATCATCTCTGATTCACAGATGTCCTCACGACGTGACGCTTTTTCTATGGATTCCTTAATCATTGTTTCCTCCGGATGTTTTTTTAAAAGGCATAAAAATGAAAAGGCCGTGAACGTTCCTGGTTTCGTCCACGGCCTTCTGATTACTATTGTGACAGAGACAGCCATTAAGGCGGGGCGGAACCACTCCGACGCGTTATTCTACGCCACCACCAATTTGATGATTCCGTCCCCACTGAACAATAACAGTCGCATTGTCCGCAACATGGCGCGGCGTCGTATGTTTCATCAATTGCCGCAGTAAAAAATAGTGACACAAACATTTGGTATTCCTGGATTCCTAAACTCTTTTAGCAAAAGACATATTGTTATGACATCAGCTTCATGAAATGCGACATTACGGTCAGGTCCTTCATCAGCGCATTGAATTCGAACGGTCTGAGTGATTGGTCCCCGTCACACATCGCATTTTCAGGGCTATTGTGAACTTCCACCATTATGCCGTCCGCTCCGACCGCCATGGCGCCTCTGGCCATGGGGAGCACGAACCTTCGGATGCCCACAGCGTGGCTTGGGTCAACGATCACCGGGAGGTGGGTTTTCTCCTTGAGCACGCAAACGGCGCTTAGGTCCAGAGTGTTACGGGTGGATGTCTCAAATGTCCGGATGCCACGCTCGCAAAGTATGACCTGGCTGTTACCGGCCGCCAGAATGTATTCGGCGCAGTTGAGGAACTCGTCGATAGTGGTCATGAGACCTCTCTTTAGGACAACCGGCTTTTTGGTCTTGCCGACTCTCTTGAGCAGCGAAAAGTTCTGCACGTTACGGGCGCCGACCTGCAATGCGTCCGCATAGCTTTCCACCATATCGACCTCGGCAGTGTCCATGACCTCGGTCACAACCGGCAGGCCAGTCATCTCCCTAGCCTTTGCAAGAAGGCTCAAACCTTCCTCACCCAGGCCCTGGAAACTATAGGGGGATGTTCTGGGCTTGAAGGCGCCCCCACGCAGCACAGTTCCTCCGGCGTCACGAACTGCAAAAGCCGTAGTAACAAGCTGGTCGAAGCTTTCAACCGAACAGGGGCCTGCTATAACGGCGAAATGGCCGGCGCCGATGCAAACGTTCCCAATTCGGATGATGGAGTCATCCTTATGGGACTCTCTGGTGTATAGCGGTTTTTTCGCTATCGGGGCAGGGGGCGCTTCCACCAGACGTGGCGCTGAGTGTAGGATGCTTGGAATTGCTGCTACTGCGTTCATTTTTTTGTCCTCCAGGAAAGGAAAAGGGCCTTGGTCATCTGCCCAAGGCCCTTAAAAAGCAAAAAGGCCATGGGCTGCTTTCGCTACCCATGGCCTTGATATCTATTTTGTGTGTGTCCTAGCTATCCGGCGCACATGGGTAGTCGCAGGTAAACCAATAATAGGACCAAAAATAGACATTAATCGAGCTGGTCAACTGCTCGTTAAATATCGATCCTTTCTTGAATTGCGAACCCATGGTCTAAAACCTCAATTTCTAGTTAAACTGAGTCTACACGGAGTG
>CAZVOU010000237.1:0-2448 GCA_964628605.1 uncultured Syntrophaceae bacterium
CCATCCAGTACCAGATTCTTACCCAGCTGATCGGGGACAAGTTCAAGGGCCTGCGTACGGCCATGAGCGGCACCCAGGGTTAAGCGGGACGTGAAGGAGAACTAAGGTGAGTTTATTCAACGTATTTCAGGTTTCAGCCAGTGCCATGAGCGCACAGTCCATGCGCCTGAACGCCGTGGCCTCCAACATGGCCAACGCCGACAGCGTGGTTTCCGCCGACGGCAAACCCTACCGCGCCAAGCAGGTGGTGTTCGAGGCGACGCCCATGGGTGGCGCCGGCGAACTGTCCAAGGGCGTGCGCGTGACACAGGTGGTCGAAAGCACGGCACCGGCGCGCATGGTCTATGACCCGAAAAATCCGGCGGCGGATGAGAAAGGCTATGTCGCCTTTTCCAATGTCAATGTGGTCGAGGAAATGACCAACATGATTTCCGCTTCGCGTTCCTATCAAACCAACGTCGAAGTGATGAATACCGCCAAAAGCCTGTTGCTGCGCACTTTGCAGATCGGCCAGCAAAGCTAGGCGTGAACAGTGAGAAACACGGCAGAACACACGAGAAACCAAGGAGAAGATCATGTCCAGCGTCAACAGCACGACCAATAGCGCCGAAGCGCTCTACCAAACCCTTAACGGGACGAGCAAAACCGAAACGAAGAAGAGCACGGCAGAGGAAATGGAGGATCGTTTCCTGACGCTGTTGATGGCCCAGATCCGCAGTCAGGACCCGCTGAACCCGATGGAAAACGCGGAGTTCACCTCGCAACTGGCGCAGATGAATACAGTGAATGGTATCGAGAAGCTCAACAGCACGCTGAGCACTCTGCTCTCCGGTTATAACGAAGCGCAGGCCATGCAGGCAGCGGTGATGATCGGCAAAGATGTCATGGTGCAGGGGAATATTTTGCCGCTTGCCGCCATGCCCGAAGGCGACGATGCGGTGCGCCAGCCCTCTCTGGGCGGCGTGGTTCTCCAAAGCGCAGCGGATGAAGTGACCATCACCATCAAGGACGCCAGTGGCAAAACCGTGCAGACCCAGAGCCTGGGCGCGCAATCGGCGGGCAGCCTGTATTTTGCCTGGGACGGCAAGGACGCCGACGGTAACGATATGGAAGGCGGCAATTACACCTTCTCCGTCGAGGCAAAAATTGGTGGTGAGAAGGTGGGCGCTCAGGCCATGCAGATTGGCATGGTTAATGCTGTGGTCAGGACAGGCCAGGGATTCCGGCTCGACCTGGGCAGCATGGGCGAGTTTGCCTTCGGTGACGTGTACAAGATTATCTGACGGAGTAGATCATGGCATTCCAACAAGCATTGAGCGGTCTGAACACCGCCGGCAAGGCGATCGACGTCACCAGCCACAACATCGCCAACTCGAGCACGGTTGGCTACAAGGTGTCCGTGTCGCACTTCTCTGACGTGTATGCCCGTTCGCTCAACGGCTCGGGTGCGAATCAGGTCGGCATCGGTGTGAATCTGTCGGGCATTGCCCAGCAATTCACGCAGGGCAACATCACGACCACTAACAACCCGCTGGATATCTCCATCAACGGCAACGGCTTCTTCCGCATGGAGAAAGGCGGGGAATTGACCTACACCCGCAGTGGCCAGTTTCACCTCGACAAGAATGGCTACATCATCAACGATCAGGGCATGCGCCTGACCGGCTATCCGGCCATGAACGGCGTGATCGTCCCGGCGACGCCAGCGGCTCTGCACGTATCGGCTTCCGACATCCCGCCGGTGGCGACGGGCACCAACCCTTCCAGCGATTTTCACGGCATTCGCGCCAACCTGTCCCTCGATTCGCGCGAAACTGCGCCGGCCATGCCGTGGGTGGATGGCGGTGCGACAGGCACCTGGGCGCCGAATCCGGAAACCTACAACTGGTCGACCGGCCTCGATGTGTACGACACCCTGGGCAATCCGCACCGTCTGACCCTGTATTTCATCAAAGGAGACAACCCGGGCGAGTGGGGCGTGGTGGCCAACGTCGATGGCACGACCAATGCCCGCGTGAATCTGACGGGAGGCACGACGGTGGACGTCGGCGGCGTGCCCATGCAGGGCATTACCTTCGATACCAACGGCAAGCTGACGAGCGGTACCGTGCCGACCGGCATGAATGTCAGCATCGATCTCGATGGGGTCATGACCGATCTGGGGTCGGTCAATAGCGCGGGCAACCCGCTGGCATTCGATCTCGATTTTCTCGGCACGACGCAGACCGGCAAGAATTTCGGCAACAATCGCCTGGAGCAGGACGGCTATGCCGCCGGCAGTCTGACGAGCCTGGGGGTGGGGACGGACGGCACCATCCTTGGCAACTACAGTAACGGCGAATCGTTTGCGCTGGGGCAGGTGGTGCTGGCGGATTTCACCAATCCGAACGGTCTGCGTTCGCAAGGTAACAACCAGTGGATCGTGACCTCGGAATCCGGGCCGCCGCT
>CAZVOU010000238.1:0-34789 GCA_964628605.1 uncultured Syntrophaceae bacterium
AGCCAATCAATCCCTGATGGTTTCATCCGCACATTTGGATCCAGTCCACGGGTTACGGCTTGATGGATAATTGCCTGTTTCTGTTCGTTTAGAAGTTCAATGAGGCGGCGTTTGGACCGTACTATATGCTCGATATTAAATGACATATGTTTTAGAAAAGCCACAATTTGCTTTTGTGTGTTTGCTTCGGGAACGGGTAAAAGCTGATTGGAAAATGTTTCGAATCGGAAGTCAGTTGAACGTTCTCGAATGCCCCTGGTTAGAGCAATAACCCATTGGCTACGGGCCATTTCTCTTACCACGTATGCATAATAATCTGTATTAACATTTGTTACAGGCCGACACACAGCGTAAACCGGGCTACATTTTCCATTTGAATCTGACACCCCTACGGCACCGGCAAATGCATCCATCCCATGAATGACGAGATCACCTTTCTTAACCCCCTGATAACCGATTTCCTTCAAAGACTCAGAAAATCCCCCCTCTCGACGGTTTTTTCGTAAAGTAACGGTTCCATTTCTGAAGCAAGTCACTATCTCTGAGGCAGGCAAAACTGGACGTGAAATTTTATTGAATAACCATTTTCCACGTTCAATGCCCCAATCGGTTGGGATCTTTCCTAACCAGGCTACGCCAGATTCTCTGTGTTTGGGATATGGTGGTAATTGTAAAATCATTGAATTTATTTTGTTCTTACAAGTATGTCGGTTAACAAACCTTCTGTCTCTCGCTCCAATGCCTCGATATCAGCCCGAATCTCCGCTAAGGTTCTCATCGGTTGCGGTTTGTAAAAGTAGCGAGTGAAGGAAATCTCGTATCCTACCTTGGTAGCGGATGCGTCAATCCATGCGTCCGGCACATGAGACAACACCTCTCGCTCAAAAAAACCGGTGATTCCTCCTTCTTCCAGCAAAGGCGCCTGCTCTGTGTCTCTCAGGTCAGTGTCAGGTTGATACTCCACCACCGCTTGAGCGCCATTAATGTTTTCATCGAAAAGACCAAAAATAGGCGAGACTTTAATCTTTCCTGACTTGTGGATTTTCTTGATGACGGGCCTGGCGTCTTCACATTTTTCAGCTAATACTGTCGAAAGCATTTTTTGCCGTTTCGCTGTCAGACTTATACCACGATTCTTCGCTGCTTTTTCGGCTTCGGCGTAAAAAGAGTTGTAATCAGCATGCGGCCCCGGTCCGAGTGTAGCCGACAAATGGTCAATGAGATCGGCCAGCGATTGTTCATTTGCCTGGACACAGGTTTTTCTGAAGGCTTGTCTCGTGTCTGAAGAAAGGTCAACCTGCAACCTCAGGGGTCTCTCGACTGTTATTTTATGATACCCGAATGCTGCGTTTGGGAAGATTTTCGACTGCTCCGTTTCATTGAAAGCCATAAAGCTGTCTAAAATTCGTTGGGTATCCTCTCCTGAGAGTTCGCAATTCTTTTTCCCGAGGTTTTTGCGCAGCGGTTTGAACCATGCTGTGGCGTCAATCAACTGAACCTTGCCTTTTCGATGATCCGGCTTTCTGTTGGTAAGGACCCAGATGTAGGTAGCAATGCCGGTATTATAAAAAATGTTGAAAGGCAGAGCCACAATCGCTTCCAGCCAGTCATTCTCTATTATCCAACGTCTGATGTTGCTCTCACCTTGGCCAGCGTCACCCGTAAACAGGGAGGACCCGTTGTGTACCTCAGCGATACGGCTACCAATAGGCGTATTGTTTTTCATCTTGGAGAGCTTGTTGACGAGAAACATGAGTTGGCCATCGCTTGACCTTGTAATCAGATTCATTCCCGTCTCACCGGCATGATCCACCACATAACGAGTGTCAACCATGTCGCCTTTGCCACCCATGCGTTCCAGGTCCGTTTTCCAACTTTTTCCGTATGGTGGATTGGAAAGCATGAAGTCAAAGTCGCGGGACGGAAAACCATCTAGGGATAGCGTAGAGCCTAGAACGAAATTGTCCGCCTCTATGCCTTCCCCTTTTAGCAACAGGTCAGCCTTTGTAATCGCATAGGTTTCAGGGTTAACTTCCTGACCGAAAAGATGTATCGCTACATCCTTGGCTTGTTCCTGGGCTAGGCTTCGCAAACGTTCCTCGGCGACTGTCAGCATCCCGCCTGTCCCGCAGGCCCCATCATATAGAAAATAGGTGCCATTCTGAATCTGGTCCGCTATAGGCGCAAAAATCAAATCCGCCATCAGCTTTACAACGTCTCGAGGTGTGAAATGCTCTCCAGCTTCTTCGTTGTTCTCTTCATTGAAACGGCGAATAAGTTCTTCAAAGATTGTTCCCATCCCATGATTATCAAGTGCAGGGAGTCGAATTGAGCCGTCAGGGTTCAGCGCATGAGTTGGACTGAGATTGGTCGAGTGATTGAGGAATTTTTCGATGAGGCTTCCCAAAATGTCGGCATCAACGAGAGTGGGAATTTGATTACGAAACTTGAACTTCTCCAGGATCTCCTGAACGTTCGGTGAAAAGCCGTCAAGATATGTCTCGAAGTCCAACCTGAGTTGCTGGGTCTTTGTACGAGACGTCAGGTCCCTGAGGGTAAACGGTGAAGTGTTATAAAATGCCTGACCGGAAGCCTGCCGTAAGGCTGCGTCCTGATTGGTAATTCCAGCGCCATCAAGGCTTTTCTTCATGTCCATGACGGCCTGCTTGGTGGATTCCAGGACGCTGTCAAGTCGCCTGATCACGACCATGGGAAGTATAACATCTCTGTATTTGCCTCTGACATAGACATCCCTGAGAACGTCATCAGCTATTCCCCAAATGAAATTCGCTATCCAGTTAAGATTGCTATCTGACATTATTCTCTCTTAATGATGGCTCAACGAACGTACCAATTCCGATCCCCACTTCAGAGCCAGAGTCGCGCACTCAGATTTAAGCCCTACCAATTCAAGTTGAAAACAGTTGAAAGATTTTAGTCCATGAAATTTCGCAAGTTTCTAATAGGATCTACTGTAATAGGATATAAGAATTGAAAGTCAGTCGTCAATGAATTTCAGTTAAAACGGCCATGCCGTGAAAGCCAATTTCGGTTCTTTGGATGATACCTGGATTAATGAGGGGGCCTATAACCGATGCTTATCCGGATGATCCAGGCTTTGAAGATTTCAGGGTATGGGTAGACTGATCATATCAGCTTTCCGTTAACTGACACATAATTATGAACACGACTGCCGAAAACATCAGCGTAAAGCGGGAATCTATACCCCCCCCTTTACTGAAGTGTCCCGCTAAATCACTTCCTTTCTATCGGGGTGAGCTGAAAAATTAAATTCCCGGATCATTCCCTTCCACATGAAGTTGCAGTTTTCGCATACATGTATACCAGCCCCGGCAGACCAATTATAAGGGTCAGCGAAAAAGTCAGGGTCCGGAAAATTATTGTGGCTGCAATTGACTGCGCTATCGTCAAGCCAAAAATCCGCTGGATTTCGATCATGGCCACAACAAAAACACCTATTGATCCCGGGGTTAACGGAACCAGATTCACGATAGAACCTATACTGGACGTGACAATTGTCGCCTCCAGACTCAGAGGGTACCCCAAAGACCTGTAGATGAAAAATAAACTCATGACCAGCGTCAGAGACAGGACCGATAATGACAGGGTCAAAGTTGCCAGCAACCTCCTGTCCGATGAAATTGCCCTCCAGGAATCAACCATTTGAACTATTCTCACTCGCAGCCAGCCGGCGCCTGGTCCGGCCTTGGGAGGGAAAAAGGTCAGCACAAGACTGCATGTGAACAGACTTGTCACAATTACGCAGAGAGCGAGGCTGAAATAGCCGGTCATCAAGAAAAGGCTCAAGAGAGCCACGAGAGCCAAAAAGGAATTGATTAGCGCCACGAGCAGCGCAGTTCCCCCATATATCACGGCAAATGCTGTAAAATTGAGGTTGTGAACTTTTTTAAGATAGACTGCCAGAGCGCCCGACCCGCCGCGCATTGGAATTACGAAATTGCCCAGCATCATTGCATGGGTGACAGCCACCAATTCAATTTTCCCAAGTTTTAAATTGAAACGTCGCAAAAAAAGATCGAGCTGATAGCATGTGGCTGAGAAACCGGCCAGGACGAAGAACGCAGCCAGGATCAGTTCAAGCCTGGATACTTTTACAATAAAGTAGAAGTCTTCAGCGTGTGATACAACATACCAGACACATGCGCCCACAAATCCCAGAGCCAAAACTGAAAAGACCAGTTTAAGACCTGCTTGACGAAATGTGCCTTGAGTTCCGGGTGAAGGCGCTTTTTGAACTGTAATAATGTCCTGCCTCCAGAGAGGATTTCAGCCTGAGCAACAGCGTCACATCAGGTTACCACAAGATCCGGCCTCCATTAAGCTAAAATTCTGCGCCCCTAAACGCGAAGACCGCAAGAGCCATCGTAAACGGGTAATTCGCCCCAACTACATTTCAGATCAGGATGCCATATTTTCGTGATCCTCATCGGAGCGCCTCCACGCTGGAGACATGATCAGGTTCATCCTGGCCGTTTTTGATCGAAGCCAGCTCTCTGTGGGAAACTTGCCCTTTGATAGACCGCTTCGCAATTCTTCCAGCAACGGATGTTTGGGATATTCCTGCTGGAATCTCTCGAAAACACGAGCAAATTCTCTGAATGGTGAAGACATGAACAGCTCCATATAATACTTTACATTATGTAATAGCTATAAGTTACTATTATATGACACCAATATCTTTGATATGTTCCGTTCTTGTTCTTCTATTTTCCGATCGGGGAGGCATGCAAAAAAAAAGACGGCCACAGGGCCGTCCTTTATATTCATTTCAATAGAAAAATGATTTAAGAAATCTTGAACTTATAGACTTCGTTTGTCTGCGGATCGATCACGTGCACTGCGCAAGCAATACAGGGGTCGAATGAATGCACTGTGCGAAGCACTTCAAGGGGCTTTTTGGGGTCGGCGACGGGAGTTCCAATGAGGGCGTTTTCAATAGCGCTCTTCTGATTCTTTCCGTCTGTCGGGCCGAAGTTCCATGTTGAAGGAACCACTTGCTGATAGTTCTTGATCTTGCCCTTTTCGATGTTGATCCAGTGACCGAGTGATCCTCTAGCCACGTCATTGAGACCGAAGCCCTGGCCGTTGACTGATTCATCAAGTTTGTAACTTGTGAAGGTCCTGGTGTCGCCCTTTTTAATGTTTTCTATAAGGTCCATGGTCCACTTTTCAGCGGCCTTGGCGTTCACCAGACACTTGATCGCCCTGGCGCCGATTCTTCCAATAGTCGAGAACAGGGCTTCGGGACCGATCTCAAGTTTCTTGAGCACCATATCCGTGGTGTCCTTGATCTCTTTGTTGCCGCCAACATAAGAAACCAGGCACTGTGCCAGCGGGCCGACTTCCATCACCTTTCCGTCGTAGCGAGGAGCCTTAATCCAGGAATATTTTCCATCCTTGGAGGTCGTGTCCGGAACTGCGCCCTTGAGAGGTTCGCCTGACAGAGGTTTGGTTTCACCGACTGACGGATGCAGCGGGGCTCCGGCTTCATACCAAGCCCTGGTGACGTCCTCGGTAATTTTCTGCGGATCGACGGGAAGAGCCTTGAGCTGGCCGTCAAGTATCATGCCGCGTGGGAAGTAGAAGCTCTCAGGTTCTTTCTCGCTCTGCGGGAAATCGCCGTAGCACAGGAAATTCTTGTTTCCACCGATCTTGGTCCAATCCTTGTAGAAGGAAGCTACGGCCAGGACATCGGGAATGTAAACTTCCTCGAGGAAGGCGATCTGTTCTTTGAGCATGAACAGATACTGGGAAATTCTGTCAGCGTTCAGCTGTTCGACTACGGTCACACCACCCGGGAGATGTCCCTGCAGGTGCGGGTTCTTCGCTCCCCAGATAGCTGTCATCTGGGCTGCGTGAACCTGCTGGCGCAGGTTGTCAAGATAATGCCCGACAGCCATCAGGTTTGCCTCTGCCGGAAGCTTGTAGGCCGGGTGTCCCCAGTAGGCGTTGGCGAAAGGACCAAGCTGTCCTGAGTCAACAAAGGCTTTTAATTTGCCCTTGAGTCCTTCGTAGTATTTTTTCGTCTGGGGCCTGCCACTGACGGCGGCTGAGAGGTCAGCCGTTTTGGCCGGATCGGCGGAAAGCGCTGATACGACATCTACCCAATCCAGAGCGCACAGTTGATAGAAATGCACTGAATGGTCGTGCATGTTCTGGGCCGCGTGTGTGAGGTTTCTGACCAAACGGGCATTGGGCGGTATCTTTATTTTGAGAGCGTCTTCAACTGCTCTGACGGACGCCAATGAATGTACTAGTGTGCATACGCCGCATGAACGCTGGGTTAGAAGGTGCGCATCACGGGGATCACGGCCCTGCAGGATTATCTCCAGACCACGAAAAAGTGTTCCGGTGCTCCAGGCGTCCTTCACTTTTCCGTTTTCAACTTCAACTTCTATGCGCAGGTGACCCTCAATTCGTGGAATAGGGTCAACGACGACTCTTGCCATGTTTTCGCTCCTTTTGAAAAGCTTATCTCATCTTCAATTGTTGGATATCTAAACTGTGAGATTGTTACTTCTGAACATAAAATGGGGCAAAATTGTCCCAGAAACCCTTCTCACTGCAGCCTATGCACGGGTGACCGGCTTCGATCGGCCAGTTGGTCCCCTGGTTCCATTTGATTATTGGGCAGTTATTGTAGGTTTCCGGACCTGCGCAACCCACTTCATACAGACACCAGCCTTTTGCGGCTCCGGCGTCACCGAATTCTTTGACGAATTCCTTGTTTTCGAAGTGCCCACGTCTCGGACAGTTGTCGTGGATGAGATAACCGTATGCGAACAACGGTCTTCCCTGATCATCCAGCGCGGGAAGTTTTCCAAGCAGCAGATAATGCACTATGGTGGCTACCATGTTGTCGGCGTTCGGTGGGCAGCCTGCTATATTGACCGTCTTGACCCCGGTCACTTCCGCTACGCTCTTGACTCCGGTCGGATTCGGTTTGGCGGCGGCTACGCCTCCATCAATCGCGCATGCGCCCACACATATGGTAGCTGCGGCGTCTTTCACTACATGTTTGGCGATTTCAAGGAAAGTCTTGCCGTGAATCTTGCCATAGGCGCCGTTATCCTTGGTCGGGATTCCGCCTTCGCAAATACAGATGTATTTGCCCTTCTGATCTTTTATTGTCTTTTCGAGGATTTCTTCAGCCTGATCACCGGCGGCAGCCATGATCGTTTCATGATACGCAAGATCAATGATGTCAAAAACTATGTCCGCCGTCCAGGGATGGGTGGTCCTTATGAAGGATTCTGTACATCCGGTGCACTCTGCAAAATGCATCCAAACCACGGTGGGACGCTTGGTTGCGACCGCTTCAGCGATCTTGGGAGCAAAAGTCATCGGAAGGCCAAGCACAGTTGCCATCAACCCGCAGAACTTCATGAATTCTCGGCGGGAAACGCCTTTGGCGGCCAACCTTTCATTGAACTCGACGAATTTGTCCATCATCAGCCTCCTTAAGTGGACTATCTAGAACAAAGCTATTACGCCCGTATGGAATGTCACAGTAAACTACCGCATGAAAAAATGTTTGCAGCTATTGAAATAACATGACGGGCTAAAAAAGACGGTAATCATTAATACCAATTCTGAAAAAACATAGATACAAATTAAACCCTTACTATGAAGCCAAATTTTTATCAAGTCAAAAAGAACCAGATTACAGTGTGTTACACTTTATCATACTGTGCCACCACAGCGTAAGGCCTGTCCTTACACGCCCATCATCAGAGTTGTGGACCCGCAACTTAAGACAGGATCATAATATCATTTTTCGCAGTTGCGCTAAAACCGGCTTCTCTCGCTAGAGGCTCTCCATTGCAGCCTTCAATGTGAACTGGAGGTCATCTTCGGAGTGGGCCACGCTTATGAACCAGGCTTCAAAGGCTGACGGCGCCAAATAGACGCCACGTTCCAACATGTTTGAGAAAAACATGTTAAATGCGCCTTTGTCGGATTCTAATGCGGTCTCATAATTCTGCACCGGACCACTTTGAAAAAAGACGGACATCATGGATGCGACCCTGTTAATGGTATGCGGAATACCTTTGGCTTCGAGAATGGACACGAGGCCACGTTCAAGGAACGAGGCTTTTTCTTCAAGGGATTTGTAGGGATCATCCCTGCGTAATATTTTCAGGGTGGCAAGTCCTGCAGCCACAGCCAGCGGGTTTCCTGACAATGTTCCAGCCTGGTAAACGCCACCAACAGGAGCGAGACATTCCATTATTTTCTTCGTCCCACCAAATGCAGCCATCGGCAGACCGCCTCCGATAATTTTGCCGAGACAGGTCAGGTCTGGTTTGATTCCGTAAAGCTCCTGAGCGCATCCCATGGAAACTCTGAAGCCCGTCATGACCTCATCGAAAATGAGCGTGGTTTCAAACTCGTCACATAGTTTTCTCAAACCTTCCAGGAAGCCCTTATTGGGAGGGACGACACCCATGTTTCCCGCTACCGGCTCAACTATTACGGCGGCTATTTTACCCGGATTTTGCTCGAACTTTTCTCGAGTGGCGTCAAGATCATTGTATGGAGCAACCAATGTCTGTTCCACAACGCAAGCTGGGACTCCCAAAGAGTCGGGAATGGAAAAGGTTGCGGCTCCAGAGCCTGCACGGGCGAGCAGCCCATCACTATGGCCGTGATAACATCCGGAAAACTTGAGAATCATGTCTCTTCCGGTGAAACCCCGCGCGAGTCTAATGGCGCTCATGGTGGCTTCAGTTCCGGAACTTACCAGGCGGACCATTTCAATTGAAGGGACCATGGAACATATTGTTTCGGCCATATCTATTTCACGCCTGGTCGGAGCGCCAAACGAGGTACCGTCTCTCATCGTCTTCTCTAAGGCGTCCAGCACTTCGGGATGGCAATGTCCTAAAATCAACGGGCCCCATGAACCGACATAATCTATAAACTCTGAGCCATCTTCATCGGTGATCCTGCATCCTTTACCGGACTTTATGAAATGTGGCTCAAGGCCGACCGACTTAAAAGCTCTGACCGGAGAGTTCACTCCTCCGGGAATAAGCTCACAAGCCTTGCCATATAAAGCATTTGAGACAGAATTATTCATGATGCGGTTTCCTTTATGTTCTCCAAATCGCTTCATTCCGCTTCGTCAAAATACGTCATACTGACCTTTTTCAACTCTCGTTCACTGAAGAGTATTTCAAAATCACCGACACCGGAGGTCTTGGACATCTTTTCTATGACATCCATACACGTTGCCTCCGAATCGGCATGCACCATTGTAAAAAGGTTAGCTTTTTTTTCACCGAATGGCGGCCTTTCATAACAGTGGGTGACTTCCTGGAACGAGGCGAAAGCGCGCCCCACAGAATCAATGCAGTCCTGACTCACCGCCCAGACTACCATTCCATTAAACCCTATTCCCGCTTCAATGTGCCTGATCATTGCCCCAAGACGTCTTATGACTCCAGAGTCGATCATGGTCTGGACACGCTGAAGAACTTCAGATTCCTTTATTCCCAATCTTTTGGCGATCTTCAGGTAAGGCTGCGTTGAATCATCCAGATCACCTTGTAAAATAAGTAAAATGCTTTTATCAATTGAGTCGGGCTCGAAATTTGACATGATCCGGTAACTCCGAACTGGATTTCTGGAGACTATATATATATGAACCTCACGCATAAAGAAAATTATTCCTTGTGCATTGTCTTCCCTATGGGAATTGAAGCTCATCCTTTTCTGAAAAGGGTTGAGACCAGGAACAGGTCAAAGTTGGGAAAAGCTATTCTGAGGCGGTGTTTTTTTGAGGGGAGAGAGTTTCTGGTTCTTCGTAGCGGGATAGGTCCTGACAGAGCGGCTCGAGCTGTGAGGTCACTGGATCGGGATGTGGATTTGATCCTAAGCGTAGGCACATCGGGGGCCCTTACACCGGACCTCTTCCTGGGGCAGATGGTAGTTGTCGGAGAGACTGTCAGCGCCACGGATTCCGGTGAAGTTATAAAATCGGATCAGACTGTAGTCCGCAAGCTGGTTCATGCTTGCAATAAGGTCGGACAACCAAATATAGTGGGGCGTTTGGTTACAAGCGCCAAACCTGTTTTTGCGCGTGATGAAAGACAGAAGTTGCACACGAGAGTTTGCGCCTCGGCGGTAGACATGGAGAGTCATGTCATGGCAATCGAGGCAAAGAATAGAGGAATATCTTTCGCCGGACTGAGGGTAATATCGGACACAGTCTCTTCAGGTCCATTACCGCAGAAAGTGGACCTCAAAACCCTGGCCCGCAATCCACTTACGATTGGCAAGAAACTGGCGCCTTTCATGAAATGGCGAAATTTCATAAAGCAGTTCTTTTTCGCTATCGGTAAACTGGACCCGGCGCTGGTCAATTTCTTGAGGTTAAGCTGACAATTCGAGGAGGACAATTGATAGACCGCAATCATTTTTCAAGTTCCGCTCAGGCCGCCCCCGGGGAAAGGTTGTTCGAATGTAAGGTTTACTATGAGGACACCGACTGTATGGCAGTCGTCTATCATGCAAACTACCTGAGATTCATGGAAAGGGCGCGAACGGAATTTGTGGCCGACAGACTAAGAAATGTATCTGAATACCATGATCAGGGCACTTATTTCATGGTTCACAAGATCGAGATTGCCTTCCATGCTCCGGCAAAACTAGGCGATTCACTTGTCATAAGAACATGGATCGATAAAACCACCAGATACAGGGTGCTGGTGAAACAGATCATCACCAGGAAGGGCCAAGCCAGGGACTATCTGACTACGGCTTCAGTCACCTTGGTCGCAGTCGGAGCTGATGGTAAACTGCTTGAGATTCCAGATGAATTTCATTCCCTGGTGAGCGCTTGACACACTTGCGCTATGTCCCCGAACTGTTACAGGTGATTTCGTGCATACTTTCAGAATCATATCGCTGTTGATCTCCATCATTTTAGTAGTTCAGTGGTCGGACTATTGTTCGGCGGAGCAGAATCAGAATGAGCTGGTCTCCAGATTGATGAAAGTATCCGGCTTATCTGCCCAGATCGACCAGATCCACGCCGCCATTTGGGCAGCGGCTCCTGCAGACGCTTTTGTCTCTGAGGCCCGGGGAAACGAGGCATTGAAACGTTTCAGGAAAACTTTCACAACAGACCGGCTGATGTCGCTGGTACGCAATCAGATGTTGAATTCATTTGATGAGGACAAGATAGAGTCGCTGATTAAGTTCCATGAAACCCCATTGGGTCGTAAACTGGCTCGCATTCAAAAGGATAGCCTGAATTTCCGGAATCTGAAAAGCATGAGGGAAAGCCGGAAGACTGCAGCCCTGCTGGAAGGCAAGAGGCTTGACTTAATATTGAAAATTATGGAACTTGACCAGGCGGCCGAAATCAACACCCAACTAGCGATGGAATTTGTGTTGGCCATGTTGAATCCGGAGGCTCTTTCCGATACTCAAGAAATATACACTGAGGCGTCCCAGGACAGACGAAAGACCTCGGTAGCTCTGGAGAAGAGCCTTGTCGATGAAACTACCATCCTGTCCTATGCAAATAATCTTAAGTCGTTTGATGAAAGTGAACTGGCGGCTTTAGCGTCTTTTCTCGAGACACCGGAAGCTGACTGGTTCAGGAAAACCTCAGGCGCTTCGTTCAGGAATGCGGCAAGAGAACTGGGTAAAGCATTGGCGGAGACTCTGGCAAGTAGGTCCAACTAAACGTATCGAACTATCCTTCCGGAATGGAATAAAAATGTTTTTCCGCTGCAAAAAGTTTCCGACAATCCACTTTCGAGTCATTTTCATCCTGGTGACTGTAGTCTGCTTCAGTCTGCTCTCATCTCAGGGACCATGCAGCCAGGATGGATTCAAAACATACGTTGATCCGCAAGCCCGTTTCTCGATGGATTATCCTGCTACTATGACCGTTGACGCGCTTTCACCGGACGAACTCAACTTTTCCCATCCATCCGCCTCGCTCAGGATGAGCCTGGATGTCATAAGACGTCCCAAGAAAGCGTCAAAAGACGTAAAGGCTTTTTTGGAGGCCATAAGACAAAACCTCAAGGAAGAGTTCAAGGATGTCGTTATAATATCCGATGGGGCCTCGAAAACTGATCCGTCTCAACTTTATCTGCTATATTCCTTCACGGATAAACGGGGAATGAAGATTACCCAACTGACCCAGGTTTATCTGGCCGATGAACGAATCCTGCAACTCATCATTTCCGACAAGTCTGAGGGGTTCAAGAATCTGGACGCCATAATCGATCGGGTTCGTAACTCTTTGAGAATTTCCAAACCCTCTCTGGAATGATTTTTCCAAATTACCGACGCAAGACACATGAGTGAATTTAGACTAATTTCCGACTTTTCTCCTCAAGGTGATCAACCTGGCGCCATAGAGCAATTGGTTGACGGGGTAAACCAAAACACCATGCACCAAGTCCTGCTTGGCGTCACCGGTTCCGGCAAGACCTATACTATGGCCAACTTGATAGCCAAAGTAGGCAAAACTTCTTTGGTGCTTGCCCCAAACAAGACTCTGGCTGCCCAGTTATTTAATGAATTTAAGGCGTTGTTCCCTGAGAACGCCGTGGAGTATTTTGTCTCATATTACGATTATTACCAACCGGAAGCGTACATACCTACTTCCGACACTTACATCGAAAAAGACTCCAGCATTAACGAAACCATTGATAAAATGAGACATTCCGCCACTAGATCCTTGTTCGAGAGGCGGGATGTCATAATAGTGGCCTCAGTCTCCTGCATCTATGGCCTGGGCTCACCGGAAGCCTACCAGAACATGCTTCTGCATTTGATAAGGAGGGAGGAATCCGACAGGGACGAGGCTTTGCGAAAGCTGGTTGAAATCCAGTATTCCCGAAACGACATCGATTTCCACCGAGGCACATTCCGGGTTCGCGGAGACACAGTGGAAGTCTTTCCCGCCTATGAAGAAGAAAAAGCCATCCGGATTGAGTTTTTTGGTGATTCGGTCGATGCAATTTTTGAAATAGACCCTTTGCGCGGCAAGGTCATTCGTCCTTTGGACAGGGTAGCAATTTATCCGGCAAGTCATTACGTTACTGAAAAATCGAGATTGGTCAAATCGGCCGACAGCATTCTTGATGAAATGAAAGAACGCGTTGAGCATTTCAGGAATAACGGGAAGTTCATTGAAGCCCAGAGGGTGGAGGAGAGAACCCGTTTTGACGTCGAAATGCTCAAGGAAATGGGATACTGCAACGGCATCGAAAACTATTCCAGATACCTGACCGGTCGAAATCCAGGAGAACCTCCACCTACCCTCCTTGAGTATTTTCCAAAGGATTCTCTTTTCCTGATCGACGAATCTCATGTCAGCGTCCCACAACTCAGGGGGATGTTCCGTGGAGACCGCGCCAGAAAGCAAACATTGGTGGAATACGGCTTCAGACTGCCCAGCGCTTTGGACAACAGGCCCCTGACATTCGAAGAATTTGAGAAACTGGTCAATCAGGTAATCTATGTGTCCGCCACTCCAGGGCCGTATGAACTTGAAAAGGGAAAAGGACATGTGGCCGAACAGATCATTCGACCGACCGGTCTCATGGACCCGGTCATCGAGATTCGTCCAGCCTCAGATCAGGTGGACGATCTTTTGCACGAAGTGAGACAGAGTGTTTCCAGGAATCATCGGGTACTCGTAACCACCCTCACCAAGAAGATGGCGGAGGACCTTACCGAATACTATTCCGGTCTTGGAGTGAGGGTAAAATACCTACATTCAGAAATTCACACCATCGAGCGCATGGAAATTATCAGAGACCTCAGACTCGGAAAATTTGATGTCCTGGTCGGAATAAACCTGCTCAGAGAGGGCTTGGACATCCCGGAGGTTTCCCTGGTCGCCATTATGGACGCTGACAAGGAAGGCTTCCTGCGTTCGGAAAGGTCCTTGATTCAGACGGCAGGTCGTGCAGCAAGAAATGTTGACGGAACAGTAATCCTCTATGCGGATAAAATGACTGATTCCATCAAGAAGACTATAGATGAAACTTCAAGAAGAAGAGACCTCCAGCTTGAATACAATAAGAAGCACAACATCACTCCGGAGACTATTCGCAAACAGATTAACGACATATTAAGCTCGCTGGCCGAACAGGACTACGTAACCATCGAAACTGATCCTGCCGGAAGCCTTCCGCAAATCCCAGTAGACAAGATTCCTGCCATGATCGACAAAATGACAAAACAGATGTTCGCATTTGCAAAAGACCTGGAATTCGAAAGAGCGGCAGAACTACGAGACCGGATTAAAGAACTGGAAAATGTCAGAATAAAATACTAATGTGGATTTATGTATGTTTATGAAACGGGTGAATTCCATTTCTACCAAAATTGATTGGGTTTTTACCCATAAAACAAGCATCGATCTGTGAACAATATAGAAGCTCTCAAGGGTTTAGTCATGAATGAAATTGTTTTCAAGCCTATAGGAATAGTTAGATCACAGTTTAGCGAAGTGGATGGAATGCCTATACAGGCCTCCGGAGCAAAGGGAATCCGCGGCAGGATCGAAATTGACCCCGGGTTGGTTGAAGGCCTGAAAGATATCGAAGGATTCTCTCATATAATAGTCACCTATTATTTTCACAAGTGCAAAGGTTGTTCCTTGCTGGTCACCCCTTTCCTTGATGATGCCCTCCACGGCGTTTTTGCCACACGTGTTCCAAGGCGCCCCAACGCCATAGGTCTGTCCGTGTTGAGACTGACCGGTGTCAAAAACAACATTCTCGAAGTCGAAGACGTGGATATTCTTGACAAAACTCCTGTGCTGGACATCAAGCCGTTTGTCCCTGAATTTGACCATCGGGAAACCGGGATGACAGGCTGGTTCACCGGAAGGGCGTCCAATGCCGACAGGGTCAAGGCGGATCGAAGGTTTTTCAGCGAGTAAAAAACAAGGGATGGGGGCCGAATTCCATCCACTGTCTGCTTCTAAAACTGCAATAACCCTTTACTTCGGGTATGCTGATTTTATCGTCGTTCATGTCTGCCCTTCATCCTCAGGCGGCGGTTCACCGTGGCCCCCTGCGTTATTTAGCTGTTCAACCTCAGGTAACGATGGTAGTTCTGAAAAGTCCTTTAGCCCGAAGACTTCCAGAAACTTCTTTGATGGTCCGTAAAGGATGGGCCTGCCCGGCACATCCTGCCGCCCCATGGTCAGAATAAGCTCTTTATCCAGAAGGCTCCTGATTGTCCCGGAACTTTCCACACCCCTGATCTGCTCTATTTTATGACGTGTTATAGGGTTGTTATAAGCAATAATTGACAAGGTCTCCAGGGAAGCCCTGGATAATCTTGTGGGCCTCTCATCCTTGGCTTTAAGAATCCACTGAGCCAGTTCCGGCAAGGTTCTAAATTGATAGCCACCTGCAACCTTATTCAATGTGAAGCCTCTGCGACGCTGTGAATAATATCCGTCAAGCCTGTCCAACGAGCTTTGAATTCGGTCAAGTGGCACAGTCTGGAGAGTTGAGAAGAGACTTTGGGCTGAAACCGGTTCCGAACTGGCAAAAATAATCGCTTCTACAATGGAAATGAGAAGATCATCGTCCATATTGTTTAATGACAAAAGCTTTTGTTTTATTATTTGTTCGTTGCTTATACTAGAGGAAGTTACCGGACGAGTCAAAGACAAACGGTGAGTTTCCCGGGCATTTGAAGCGACTGATTTTTATGCTATCATTACTTTCAGGTGAAACTTAAACAAGGCTGTTGAGGAAGCGTTCATGAAACATATTGAAAAAAATCCGGATGGTGTGACCCAGGCCGATATTGTCGTAGGCATTCCCTCATTCCGTGAGGCGCCGTCCATTCCTTTTCCCACAGAACAGGCTGATAGAGGTTTGGCAAAATATTATGGCAATCGATCGGCGGCAATAATTAATTGTGACAATGATTCTGACGATGGAACCAGCGAAGCGTTCCTTAGTGTTCCCACTAGAACGCCCAAGATATATATTTCCACGCAACCAGGGGTCAGAGGCAAAGGCAATAACCTTAGAAACCTGTTTCAAAAGGCTGTCGAACTTGATGCCAAGGCCATAGTGGTGGCTGACGCCGACCTGAGGAGCATAACCCCTCTTTGGATCAGGAACCTTTGCGAACCGATATTCGATAATTACGATTTTGTGGCTCCTTTATATATCAGGCACAAATATGATGTGACCGTGACAAACAACATAGCTTATCCCCTGACAAGGTCACTGTATGGCCGCCGGGTCAGGCAGCCTATAGGTGGCGATGTCGGATTTTCGGGAGCTTTGGCAAAACGTTTTATCGACAATGAATTCTGGACAGATAAAGTCGGAGCCTTTGGGATAGACATCTGGATGACTACGACAGCCCTGCGCGAACGCAGCTCGGTAATACAGTCATTTATGGGAAAGCCGAAAATTCACAAGGTCAGAGACCTTGATTCTCACCTTGAGCTGATGTTTGAAGATGTGATTTCAACGATTTTCGATCTGATGATCCGGAATGAATCTTTCTGGCGAGAAGTCAAATGGAGCAGACCTACTGCCGTATTCGGATTTGGTCTTGGTGATGTTGAAATGCCGCCACCGGTGGACCTGGACACAACCCGGTTATGGGAAAAGTTCAAATCAGGGATATCGGCTGACTGGGATCTCTATTCAACCGTCATCAGCAAGGAGAACATGAACAAACTTCAGGAAGTCGTAGATCTACCGGTCGGCGGCTTCGAGTTTCCGGCCGGTTTGTGGGCCAACATTATATACGATTTTGCCATCTCATACAGAAACGGCGCAATTGACAGGCATGAACTGGTGAAGTCACTCATACCACTTCATTATGGGAAGACTCTCTCTTTTGTTACTGAGACACAGGCGATGAACAACCAGCAGGTCGAAGAATTTATCGAAGATCAATGTGTTCAGTTCGAAAAGGCAAAGTCCTACCTGGTTGAAAAATGGTTTGCGTGAAATCCCATGAGAATTTTTTGAGGACCGGCATGCCGAAGCATACAAGGAGTAATAAATGCCAAAAATTTTAATAGTAGATGACGAAGAAGGAATCAGGATGCTTTATTCGATGGAACTTCAGGATGAGGGTTACAATGTGATTACCTTACCTGATGGAAACGGACTGATGGAAGTCATCGAAGAAGAACAACCTGATTGCATCATCCTCGATATAAAGATGAGAGAGTACAACGGTCTGGACCTCCTACAGCAGATCAGGAAGAAATTTTATGATTTACCGGTAATACTCAATTCGGCGTACTCCAGCTTCAAGGTAGACCTGAAAACAGTCGCCGCTGATTATTATGTGGTAAAAAGTTCCGACCTGACCGAATTGAAAGAAAAACTGAAACTGGCCCTGGAATGCAGCATTCCCAAATAGCATGACGGCACTCTGCCAGTCCGGGCGCAAAATTGATAGCCAATGAAATGACTGAATTAATTAAAATGCAGAATCTGACCAAAGTCTACAAAACAGGTCAGTTTTCTGTGAATGCATTGAATGACATCAATTTGATCATCAACCCTGGAGAGTTCCTCTCGATAATGGGTCCGTCGGGTTCCGGAAAATCTACGCTCATGAACGTGTTGGGATGTCTGGATGTTCCCACGTCCGGCAAATATTATCTGGATGGCGAAGATGTCTCCACGCTGAACCGTGACCAGCAGGCCGATGTTCGCAACAGAAAGATCGGGTTCGTTTTCCAGGGTTTCAACCTCCTGCCAAGAATGAACGCCATCCAGAACATTGAGCTTCCGTTGATTTACGCAAAGGTGAAAACGGCGGTCAGGACAAGGAACGTGATGGAGGCTTTACGTCTGGTGGGCCTGGAAACAAGAGGGGGACATCTTCCCTCTCAACTTTCGGGAGGACAGCAACAGAGAGTGGCCATAGCCAGAGCATTAGTAAATGAACCGGAGATTTTGCTGGCCGATGAGCCTACAGGCAATCTGGACACCAAGACCAGCGCAGAAATAATGGAAGTGTTCAGAAAATTGAACGAAGAGAAGAGAGTAACCTTCATACTGGTTACTCACGATCGCGATTTGGGGATGTTGACCGACCGTATTATTTTAATTAGAGATGGTTGCATAGAGAACGATTCACTGATCAATTGATTACAAAGGTTGCAGGTCATCAGCGCTGTAGTCTGACAAAGTAGGGATAAAGTGTTATCGGGAGTTACGCTAATCCCGGTATTTCTCCTGTCTTTTTAAACTAGTTGAGGATGTTGCCTGATGAATCCCCCGGAGTCCGCATCCATGAAAAAAATTCTCATATTTTCCATTATTGCCGCTATCATTGCAGGGGCTGTGTTTTATTTTACCGGAAATGAATCTGAGAGCATCGGCTACACATTTGTGACCACACCGTTGGAGAGGGGAGACCTCACGGTAGAGATCAATTCCACCGGATCGGTCAAACCTGTTGTTGAGGTGTTGGTAGGTAGCCAGGTCTCCGGTTATATAAAGAGTCTTTACGCAGACTTTGAGTCTCAGGTGACCAAGGGGCAATTGATCGCGCTCATCGATCCGGACACATTCAAGGCGAAGGTTGAACAGGCTAAAGCCGATTTGCTTGCGGCTCGCGCCAATTTGGCAAAAGCTGAAGTGACTCTGGTCGATGAAATCAGGACTCTAAAAAGGAAAGAAGGCCTGATCGGGAGGGATTCCATCAGTCAGAGCGATTTTGACGCTCAAAAGACCAAAACCGAGGCCGCAGAAGCCCAGGTTGAAGTCGAGAAAGCGCGTATAGTTCAGGCTGAAGCGCGGCTGCACGAGGCGGAGCTTCAACTGAAATACGCCCACATCGAAGCGCCGGTAACCGGCACGGTAACATCGAGAAGTATGGACGTCGGACAAACGGTTACCGCCGGATTCCAGACTCCGGTCCTGTTCAAGATCGCTGAGGACCTCACACGCATGCAGGTTTACACTAACGTGGACGAGGCGGACATTGGTAAAATCAAGGTCGGTCAGTCAGCAACCTTTACTGTGCCTGCATTTCCGGATAAACATTTCTCGGCGTCTGTCACCCAGATTCGAAATGAGCCCAAAATTGAACAGAACGTGGTAACATACAACGTAATTCTGGATGTCAGTAACGATGAGTTGATGCTGCGCCCGGGCATGACGACAAATGTTCAAATACTGGTCTCTGAAATCAAAAATACATTGATGCTTCCCGACGCCGCTCTAATGTTTTCTCCACCTGATGGAGCATTCCCAAAAGGAAGGCCCAAGGTTCAGCTACCGAAAGAGGGACACCGCACCGTATGGCGTCTTGACGGCAAAAATGATCTAAAGCCCTTTATTGTCAAGATTGGTGTCGCCGGTCCGCAGAAATCACAAATCTTCACCGATGAACTCAAGGAGGGAACTCCAATTGTGGTTGAAGCGGTGAGCAAAAAAAAGAAGGTGGGGCATCCGGGCGGTGGAATCAGGTTTTAGCCCTGAATGGTCTTCACCGAAAACCTAAAATTTGCAATTGGAAATCGTAACAGTCTTCAAATGAAATCTCATTTTTCCTAGCCGAGGTGCTTAATGACTGACGCCGGCCCAATGGATTACGGGTTTCCCTCAGATCATCATCGTGGCGGCCCACGAGTTATCTACTCTACGGATGCAGCCGATTATGACTACATGAGAATCAATGTTCCCTGCCAGAACGCATGTCCGGCCTACACAAATGTGCCGGCGTACATCAGGAGCATTCACGAAAAACGTTATGGTCATTCGTATGAACTCAACAGAATGGTCAACCTGTTTCCAGGAACTCTGGGCCGTATCTGCTCGCGCCCCTGTGAGAATAAATGCCGCCATGGCGAACCGGAACTCGGGAAACCGGTCAACATCTGCCACCTGAAACGGGCCGCATCGGACTTCAAAGAGATTGGAGCCCCTTTTCTCTCACCCATGTTTTCATCACACGCGAAACGGGTTTGCATAGTCGGTTCAGGCCCGGCCGGACTCGCCGCCGCCCACGATTTGAACGCAATAGGTTTCGATGTGACGATCCTGGAAGCCATGGACGAACCGGGAGGCATGCTGCGCTACGGTATTCCGGAATTCAGACTTCCCCGAAACATTCTGGATCATGAAATATCGAGCGTACTCAGATTGGGAGTTTCGCTCAAAACCGGGGTTCGGGTGGGTGTCGATACCGGGTTTGAGGACATAATAGCCGATTATGACGCAACCCTACTGGCCTCGGGCTGCTATGTTTCCAGCCGGCTGCACATTCCCGGGGAAAACCTCGGCGGTGTTTATTCCGGGCTTGAGTTTGTCATGAACACCTCAGCTGGGAAAGCCGCTAAAATAGGAAAAAAGGTTGCCGTCATCGGAGCCGGATTCACCGCTTTTGACTGTGCCAGATCAGCTCTGAGAATGGGGGCCCAGGATGTTACAATTTTCATCCGGGGTCTGGAAGAAGAGCTTAGGGTCACTGAAGATGAGGTCTATGACGCAAAGAAAGAGGGGATCAAAATTCGGGGACTCTGTCTAACCCAAAGAATTGTCGGGAATCACAAGGTTCAGGGCGTAGAATTCTTGAGAGCCCGGGCAGGTGAAACAGGCCCCAACGGCCGACGCAGGATTTACCCGATAGAGGGTAGCAACTTTGTGTTCGAGGCTGATTCGGTGATTGTGGCCATTGGACAGAGCGCCGAACCTAGTTCAGCTCCAGGACAAAAAGATGAGCTGGGAGTGCTCCTCGGTGATAAAAAAACCTTCAGGACATCTACACCCAATCTTTACATGGCGGGAGACTTCCTTACCGGACCTTCCACCGTGATTGAGTCGGTGGCCTCGGGGCGAAAGGCATCCGAGCGAATTGCCCAGGATTTGACCGGGAAAAGATTCAGGGAATGGGTTGTGAGAATGGAAGAAGCCGCCATAACCGACAGGCAGAGGTCGTGGGATTTCATCCCGAGACAGGAAATGCCGGCCCTGAAACCGGTGTCCGAGCGGATCAGCCATGGCAAAAAAGAGGTGGAGCTTGGTTTCAGTGAGGAGACCGCTCTGGAAGAAGCCAAGAGATGTTACCTTTGTTATTTGCATTATGAAATTGACATTTCAAAATGTATTTTCTGCAGATACTGCATAGATAACGCCCCACGTGACTGCATCAAACTGGTCGATGAAATAGAGCTTACCGAAACCGGCGCTATAGACGGCTTTGTTGAAACTACAAACTGGCAAAATGTCAGCGCTGTGGTCATAGACAACTCAAGGTGCATCAGGTGCGGAGAATGTGTTCGGGTCTGTCCGGTGGATTGCATATCCGTTACAAAAGTCGAACTTGTTGAGAGAAATCTTCAGGCCGGGAGGCAATAATGTCAGCCGAGCGATTCATAATAATAGGAAATGGCCCAGCGGCTAATGAGGCGGCCAAAGTCCTGAGAGAGAATTCTCAAAACGCCGGAATCACCATTTTTGGAAAAGAGCCGTCCAGGTCCTACAAGCCCCATCTGTTACCGGATGTTATTGCCGGCAAGATTGAAATGGACAAAATTTATTTGCGCCCGAATTCTTATTTCCTGGAAAACAACATTCAGCTCAGACCGGGCCAGACTGTAGCAAAGGTCGATTTCTCCAAGTATCAGGTCATTCTTGAACACAAGGAAGTGGTCCCATTTGACGGTCTGATCATAGCGACAGGCGGTCGTCCAAGAATTCCTGAACCACTGGAAGTCTTTGAAGACGCAATGATGACACTCAAAACTGCGAGTCACGCTCAACTCTGGATTAATAAGCTCGCCAAGGTTCAATCGGTTCTGTTGATCGGTGGAGATCTTACATCGCTCGGCCTGACCAGGGCTCTGTTAAAATTGGGAAAAACGGTCTACTTCATGATAAACGAAGAATCCTTCTGGCCACTGCCTTTCAACCAGCGGCTTCACGAAGAAATTAGCTCATGCCTTAGCGCCAGAGGTGTCAATGTCCTTACGTCCAGCCACATCAGGAGATTGTCCTCATTGTCTGAGGATATAATAGAAGTTGAGACGGAGTGTGAAAAACTGTCTGTCGGAGCAGTCGGCGCCTTTTTCGGACTGGTTCCGGATGTAAAGTTTCTCGTTAGGTCGGGTCTGGACATAGACAGAGGCGTTCTTGTGGATGAGAAACTTCGGACCAGGTTCACCAACGTCTATGCGGCCGGGGATTGCGCTCAGGTTTATAATCCTGTCATCAGGGACTACTGGGTTTCAATCGGGTACGAAAATGCTCGCACTCTGGGGAGAATTGCGGCCATGAACATGCTGGGTGGAATGCTGGAAGCAGAAACCCGCGCCGAGAGCATCTTCAGTTTAAATGGTGTGAAGGTAAACACTTCGTGGTGGATGGAGTTTTGAAATGCCCAAGGTAGATATAACGGTAGAAGTCTGTGGAATGGCCGGCGACGGCACTATAGCCGCCGGTGGCATGATAAACGAGGCAATGTCCCTCGGTGGCTATTACGTCCTTGGTTTCGACTCCTATCCCGCCGAGATTCGCGGCTTTGGAAGATGTGTCACACACTCGAGGATAGGCTCTCATGACATCAGCGCACTGCAGGAGAAAGCTCATATCCTGATCTCTCTGAATGATGAGCAGTCCCGGTCACGAGCGCCCTTTCTAAACGATGACGGCATGGTCTTTTTTGATTCGAACCCGCCATCATACGTGACCGAAGACCAGTCTCTGGCTGCCGTGCTCAAGCCCGGAGCCAGGCTTTATGGAATGCCCTTCTCGGACCTGGCTACTCAGGCCGCCGGTTCCCCTAGAGGTAGAAACCTTACTGCATTGGGAGGCTTTGCCGCAGTTTGCGGGATTGACCCCGAACTGTTCAGAAGAGTGATCACCACCAAGTTTGAATCCAAGGGGCCCAAGATCCTCGACATGAACCTGAAAAGCTTCGAAGCCGGAATAAAATACGCTGTCGCCCATTTTCCGGATCGGTTTGCGAAATTGTTTGATCTTGCGGACATGGACCAATCAATCGAAAAGATAATGCTATCCGGGAATTACGCCATTGGAAAGGGCGCTTTGGACGCCGGTCTGAAACTATATTTCGGCTACCCCATAACACCTGCCACACCCATAATGGAATATCTTGCCAAGGCCTTGCCTCCAAAAGGCGGAAAAGTTGTGCAGATGGAGGACGAGATCGCGTCCATCGGGGCAGTGCTCGGGTCATCCTACGCCGGAGCCCGTTCTATGACCGCCACATCCGGCCCGGGGTTCGCTTTGATGACCGAACTGATCACACACGGTGTCATGGCTGAGATTCCCGCAGTAATACTGGACGCTCAGCGTGGCGGACCCTCTACCGGACTTCCCACAAAAACGGAACAGTCTGACCTTCACGCTGCAGTATTTGGTGGGCCGGGAGATTCCGCAAGAATCGTCATAGCCCCCACCAATGTTTCGGAATGCTATTCATTAACGATGAAAAGCTTTCAACTGGCCGAGAAATACCAGACACCCGTCATCGTGTTGACCGACTTCTTCCTGGACAACCGCGTGGAAAATGTCCCACCTCCTAAGTCCTCTCCAGAGGAAACAAAAAGCGGCAACGTCTTCCCGGATGATTCACAGAAAGGCCGCTACAGGCGCTATGAAGACACTCCAAGCGGCATCTCTCCAAGAGCGCTACCCGGCATGGAAGGTTTCAACCATCCCGCCACCGGACTTGAGCACACAGAGAAGGGGACTCCCGATTACTCTCCTGAGACCCATCAGAAAATGTCCGCCAAGAGACATCGCAAAATTCAGTCGTCCCTCCGGGATCTTCCAAAACCACAAGAGTATTTCAGCGATTCCGAGATCGATGTTGGAGTGATCGGTTGGGGCTCCACTTTCGGATCAGTCCTCGAGGCTGCAATGGAGGCGCGCCAAAAAGGTCTCAAGACAGCCGCACTCAAAATAACATCCATCTACCCTTACCACGCTGATGAAATCAGGGCGTTCATGCAAAAATGCAAAGCCATCCTTATTCCCGAGCTGAACTATGAAGGTCAGTTAGCCAATCTTATCGGACACTTGAATGGCAAGGACGTTCACCGGCTGAATTTTGTCACAGGATCTCCGATTCCGCCATCAAAGATTTTAGTTGAAATCGAGAGACTCACAAACGGAGGTATCCTATGAGAACACCTGCCAGAACCCTCGCTGAAAAAATAAATTCAATAAAGCTCTCCGGTGAGTTGAATGTCCGATCATCCGCTTTACCTACCTGGTGCCCCGGTTGTGGCTATTTTGGAATTCATCAGGGGATCAACAACGCCATAGTGGAACTGGGCCTCGATTTGCACAACACCGTGACGGTATCCGGGATCGGATGCGCCGGACGTTATTCATTCTTTACGAGCACCTACGGTCTGCACACCGTCCATGGCAGGGCTTTGCCGACTGCCACCGGAGTAAAATTAGCCAATCCGGCGCTTACTGTTTTTGCAGTAGGTGGGGACGGAGATGGTCTTGCCATAGGTGGAGGGCACTTTGCTCACGTGGGCAGAAGAAACGTAAACATCAACTATATTCTGTTCGACAATTCAATTTATGGACTGACCAAAGGCCAACCATCCCCGAGTTCTCCCCTGGGAACAAAGACAAAGGCCAGCCCTGCCGGGACCATGGACAAACCTCTGAACGCAACCCTCATGGCCCTTACATACGGGGCCTCATTTGTTGCGAGACTGTTTGCGGGAGACCCCGCAATGATCACCAAAGCTGTGGTCGAAGGCGTTCAGAACCCGGGTTTCTCGTTCTTCCACGTCTATTCGAGTTGCGTAACCTTCGATAAATCCTTCAAGACATGGAGCAACCTGAAAAAATGGGTTCACCCGCTTCCGGGGAATTATGATCCGACCGATTACAGGCAGGCGGTGAATGAGGTCCTGAATGATGATTTCAGTCTGGGAGTAATATACAGGAGACCATCTGACTCTGAGCAGGGGTTAGAAGCGCGTTGAAGAAATAGGGTCTGTTTGAAGGCGCTTTTGTCCAACAGCCTTCAAACAGTGTTTTGCAAGTAATCTACAGGGCACATTCCGCGGAAGTCGTAGTGGGAACTAACGGCAGGATTGGCTGTCCTTTTGCCGGATAAGCGCAGCAGAACTGAGAATCATCGTCCAGCGCTATCTTTATGGCCTGAAAAGCGTCTGACACATAGTGAATCTCTATTCCACCCGTAACGTATTCCGGAAATTCCATCACTGTCGGTTTGTTTTTGACCGGCAGGATGACTTTCCTGACGCCGGCCCTTTTAGCCGCCAGCAATTTCTCCTTCACACCGCCTATCGGTAGAACCCTTCCCATCAGGGTCAGCTCACCTGTCATGGCAACGTCTTTACGAACCGGTTTACCCGTAAAAAATGAAGCTATCGCCACTGCCATGGCCACACCGGCTGATGGGCCGTCCTTGGGAATGGACCCGGCCGGGACATGAATATGTAGATCAGAACGGCTCATCAGACGCTCATCAACCCCGAGAAAAGCGCACATGTTCCGCAGATAGGTTATGGCAGCCTTGGCCGACTCCTGCATAACCTCACCGAGAGAGCCCGTCAGAGTCAGGTCCCGACGTCCCCTGAATCCTGTGACTTCAATGAATATTATGTCGCCGCCGGCTTCCGTCCACGCCAGGCCTGTCGCTACACCCACCCTGTCCACTTCATCCGCTATTTCAGAGAAGTATTTCGGCGCCCCGAGAAGTTTCTCGATAGTGCCGGCTGTGATCACGGTTCTGACCTGCTTCCCCTGGGTTATCTCCCTGGCTATCTTGCGGAAAACCGAGTTTATCTCACGCTCCAGATTACGAACACCGGCCTCTTTTGTGTATGAGCTTATCAAGTGTCTGATCGCTGAACCTTGAAAGTCGATGGAATAGTCCTGCAGGCCGTTCTCCCTTAAGGCTTTCGGGACCAGATACAATTCGGATATCTTCTCCTTCTCCTCTTCCGTATAACCGGCTATCCTGATAACTTCCATTCTGTCGCGCAACGCTGAAGGTATCGTGTCCACCTGGTTTGCCGTGGCGATGAACATTATTTTGCTCAGATCGAAAGGCAAATCGAGATAATGATCAAAGAACTCCGAGTTTTGCTCCGGATCAAGCACCTCGAGTAATGCGCCTGCCGGATCTCCCCTGAAATCCTTGCCCAGTTTATCTATTTCATCGAGCATGAAGACCGGATTTCTACTGCCAGCACGCCTCAGCTCCTGAATAATCCTTCCCGGCATAGCTCCAATGTAAGTCCGACGGTGACCCCTGATTTCCGCTTCATCACGAACGCCGCCTAGGGACATTCTGACGAATTTTCTGCCCATGGCCTTGGCAACCGATCTGCCGAGAGAGGTCTTGCCTACTCCAGGAGGACCAACCAGGCACAGTATTGGGCCTTTGTTGTCCGATTTCAGTTTTCTGACAGCCAAAAATTCCAGGATCCTGTCTTTGACCTTGACCAGGTCGTAATGGTCGCTGTTCAACACCGACTCTGCCAGCGTAATGTCTACGTCATCAGACGACTGAGCATTCCACGGCAGGCTGGTAAGCACTTCAACATAAGTTCTTGAAACTATATGCTCAGGTGAATGCGGTGGAATCTTTTCCAGCCTCTGAAGTTCACGAGTAGCAGCCTCAGTCGCGTCATCAGGCATCCCACTACTTCGAATTTTGGAATGAAAACTCTTTATCTCCGATACATTGGGATCTTCATCCGTGCTGAAATCCCGCTGCATTGTCCTGATGTGGTTCTTTATCTCAGTGTCTTTGGCGCGTCTTCCCGAAAGCCCAGTCTCCACTGAATCGTTCGCCGCCGTTGGACGTGGCCTGGCAAGCTGCAAATCCGCCTGAAGATAGACGAGCGCTTTTCTTAGCCGAAAATGAGAATCGTCCATTTCCAGAAGGCTTTGTTTCGCCTCAGGTTTAAGCGACAGGTGAGTCGCCAGCAGGTCTGCCAGTTGACCGGGAGTCTCCGCCCTCTCAATACGTCTCACAAAATGATCTCCCAGAATTCTACCCTGCCCTGCGCTCATCTTCAGCATCGTCACCACAGAAGAAACAAGCGTGTCTATTAGCTCCAGCGGCTCATCATCCTCTTCAATGACCTCAACCTCAGCCATCATGAAAGGATCACATTCCTTCTGCTTTATCATGCGAACACGACAAAGACCCTCCGCCACAGCCTTTACACCGCCGCTTTCAAGTGAGACGACCTTGTCCACTCTGGCCAATGCCCCTATCCTTGAAATGTCCTCATGCCATAAACTTAAACGATTTCTGGGTTTTTGATAGAAAAGTCCGACAAGATTGTCCCCTCCTGACAATGATTCTGCAAGTTTAACAACCCTTGAGCCCTTCAGAAACAAGGGTATGACAACCTGAGGAAAGACAACCATGTCACGCAAGGGAAGTATAGGAACGACTGAAGGGAAATTTCCCATTATTTTAGACGATTTCATCGTAACGACACACCCATCCCGCACTAAAAGGAATATAAGCTAATTTTTTCATTAAGAATTTATGACGCGACTATATCACAATGAGGCCGAAAAGTCAACGAAACGGCTGATTCAGAAGGTTTGCCAAATATCCACATAATTAATAAAATACATCACTTATATCAACCTTCATGTTGATATAGCTGATTATTAATGTAGTCCAAATGTCAGAAAACCGATATTATGGCAGAGATCATTTCCCGGGTTCAGTTGGCTTCATGTGAACAGGATTATTTCAGACAGTCTGTTTTCATTGGATAAATTTCGAACTCTCGCATTCCACAGACTTTGGTGGATCCCACGCTCAAAAAGAACTTCCTCCACACAGTCCTCATTTATATCCTTTATTACTTTGAATATATTGCTTATTTTTCTTACGTTGCAATTCTTTTGAGTCCGAACCAGCAGGGGAGCTTCTGCGTTGGCTAATCTTAACAGGTTGATATCATTAACGGTCCACACTATTTTAGCAAAAGGGGAGTATTCCTCAACTATTTCGAGCTTTTCTTTTTCAGACTCCGGCAATTGAACTAAAATCCAGAAACAGGGGGAAACTACTTCATTTTCCTGATACAGCGGTTGATAGTATCGATTCAAATAAAGCTCAGGACGTGCTGTAACCTCCATCAACGCCGTTATGGTCCTGATTTCCGGAAGCTCATCGTGTTCCAGGACAATGTGTAAAGATGTGTAGGGATTGTGGTCGGTAAACGTTCTCAATGTCTCACATGCCCAGTGGGTCGCCTCCCCTCTCAGGTCCTTCTTGAACCATACTGTGAAGGGATCGGTGGATTTTTGGGCTATCGCCTCCACTAATTTACCGCCGTAAGCAGTGGTATCGCTGATTATCCATTTGCTGACATAACTTCCCGACTCGATTGACCTGACAACCGAGTCTGAATCCGAAACCAGGGATGGTGGGTTGATGTGATCCAGTTCCGTATCGAACATGGACTCGAATTCCATTAAACAATCGCGCAGAGATTCCCTGGAAAATGTCCTCGTTTCGTAAACGTAGTAAGGCGGTCTGTTTTGGAACCGCAACCCCAGATCGTGGGCATTCAGCCTGAAATCGGTTCCCGGAAGCACTGACAACGCGAACGGATGGATTACGGAGTAGGCGCCTGAGTTCTTTAGGTCACTCATCGTTCGTGAAAAGCCCTTAGGAGAATCTTCGGGCAGTCCTAGTATGATGCCTGTTGTCACTTCCACGCCGCTTTTCCTTAATTTGGCGGCCCCGGAAATGACCCTACCCGGATCACCCTTTCGCCCCGCCGCTTTCAAGGCTTTGCGATTAGTGCTTTGCAGGCCGATCTCGGCAGACGCCAATCCGGCTTCTCTAAACAGTTGAATGTCGGAGCCCGACAGTAAATCCGATCGTAATTCCGCGTGAAGTTTGATTTCCTTTTTTGCCCGAAGGTTCGCCAACATGGACAAAATGCCCCTGAAATCGGGCCTGGCATTGAAGGTGGGATCCATCAGGTATATTTCGGATACGGCGCTGTAATCAGAATAAAGGTGTTCGAAAAGAGCTTCCAGCCTTTGATGCGAGTAGAAACGGGTCCGATCAAAACTCTTATGGTAAAAACAATACCTGCATTTAAAAGGGCAACCTCTGGCTGTTTCGACAAAAACGGTCGGATAGTTTGCCGGATCAAGGGTTCCGTTCAGGTATGGATAAGGGCGACAATCCAGGTCCCAGGGTACCGGGGCCTCATTATTTATGACCAGCTCTTGTCCATCCTTGTAGAAGCTCCCCGGAATGCCGACCAGGGACTGCCCCGTCACCAGGCAGTTCAGGGCTGAATGAATTCGGGACTCTCCTTCACCAAATACTCCTGCGTCAACAGCGGGATGCGCCAAAACCCACTCGTTGTCCCGGGTAACCTCGGGGCCTCCGGCAAGGGTCTTGAGATGCGGGATATCACGCTTCACCATCGCTGCTATGAACAGGCTCCTCTGGACGTTCCAAACGTATAACGTCATGAGCAAAACATCCGGAGATGCATTTTTTATCGCTGAAATAAGCCCAAGATCGCCATAAACATCGGAAACGCCCCTGTCGAGGATAGAGGATTCGATCTCCGGGCCATCAAAACTCTGTCTCTCCTGACTAAACTTCAGGGCCGAATCCATGAATCCTGCGGCCAGTGGTATGTTCAATGGGGCCTCGCCGAAATCAAACCTCGGTGGCGGCAACTGAATAAATAGTATTTTTTTCATGAGTTTACGGCAACGCTGTGTCAGACCGGAACCTTCCTCTAAACGTTACAACTATTCTTCCCTATATCCTCATTTACCTCAAGAATAAACTCCTGTGAATCGGAATTCATATAAATGAAACATCGACAAGACTTTATGAAACACTTATGACCAATTGGAGCTACAATATTTTACACCATGGTCGCGAACATGATCAACTTTCTTGCTGACACCTGTTTGGGGTTAATTATATCTTTCTTGACACCTGCGCGAGTAATATTCTAATATACATATAATACTTTGACACAATCTGACTGGCACGTTATGGGGTTCCTGACAGACCGCTTGTCATGAAGCCGGATTGCAGTGGGGTTCGGTTTTGTTTGACTGTTTCAAACAATGTCGCTCCCTTTGTCAAACATTCCATTTTTAATCGTGGGGAGGGGAAATGAAAAGAATTCTTGTTTCATGCGCCCTGATGGCCGGCATCATGTCTGTTTCGTCAATCGCTCTTGCCTGGGAGTTTTCGATGAAAGGGGAGACGTTGTGGCGGTATCGTTATATCACAAGAACCGGAAACAACGACATATTCGGGAACGCTGATTTACCTCAGGTTTCATTGGGGGTCAACCACATAAGGAACTGGCCTACGCCGTCAACCAATAATGAACTCCCAGTTCCGACTGACGCTCATTCACTTACAGGGCAGATTATCGGTGTTCTTGCAGGTGAGCCGGGATTTGGATCGGACGCCAACCTGACGGACTACAGGGCGACAATATATCCAAAAATTACGATTAACAAAGCCATTACTCTGGATGGGTCCATAAACCTTACTTCGCTTGGCATCCATTCTTCCGGACGACCCTATGGCAATGAGGACCTATTGGCAAATGATACCGCAGGCGCGGGCTACTATAATAGCCTTTGGGTTCCCATCAGTAACAGACCGGCTGGGGCCAATGTTCCCAATACGTTTGTGACTGTTCAGTGGTGGAAGATGGCCTTCAGGACACCATTTCTGGATTTCAGCATAGGGATGAAGGACAGTCCGACAGGGGCCGGCTTATGGAAGACTGGAGGACGCAGCGCCTCCACATCCTTTACCGTGACCGCAAACTATGGGCCTTTCAAGATATACACGGCCCCGTACTTTGGCAGGACATCATCAAACTGGAACCAGTGGGCTAGAGATTCAATATCACATGACAACCCCTGGCGAAAAGATGATGACAGGAATTATTTCAATGCCGCCCAGTTCGGGATTGCCTACAGCAGTGGGCCTTTAGTCTATGATTTTTCTTCTACCGCTTACACATATAGCGCATCCAGCCGCATGTATGGGTCCAGAACATCCACGGGGCGTCCTGGAGCCATACCGGCCACAATTACGGCTCCAGCTCCTGATCTTTGGATTTATGATCTTGACATGGCCATCAAATATTTTGATGGAAGGTTCTTCCTCAATGGCGAAGCTACGCTTTTCTGGCAGTATGCGTCAGGCCGAGGTTCGGCAACATCAGTTGGTGGCAGACTTTTGGAAACCATAGATTCCGATGAAAGGGCGTGGATGTACGGGGTTGAACTTGGTGTCGTCAGCGGTCCGGCGAAGATAACAGCCTCTTACGTTAGAGCGACCGGTGATGATCCCAGCACCAGAAAGGACAATGAGGAGGTCCGAAGATGTAACCGCGGAGCTAATCCCGATTTCATGCTTCCTTGGGGTTATCTCATGTATTACACATACGGAACGGGTACCAGTTTTGACGGTGATGGATCAGGGCAGCCCACCAATTTCCAACACGTTGGAGGTAGATTGGACTACGCTGTAGCATCTAACCTGAACATCTTCGGAGTGGGGTCTTATAGCTGGAGAGATCAGCCAAACGCGACGAGAGTAGCAGGCAACTGGTTGAATACGGCACAAAAATTCTCAAACGGTGACACAGGAATGTTCTCCACCAACGCCAATGTAATGGCCGTTCCCGACCATGCCAGAGACATCGGCTGGGAGGTTGATTTCGGGGCAAACTGGAAGATGCTTGAAGGGCTTACGTGGAACAACACATTTGCTTACTGGAGCCCCGGGACATGGTGGTCTTACGCCTATCCCAACACTGCAAATCTCTACAGGCTGACGGCTCCGGGTGTGGCGCCTACCGCCAACTTCGCAGTAACCAGCGTTAATGTAGGCAGAAAGATTGACCCACTGTTCGCGATACGGACCGAACTGGTCGCGGATTTTTAGACTACTTTCCCTACCAAAGCTGATCAACGGAGACTATCGAGTCGCTCTGGTCACAAAGGCGGAAGTCCGGGAATGTTTCGGGCTATGGGTTACCAGTATTTCGAAACAACAGCATGAGCCGGACTTCCACTTCTTGTGTTTTGAGCGACGGTGATGGTTCGTTGACACACAGACACATTATCCCCTTCAAAACCCTCGGCGCGCTTCCAGGTCTTTAATGGTCCTTTTGTTGTAAGATACTAACTTAAAATTCAATCACTTACTACTCTCCGCAGAACATTGGTGATTTCCACACCCGGGCCAAAATCTCTTCACTGTCTCTTAACCAAATAATCAAACGATTGATTTAACATTTTTCTAACACCCGGCTAACATTTTGTGGATACTGACTGACCAGAATGAAGAATGCTGATTAATCTGAGCGCCCGTAACTTTGGGGAAATTGACATGAGCCACAAAAAAATTCGCATCCTGTTCCTATGCACAGGAAATTCGTGCAGAAGCCAGATGGCTGAAGGATGGGTCAGGCATTTACATCCAGACACAATTGAGGCGTCTTCTGCGGGAATCGAGAAACATGGCATGGATCCTTTGGCTATACAGGCGATGTCGGAAGCGGACGCCGACATAGGTCTCCAGAGGTCAAAGTTGCTGGATGATCTGGAGTCTATGGATTTCGACTACGTGATTACCCTGTGTGATCATGCCAGGGAAAGCTGCCCCCTCTTCCCCGGAAACGCAAAAATGATACATCACGGCTTTGATGACCCGAGATCCATGACAGACGTTGAAGAACCGGACTACCTGAGGATTGAGCCTTACAGGAGGGTCAGGGATGAGATCAAATCATTTGTTGAAAGACTCCCGGATATTATTGCGGATAACTGATTTCACCGGCAGTCCCTGAATCGTGATGAGAAGGAAAAATGTCCAAAGAAAAAATATTGGTGGTAGACGACGAGGAAGACATTCTCGAACTGGTTCGCTACAATCTGTTCAAAAATGGTTACCAGGTGACTTGCGTATCGTCAGGTGAACTGGCGATGCAGAAACTGAAGGAAGAAACTCCGCACATGATCCTGCTGGATCTTATGCTCCCGGGGGTGGACGGTCTTGATGTTTGCCGCAGCTTGAGAAGCAATCCCGCCACCATGAATATCCCCATAATCATGATTACTGCCAAGGGAGAAGACGCGGATATTGTCACAGGTCTGGAACTGGGCGCCGATGACTATCTGACGAAGCCTTTCAGCCCAAGGGTTTTACTGGCAAGAATAAGAGCCATCCTGCGCAGGAACAAACAGGATGAACTGGACGAAAGCAGTGTGCTCAAAACTCACGACATCGTTGTCAATCCCGCAAGACATGAGGTTTTGGTGAAGGGCGAACAATTAATGCTCACCGCTACGGAATTTGGTATATTACACTTTCTGGCGCGACGTCCTGGCTGGGTTTTTAGCAGGGAACAAATCATCAGCGCTGTCAAAGGCGATGATTACCCTGTGACAGAGCGGTCTGTAGACGTTCAGGTTGTAGGCCTGCGCAAGAAACTGGGCGATTCAGGCGACCTCATCGAGACGGTTAGAGGAGTCGGCTACCGATTCAAGGAGTAACCCATGGCCCGGATCAAACAAAAACTGACCCGCTTTCTTTTCCCATCCTTCACGGTCATTATCGCGCTTTCCGTGGCCTTCATGACGTGGTTTACGGCTTCTTCGCTGACAGACGCATGGAAACAGAACGCAGTCAGAAGCATCCAGACTCAGGCTTCTGTCCTGGCAAACCTTTGCGCTCCCATAATCGAATCGGGTCAAACAGAAATTCTCCAGCCACTCTTGAAACCCATGGGGGTCTCCACTGCAAACCGGCTCACCATATTCAATGACAAGGGACGTGTGATTGCCGATTCTTGGGATGAGCCGTCCAGAATGGAACTCAAGGCCAAACGCCAGGAGGTGGATAAGGCCCTCTCGGGAGAACTCGCCGTGATAACCAGGGAAAGTTACTCGAGAAACGCAAAGATGATCTTTGTGGCGGCGCCGATTGTTTCCAATGGAAAGGTGCTGGGCGCGGCTCGAGTCTCAATGACCGCCTCGTCAATTACCCGGTGGGCGTCCTCCGCATACTGGCAAATCATGGCCGCAGGAATAGTGGTCGTGATTCTGGCCTCAGCCGCAGCTTTCATGGTAGGCCGCAGGATAAGCGCTCCAGTCTCTGAACTGTTAACCGGGGCCAGAAAATTCGCTTCCGGTGACCTTAAACACCGCCTCTCCACTTCTGAAAATCATGAATGCGCAGCGCTGGCTGAGGTCATGAACCAGATGGCGGGCCTGCTTGAAGCAAGGATCAACAAACTCACCGAACAACGCAATGAACTCGAAGCTGTATTGTATGGCATGAGCGAGGCGGTGCTGGCCTTTGACAAAGACGAGAGGATTATTCGCATCAACCAGGCGGCGGAAAAACTCTTTGATAAAGACGCTTCAAAGATCAAGGGATCTACCCTTCAGGAAGTCATCAGGAATTCACAGTTACAAAGGTTTGTCAGACACACACTGGTTAATGACAAGGTGACAGAGGGTGAAATAGTTTTTTTTGGGGATAAGGAAAAATTTCTTCAGGCGCATGGCTCTCCCCTGTTTGACTCCAAAGGCCATAAAATAGGCGTATTGATCGTCCTGAATGATGTCACTCGCATGAAGAAACTGGAAGTGATCAGAAGAGATTTTGTGGCAAATGTCTCTCATGAACTAAAAACTCCCATAACGTCCATAAAAGGTTTCCTGGAAACCCTGAAAGAGGG
>CAZVOU010000239.1:0-2024 GCA_964628605.1 uncultured Syntrophaceae bacterium
GGCTCTGTGTTCCAAAAACCTTTTTACGCCATTCTCATTCTGTGTTTCCAGGAATGTGACCGATTTACCGGTCCTTTTGACTTCATCCAAAACGTGTGCGTAGTTATCTGGAACGCACATCAGGTCGGTATCCTCAGGAGAGCCAAAGCATTTTGTCCGATTTGGATCAAACGGCTCCGCTTTAGCCGCAGGATTTGAAATCTCTATCTGGTTTGTTTTTAAATCAACTACCCTGAACGGGTGAGTTATGGACTCAAGTATTGTGTTCAGAAAAGCGCCTGATTTCCTCAGTTCTTCATCCGACTCCTGCTCTTTTTTGACTATATCACGAATCTTACCGGTGATCAGAACACTCAATAATCCAAACAACAAGAGGAGACCCACATACATGAAGGCCTCTATAATTCTGTACCTTGTCTTTTTTGCAGTGATCACATTTTCAATGTTTTCCAGCTCTTTTGCGCTTTCAAACATTATATTGTTCGCCGTTTCCTTGAGTCTCTGGAATAACGGGATGGCCCTTCTCAAGTCATTTTGGATGAGCTTGATTTGTATAAAATACCCCTCAGCTTTGCCTTCCCTCCTCAGCCTGGTGCGCTCTTCAAGAAGCTTGACCAGGACATCTATCCGTTTTTCAAGTTCGGGAAGTTGAGGTCTGAGTTCAATTGCGGCAATTATGTAGCGCTGATTTGGGTCTGGTTTATAAGGTAGTCTGACATTCATACTGTCGGTCTGCGAGGTGTTCAGCAGGGTTTTAGATTCGAAAACTCCTCCGAACTCCAATATGTCAATATCTTTTCTAATGTGGGAAATGAGATGGCGAATTTGTTCGACGTACAGATTCAACTCGTAAAGGCCTGAAACAGGAGCAAGCTGAAAATATAAGGATTCCATATCGTTGATGTCAGTGGCAATGTGACTTCCTATCGTCTGCCTTGCCTTTTCATTCGACGCCAGATATGAAAGTTGGTCAGTGACTTTCTCAAATGTGAGTCTCAGCCCAATAACCGTCATCATCCCAGCAACAAAAACGATTATCAACAACCTCAGGTAAGTTAGAACACTGGTGTTTTTTTTCCTACGTTCCTTCACGCCGGATCAAGACCTCTGGTCCTGAGAGGAAGGTTCAAACCCGAATTTCTCAAACACCTGCCGCCCTTCGGTTGATATGGCCATCTTCATAAATTCCATAGCAAGATCCGGATGGGCAGAATATCGCAACGAACCCAACAAAAGCGGGGTCTTCGGCGCATACTCTTCGGGGATTGGCAGCGCATCGACAATGGAAGAATTCTCCGGCCACTGAGTGGTCGCATACCAGTTTATTCCAATATCGGCATGTCCGCTCTGCAAGGCTTTGGTAATGTCTTTGGAATCAGTTGTGAACACAGGACCGTTTGTAATCACTTCAGAAAAGAGACCTGCTTTTTGAAGCGCCGTTTTAGCTTCACGGCCTATGCTGCCGGTGTCTGGGTCCGCTATGACAACTTTGTACAAACGGTTGGTGAATGATTTCAGCTCAGCGGGTATGTTCTTGGGGTTGTTTTTCTTGACCACCATAACCGATCTATTGTAACCGACACAGACGAATGTGCGGCACAAACCGTCAGACATACATGAATCCATGTATGAGGACTCTCCCGGCAAATAAAGGTCACCCTTTTGACTAAGCTCAATAGCCTTCAACAAATCTCCGGATCCGCCTTTTATGATCTTGACGAGACATCCGTGTTTTTTTTCAAAAATCTGCGCTAATTCCTGGACCGGCTTGATCATGGTAATGCCGCAATAAATCAGTATTTCTTTTGATGCGTTCTGGGGAGGAGTCGGGACGCTACAGGCGGTGACAATGATCAAGGCCAGCAGGCAGAATGCCACAGTAAAGACAGGTCTGGTGTAAAATCGCATCATTATCGGCCCATCCATCAAATCCCAATTCTGATCCACGATTCTAAAAAACATAAACCGGGAAAGCTCGCCCTCCCATTGGAAACCAACTAGGGACCAGTCCGGAATATTAACAC
>CAZVOU010000240.1:0-2365 GCA_964628605.1 uncultured Syntrophaceae bacterium
CTGATTCGGAGTGGCGCTCATGTGACAGGTTGCGCAGGTTGCAGTGTCCTGATAGTCAACGCCGACTACCCATTCACTCCGATCCATATTCATTTTATCGCGGAAAGCCTGGTAGAGAATACCATGTTTGGATTCCTGATAAACTTCCATTTGAGGATGGTCAGGCCCAAGATGGCATTTTCCGCACGCGTCTGGTCTTCGAGCTTGTTCTACGGAGAATCTGTGCCGAGTGTGACATGCGGCGCAACTTCCCTTGCTGCCGTCAGGGTTGATACGGCCAATACCGGTGTTGGGCCATGTGGTCGGATCCAGCCTGCCGTTGGCAAGAACCTTCACATTCGAACCGTGGCACTGTCTACAACCCGTTGATACTGCGGCCGGCCCTCCAACTACCGATCCAAGGTAGTTGTCCTGGGTGTTCAGAATGTCCGCCGCTTTGGCGTGGTGTGAAGCCTGCTGCTGGTCAAATTGCTCCTTGTGGCATTTTGAGCAGTCCTTGGGAGAAACAATTGTGGCGATCCAGAAACCTCTGTGGTCAAATCCGTCCGGATCTCCAGCCACCTTGTCAGCCTTCTTCTCTGCCCTGTGACAATCGTAGCAGTTAACACCCGCCTGTCCCATGCGGCCCATACGCCAGAGCTTGTGAAGTCCCGGTGTTTTAAGCTCGTGACACTTAATGCACACCTGTCCTTCCGGCGAACCGTAAAGCTTGGGATCAACCTTTACGGCGGCGTCCGCCCACCAAGAACTCATCATTACCGCCAATGCGACCATCAAAAGAATTCTTCGCATGACTCAAACTCCCTATGGCTCAAGTTTTAGCAGTTTATGGCTTGGGTTCCCCCGAGACTAAATCTCCCCAAAATGTAATCTCACGCGTCTAAATAGATGTAAAAATCGACTTCGGATAAAGTGACCGTTAAAACTGAATCTCTTATTTTGAGTATGCTTTATATACGTGTAAATGTGTTGTAAAAGTGTGTAAAGAAATTGTAATTTTTTTAATTGCCGGCGTTCTCGTGTTTTTCAGGAACTGAAAAGAGATGTGAAGCCGTTACCTGGCGGTTTTTTGGGGCGGAGAAAAACTCCGGATTATTCAGGTGGCTATCGTCGGAAATGGACGGCGCACGATTCCTGACTTCCATTGATGCAGCGACCGGCCCTCAATATCAGGGCTTTGCGCGTTTGGTCATGCTAATCTGGTGGCCTCAGAGCGGTTGTTGTTTTACCTTGATAGGGATTGAACAGCCCGGCACAAATAATGCGAAGGATTGACGACACTTGCTTTAGCTGTTACATTTTTGTAAGTCCAAGAGGCTTAAAGGCTCTTGCAGGAAAAAATTGATGTTTAGCAGAAAGCCATTTTCAGGGGCTGGAATATCTGTAAAATTCCTGGTTGTCAGCGCTACTGCCATAACAACGATATTTGCGGTCCTACTTTCATGGTTCTGGAACCTCCAGAACGAGCACATTATGGAGCAGGTCCGTAAGCAAGCAATAATTCTAAACAAACAAATCATACTGACCCGTCAGTGGTGTTCGGAAACCAACGGCATTCTCATGGAGAAATCGGCTGGCGTGGATTCTAATCCCTACCTGGAGAATCCTGATGTAGCCGCTGATGACGGCAAACTCTATACCAGAATCACACCTTCCATTTTGACTACGCTTCTCTCGGACAAAGCCAGAAACAGCGAGCTATACTGGTTCAAGCTGACAAACGATTTTTTTCTGAATCCAAAGAATTCGCCGGACGATTTAGAAAAAAAAGCGCTGGAAGCGTTCAGGGAAAATGGCTCGGAAGGTTTTTTCCAGACGGACCTGGTCAATGGTAGGCCTACGTTGAGATATCTGGCCCCTGTTTACGTGACAGGAGACTGCATTCAATGTCACATGGAACAGAGCGCCGGTATTGGAAATATTGGGGGCTGCCTCAGTGTTTTCATTCCGATTGACGGGGCTCAGACCGCCATCAGGAAGAATTCAGTGGTGGTATTCGGGGGAGGGGTTGGATTGGCTTTGTCCTTGGTAGGGCTGTTATATCTAATAACCTCGTCTTTGGTCTTCAACAGGATAAAAGAAATAAGGGAGTCCATAAGCCATCTGGGACTGACGGAGGATGGCCATTCGGTAAAACAGGAAGGCGATGAACTCAAGGAAATTTCGGATTTCTGCTACATGTTGGATAGAAGATTGCGAACCGAGCACGATGACCTTGAAAACCGGATAAAGGATGCCACCCGTGACCTTTCACTCACAAAGGATAGGCTTGAAAAGGCCAATAGGGAACTGGAAGCGCTTAACAAGGCAAAAACCGCATTTTTCTCGGATATTTCTCATGAACTGCGAACACCTCTGACAGCCA
>CAZVOU010000241.1:0-14632 GCA_964628605.1 uncultured Syntrophaceae bacterium
ACCTTTACACATTCCATGCATTCACATTGCAGGCAGCGTGAAGCCTCTGAAATGGACTCGCTTTGTGTGTATCCCTGCAGGCGATCTTTCAACGGAATTCGCGATGACGGATCAATCCCCTCCATATTTGTGAAAAGTCTCGTATGATACTGACCTTCGTTAACTCTGGAAGCAGTCAGTGAGACCCCCTGAATGAAGCGGTCAATTGAGATGGCCGCTCTCCTGCCATCTGAAATTGAGGTTATCGGGGAATATATCCGCTCCGGTCTGAGCAAACTTCCTCCTGCAAACAAACCGTCAATTTGCGTGGAGAAGGTAAGCGGATCAATGGTGACACTTGTCAGAAGTTCCGTCAGTTTCGAGTCTTCAAAGCGCTTCTTTCCTATACCTAGATAGATTGCCTTAAAGTCATCTTTCAGATCATTGATGGAAAAGTCTGCCCCTAATTTCTGGTTAAAACAAATGCTGAGTTTAGGATCATCCAGAGCTTCAAAGTCCTTCTCCATATCTTGTTCAGGCAAGTCCCGTCCAAGGAATTCCCTGACTCTGCCGCCAATCAGGTCTTGAGCATCAAAGACTGACACCTCATAACCCTTTTTTACGAGATCGAAAGCGGCAGTCAGGCCTCCGAGTCCCGCCCCCACGACTGCTACTCGAGAGCCCTTTGCGGGAATCGGCCTTGTTTTCGTTTTTCTAGCGGATCCGAATGACAGCGCCACCTTTTCAAGGGCCCGTATTTCGATGGGTTGTCCCGACTGGTTTCTTTTGCATGATGATTCGCAAGGACGGTCACAAATGCGGCTTATGATGCGAGGGAATGGGACGGTTTTAAGGATGACGGAAACAGCGGTGTCAAAATCGCCCTTTGATATGGCGGCGCACATTGATCTGACATCGACATGTATGGGGCATGAAGAGGCGCACCAGGGTGAACACTCCTGAATACATCTGTTCTCGAGTTCCCTGAGCTCTGTCTGATCCATGAGGCCCCGCCGGTTGATCGTATTTTTTGGATTGTATGGCCCTGGCCGAGGTCCTTGGCCGGGCCATTGTTGAAATATCTCTAGCCTAGGGCTTTCAGACCGGCGAGCACCTTTTCGGGTAATGCAGGCGCCTGTCTTATCCTGACACCAGTCGCGTTGTAGATTCCGTTGATGATGGCGGCATGTGGAGAAGTCAGAGGTAATTCTCCCACACCGGCCGCTCCAAACGGACCATGCTCCCTCGGATTTTCGAAATAGTGCAGTTCCATGTCATCCGGAACATCTTTCGTGTAAGGCAAACCGCAGTCAACCAGGCTGGTATGTTTCTTGATATCCTCAAAGTCTTCGGAAAGGGCCAGACCTATACCCTGAGCCAAACCTCCATACATTTGACCATCAACGGCTAATCTGTTGTTTATTTTCCCAATGTCCGTCATGACTGTAATTTTCTCGACACTTGTCTTTCCGGTCTTGGTGTCAACGGCCACTTCAGCCATGAATACACCGTACATGTAGACGGGGAAGGGGCTGCCCTGACCGTTCTCATCGCATGGAGTACACATCGAGGCGGTCCATTTTCCGGAGTACTTCAGGGGAATATTCTCAGCCTTCATTTCATCGTAAGTCCTGAAAGAGCCATCGGATTTTCGCATGGCATTAAGGAGCATTTCGCAGCCGTTCTTGATTGCGTTGCCCGTCATGACCTGCTGTCTGCTTCCACCTGAGGGACCGCTGTTTGGAACGGTAGCCGTGTCATTCATAACCAGGCTGATCTTTTCAGGGCTTATACCCAGAGGACGTAGCCCTTCATGACAGGTCCCCAGCGCCCCTATGTCGGCGCCTTGACCATGGTCTTCCCATGCCGATGAGAGCGTCACGCCGTCAGGAGTCAACTCTACCCATATTTCGGATGAATCCGGGCCGTCCAGACCGCAACCGTAAATACCCAATGAAAGGCCTACACCCTTTTTGACTTCCGGGGTGGATTCCTTCCTGGTCCGCTCTAACGCCACTTTGTAAAGTGGGCGGAGTTTGTCGATCATCTCCGGCAGTGAATAAACTTCCGGGGCCTGTCCTGTCGGCGAGGTGTCACCGGGGCGGTAAACGTTCTTGTACCTGAGTTCCAGAGGATCCACTCCCATCTTTTCGGCCAGTTCGTCCATCAGGCTCTCAGAAGCGAAGAAGCTTTGAGGGGAACCGTAGGCCCTGAACGCTGAACCCCACGCATGATTGGTGCATACTGTCTGCCCAAGGCCGCTTATATTGGGTATACCGTATCCTGCTCCGATAAATTGAGCGCCACGTACCGTCAGCAGGTCTCCAAACTCGGAGTAGGGGCCGTGATCAACTATCCAGTCACCCTCCATGGCGATAATCTTGCCGTCTTTATCGGCCCCGTATTTCAGGTTGATGAAAAACGGAGAGCGTTTTCCCGTATAGGTTATGTGCTGGTAATAATCGTATGCCAGGGCAACGGGTTTGTTCGTAGCCATGGCCGCCACCCCGACCAAGGCCTCCATTGTGGGGCTGAACTTGTAACCAAATGTGCCACCGGCCGGGTTCTGGATCAGTCTCAACTTCTCAGGCTCTATACCCAATCCCGGGCAAATCATGGCATGATGCAGGTGGATTCCTATGCTCTTTGAATGGATGGTCAGCCTGCCTTCTTCGTCAAAGTAAGCAAAACCGACATCCGGTTCCATGGTCAGGTGTGGCTGCCGTTGAAGGTAATAATCGCCTTCAACCACATATGCCGCTGATTTCATCAATGGCGCAGTATCCTCGCCCTTGACTCTTTTCTGTTCATAATAAATGTTAGGAGTGCCCGGATGTATCTCAATGGCGTCATCGGCCATAGCTGCAGGAGCGCTCATGTAGGCGGGCAACTGTTCAAGATTGACTACTACCTTCTCCGCTGCCGCCCTGGCGTTGGCGACAGTGTCGGCCGCCACTATGGCGATAGCGTCACCGAACTGGAAAACCTTTTCATCGCACAGGATGGGACGGTCCCATCCATCGCCCTTGTTGGTCGGGAATGTGATCAAACCGGTGATACGGTTCTTGCCTTTCACATCTTTGTGAGTGATGACCTTCTCAACACCCGGCATTCTTTCAGCTTCCGAGCTGTCTATGGACAATATTGTCGCATGAGACACTTTTGCCTGAACCAGCGCGAGGTGTAGGGTCCCCACAGGCATCTTGGCTATCAGGTCGGCTCCGTAGTCGGTCATTCCCGTCACTTTAGCTATGGCTGTGGGTCTGGGATAGTTGGTTCCCCATATCTTTCCATCCTGTGGGAGTTTGAAGGCCAGTTCGGACTTGGTCATCTCTCCACGCAGAACCTTTGCCGCATCCATGACAGCGTCGATAAGCGGTTTGTAGCCCGTGCAGCGACAGGCGTTGCGATTCTTGTGGAACCAGTCCCTGATATCTTCTCTTGCAGGATTCAAGTTGGTGTCCAAGAGCGCTTTGGCCGACACTATAAAACCCGGCGAGCAGAATCCGCATTGGGCGCCACCGTGAACCGCCCATGCAAGCTGAAGGGCGTGAAGGTTGTCCGGCGTTCCCAAACCCTCGATCGTCGTAACGCTCGAACCCTCTTTGAGCCTCTTTATCTTGGTCATGCATGACTTAACGAGTTTGCCGTCCAGAATAACCGAACAGGCCCCGCACTGACCTTTGCCGCATCCCACTTTTGTGCCTGTCAGTCCTAGCTGGCCCCTGATGACTTCAGCCAAAGAAGTCTCAGGGTCAGCAAGGATCACCCTGCTGACCCCATTAAGGTTGATGTGTCTGTTAATCATTTAGCGGAATCCTTTCTGAACACTAAGATGGTCTGTGGAAATGGAAATTGATTGTTGCTCTGACCGGAAAACTCCTCTCTGAGACATTCGGGAACCATGAAAAGCCCTGTCGGGTTCCCCGGATTAAAAATTTGCCTGAGTTATCTTTCGAGAGAAAGGCCCAACCGACGACTTGTGCAACAGGTAAAAATTTACAAGAGGTCATCCGGCCTGTTTGGGAAAAAACAGATGAATACTCTGCTGTTGATACGCAATGGACTCCAATTGTTCAGCGCCCGCTCCGACCTGAACAATTCAAAAGGATCTTTTCGCAGGATGGAACATGACCCCATGAATAGTCACGATGTTAAGTTTCGTGCGCTATCATGTCAAGAAAAAATATGTCCTATATGACATATCTGCCGCGCCAGACATAACCGGTTATGCGCTCAAGATTTCTTGTCATTCCCACTCCGTGTGACACGGCCTCGTTGTGCGAACTTTACCGAATGATAATCATATTTACCTTACTGTTGATTGTGATAGCCCTGGGAGCTGAATCCAGGCTGTTTCTTATCGGCACGAAACACAAACAGGTCCATAAAACGAAGGATTGGAAAGATTCAGGCAGGCTTGTCCTTTAATCAGTTGAATTGAATGTGGGGTTGAGGAAGGAAACTCAGAGGCCCCGCTTCCATCATGCCCCAGTGGAAAGCGTGTCTGTTAATGGCGATGTTTAGAAGCCTTTTCAAGCCGAAAATAGTCAACTGAACGTGTAAGAAAGCTGTCTCGGTGATTTCAACGGGCCAACAAAATATGATGTCATGACGAACAAAATTCTTGACATGATTGTAATATAAGTTATATTCGGTTTTAGGGCATATGTCGTTCTCGACATATGCCTGATTGGACACAGTCCATTTTGACGGTTTAGCTGTCGTAAACACTCCTGTATTCAAGAGATTCTCTCATGGTATTTACAGGCTCAAACGGGGAGTAGCAAAATGAGATATGCAGAGACGGGATTCAACCTCGAAATTGATCTTGCTCGAGGCAGTGTAGAGAAGGTGGCCTCAGATCCGAAGCTCACTGAACTTCATCTTGGAGGTTTAGGCACAAGCGTCAAAATGCACTGGGACAGAGTTCCTCCTGAGACAAAGGCGTTTGATAAGGAGAACATGTTAATTGTCAGTTCGGGCCTCTTCAACGGAACACCGGCCTACAGCGCCAACCGAACTCTTTTTACTTTCATATCTCCTCAATCAGATCTGCTTGCGTATCCGATGATGGGCGGTTTTTTCGGGGCCGAACTAAAATACGCCGGTTATGACAAAATAGTGCTGCGCAACAAATCTCCAAAATTGGTTTACCTGTGGATTCACAACGACAAGGTTGAGATTCGTGACGCGACGCACCTCAAGGGTAAGGGCGCTTTGGAGACGCAGGACCTGATAAGAGAGGAACTCAGGCAGCCACGCGCACAGGTGGCGGCTATAGGATTGGCCGGAGAGAACCGTGTGTTCACGGCTTCGATTGAGCAGAGCCGGTCCAGCGCGAGCAGGCTTGGCGGGGGCGCAGTCCTTGGAGACAAGAACGTCAAGGCGATTGCGGTTCGCGGGACAAAAGACCTCAACCTGGCACGCGGCGAAGAATTTATGAAACACATGGCGGATGTTACGGACTACATCAACTTCCGCAACAACAACCCCATCCCGGATGTTATGACGATTCTGTCGGGAATCGGTTCCCCTCAGGAGATGAAACACACCGACGAAAAGTGGCACACCGAAAACTTCATGTGGGGCAACGCCAGGACAAGAAGGCGGGATTTCTGGAGCAAGGACAACGAGAAAAACTGGACGGAAACCCAGCTTGAAGCCGTTAAGAGGCTCATAAGCTGTTTCAACTGTCCGCAGCAGTGCGGGGCGCTTGTCGCTGCGGCCAACGATGGCCCAAGGTACATGATGAAGTGCTTCGGAAAGCTGACCTATTCGATGGCCGCCTATGTTGATGATCTTGCCTTTAACTTCAAGATACTGCAGCGGGCGACAGAATACGGGGTCGATTCTTTCTCTACACCACAGATTCTTGCATTTGCCGTCGAACTCTACGAAGAGGGAATCCTGACCGACAAGGATTTTGATGGGGCTCCAAAGGATAGGGAAGGTCGATTTAACTGGCTGTTGGACCGCGTGGTCAGGAGAGAGGGCATTGGCGACATTCTCGCAGATGGTGTTTATTACGCTGCCCGCAAGATAGGAAACGGCGCCGAAAAATTCGACCATAACACCATCAAGAAACATGAACAGCTCCCGCTGAAGCTCGGCATGCTCGATCCCATCTACTACCTTATGTACGCGACCAATGAGAAGATCAGCATTACGCAAATCGAAGGAAACTTTCCTCAGGCGGCCTTTCCTACCAAGGAGCAGAGGGAAGTCTTTGTAAAAGACTGGCCCCAGGTCCCGGATGACAGGTTCAAGGAATGGGTTCTGAACTGGGAGCCTAGAGGGGACAACTCGATTCCATATTATCCGCCACCTGCAGCGTGTTCCGAAATAGTCGACTGGATGGAGATGCTCCACAACATAGACGACGCATTGGGTCTGTGCGCAGGCATGGGGTCATTCTGTCTCAAGCCGCCTTATCACATACACAATTATCCAAAGCTCATTTCTGCGGCTACGGGGATGGATGTGGACGAGGCCGGTTTGAAGAAAATAGTGAACAGGAGCCGAAACCTCCATCGTGCATTCAACAACATGAGAGGTATGAGACGAGCGGACGAGAAGCCGCCTGAGGACCACTGGAAGAGAAGGTTCCCGGAACTGGAGGAACAGCTTCTGTCGACTTATTACACATTCAAGGGTTGGAACATGGATGGTGTCCCGACGAGAGAGAGACTGATGGAACTGGACCTGGGTTATGTGGCCGAGGAATTGGAGAAAAGGGGGGTCTTGAAAGTTGGCGAAAACTAAGAAAACAATAAAGACGATAAGGATAGACGCTGACAAATGCAATGGCTGCAGAGCCTGTGAAATAGTCTGCTCGGCTTATCACTCCGAACCCAAATACAGCATTGTAAACCCTGCGAGATCCCGCATTCAGGTCATGAGTTACCGCATGAAGAACATCTGGCTCCCTGTATTTGCCGGTGAGCACGCCGCAGCTGAGTGCATGGGAAGGAATACATACGTCATTGACGGCAAGGAATATCCTGAATGTGATTTCTGCAGGGCGGCATGCCCCTCGAGGGACACCTTCAAGGAACCTGATTCCGGTTTGCCACTGAAATGTGACATGTGTGAAAGCGATCCTCCTCTGGCGGTTCCCAAGTGCGTGGAAAAGTGTCTGAACAACGTGCTTATTTATGAAGAGCGTGAGGAGGAAGTTGAAGAGGAGATCAGGCCTGAGGACGTTCATTTGGGAATCCAGGCCATGATAGACAAGTATGGATTAAATAAAGTGCTGGACACCGTTTCAAGGATTTCCGTTTCCAAGAAAGGCTGATATACTCCAGAAATCTGAATGAACAGATTTTGACGTATCCCTGTGAGGTTAAGTCATTGAACATTAAAATCAGGAATAACTTATGGCAAGTCGGCGGCAGGGGCATAACCGACGCTTCTGACGCCGCTGTCTACCTGATTGCCTTCGGGGATAAGGCAGCCCTGATAGACGCTGGGACCGGTCGGGATCATGAGCAGCTAAAGAAGAACATAGAGAGATGCCTTGTCCCAGGCGTTCAACTGGAATACCTGCTGTTGACCCACTGTCATTACGATCACACCGGTGGGGCTCGGGCCATCAGGGAAGCCTTTGGGAGTAAGGTTGTCGCTCACGAACTGGACGCCGTCTATCTTGAATCCGGTGACGACGTTGTCACTGCCGCCTCATGGTATGGAGCGCAAAGTGGGCCGCTGGTCATCGACATCAGACTGACGGAGGCTGAAACGGCTATCGGTATCGGCGATGGAGAGATTAAGGCGTTGCATTGCCCCGGTCATTCTCCAGGGTCAGTGGTGTATACGGCTCGAATCAATGATGAACTGGTCCTTTTTGGGCAGGATGTTCATGGCCCGTTGCACTCGGATTTACTATCTGATGAAAGACTATATATGGATTCATTGTCCAGACTCATAAAACTTGACGCCGATCTTCTGCTCGAAGGACATTTCGGGATCATAGAGCCGAAACAGGAAGTTTGGGAGTTCATTGATTCATGTATAACTCCACGCCCTCAACCATGCAGGTGTTAATGATCAGCTCCTCGACCCCGATCCTCGCCAACCTTACAATCAAAAAAAACAATTCCTTCCTGAGCTATTTTCGTTCAGTCGGCGCCAAGCTCCCTTTCAACAAGTCCTTTCACTCCTTACAGGATGTCTGGCTAAACATCTGGGAGGCATGGTGATTATAAAGATCAGGGACAATCTCTGGCAGGTCGGCGGAATTGGCATTACGGACAAGTCTGACGCCGCCATCTTCCTTCTAAGGTTTGGCGCCAAAGCAATTCTGGTCGATGCTGGAAGCGGTAAAGATCATTCCGGGCTCAAAAGAAACATAGACAAATGTCTTGGGTCAGACGCGAAGCTGGAATACCTCCTTCTAACCCACTGTCATTTTGATCACTCTGGAGGGGCCGATGCCGTCCGGTCAGACTATGGATGTCTCATTGCCGCCCACGAACTCGACGCTGTTTACCTTGAATCCGGTGATGACAGAGTCACAGGCGCTCCGTGGTACGGAGATCACGCTAAGCCATTCATGGTCGATATCAAATGGTCGGGATCAGAATATTCGTTCAGCGTTGGGGAGCATGTGATTAAAGCAATGCACTGTCCGGGGCACTCACCCGGTTCCGTGGCCTACACAACAGAACTCGGAGGGGAACTGGTTTTATTCGGCTCTGACATCCACGGGCCTTTGCACAAGGACTTGCTCTCTAATGAAGAAGATTACATCGATTCTTTGACGAGGCTGCTGGATCTGGACGCCGATCTGCTTTTAGAGGGCCATTTCGGGCCTGTGGAGCCCAAAGAGGAGGTCGAGGCCTTCATAGAGCAGTGGAGGTCTCCGATTGGTGTTTCGCATTACGCCATTCTATATGCTCCGGACGATTGGGACATCAGACGTAAAAAACCAAAAAAAGACAAGGCTCGCGAGTAAGACTTTTTGACCGTTTAGCGATTTAGAATATATCCTCAAGAATCGTTAAACACGAACTAATTAATAGCGCCGATTGGGAGAACTTTGAGCGAATCAATCAACAAGAAAAGTAAGGGGGAAAAACGAAGGGTCCTTTGCGGCATTTGTCCGGCCGGCTGCTGGATTGAGGCTCATTTCGATTCCGATGGGAGACTTTGTGAAACTCATCCCGATCCGGAATCTGAACTTGGTATGATATGCGAGATAGGACGTAATTCTGCTCAAATAGTGTATTCCCAGGATCGTCTGCGTCATCCTCTGTTGCGTTCCGGCCCCAAGGGTAGTCATGAGTTCAGTCGGATTTCCTGGGACCAGGCCTTCGACATCATGGTCTCAAGACTACAATCTGTAAAAGAAAAATACGGTCCGGAAGCGACCGCAATATATACGGGGAGGGGTAGCTTCGAACTCTCCGAATGCGATGTTTTCCAGCCAGAAGGTGTGGCTGTCTCATCCGCCTCCAGTGTGTTGTTCCCGTTTGGCAGTCCGAACACCTTGGGGGTAGGGGCGCTGTGTTATGTCTCATTCGCCATGATTGCCCCGCATGTGACAGCCGGCGGAATGATGATCAACATGTTTTCGGATGTCGAGAATGCGGACCTGATAGTTGTCTGGGGCGCCAATCCTGCCACAGACTGTCCTCCGATGGATTTCAGCCGCATCATCAAGGCCAGGAGTCGTGGGGCACAGGTGGTCGTCATCGACCCACGTCGAAATGGAACAGCGATCGCCACCGATGCGGAATGGATACCGATAAGGCCGGGAACTGATGGAGCGCTTGCTTTGGCTCTGTGTTGGGTCCTGATCGAGGAAGAATTATACGACGAGCGTTTTGTAAGGCAATGGACCCACGGTTTTGAAGATTTTGTCCGGTATTGCCAACATTTTCGACCGGAGGTTGTGGAGGCCATTACCGGTGTTCCGGCCGATGTGATCCGTCATCTCGCCCGGAAGATAGCATCTGCAAGGGGAGCGGCGCCTATCATGTACAGTGGCCTGGAATACAGTGACAGCGGTGTTCAGGCAATTCGCGCCACGCTGACCCTTTGGGCTTTGGCAGGTCAGCTCGACGTTCCGGGTGGGCGCTGTTTTAGCATGAAGGAAAACCAGTTCCCCATGAACAGGGAAGGACATCTGCCAAATCCAGATGTAAAGAGGGCCCTGGGACGTGATAAATTCCCCGTCTATAGCCACTACCGCGGCGAGTCACATGCAATCTGTCTTCCTGAGTCAGTGCTCAATGGAAAACCGTATAAGATCAGATCACTAATCATTGAGGGAGGTTCGATAATAACGGCCTGGCCGCAGCCTGAGATATGGTGGAAGACCCTGTCCTCACTCGATTTCCTGGTATGCATAGACCGATTCTTCACCGCCGACGCAGCTTACGCCGACCTGGTCCTGCCTGCCACCACATACTACGAGATTGAGTCATACATGACCTACGGGCCGTTGTTCAGGATACGCGAGAGAGTTATCGATCCTGAAGGGGAGGCTAGGCACGGCTTTTTCATCCTTGCGGAACTAGCCAGACGCCTTGGTTATGGACACCTCTATCCCCAGACTGAGGAAGAGGTCCTGAGGCATGCGCTAAAGCCTGCCGGCCTTTCTTTGGAAGAGGTTAGTGAGTCAGGCGGAATAGCCAGGGTTCCAACTGTTATGATGGAATACCGCAAGTGGGAGAAGGGTCGGCTAAGACCCGACGGCAAGCTGGGCTTTGACACCCCCACGGGAAAATTCGAGATTGCATCGACCATACTTGAAGAGCACGGTTACGACGCCCTCCCTGTTTATACTGAACCAAAAGAAGGACCAATATCGCGGCCTGACCTATTGCAGAAGTTCCCGCTGGTCTTTACCTCCGGCTCAAGGGTTACCTCCGATTTCCGCTCCCAGTTCCATAATGTGCCGGACCTGCTGAAAAAACATCCCGAGCCGACAGTAACAATCAACTTGTCGGACGCCACCCGGCGCAACATCAACAACAACGACCTCGTTGATGTGATAAGCCCGAGAGGGTCGGTCAGGTTCAGAGCTTATGTAACAGACAATATAATAGAAGGCGTTGTTGACGCTGCAATGGGCGGAGGTGGGCCTGTTGGTCCTGAGATGTGGCGGAACTGTAACGTCAATGACCTGACAGACCTGCAGCATTATGATCCTGTTTCCGGTTTTCCGGTTTACAAGTCGCTATTGTGCGAAGTGAAAAAGGTTGAAGACTCCGCCAGGGCGGAATCATCGGCCGTGCCTCAGGAACTTCATTCCCCGGAAACACCTCGGACTAAGCTGGAAAATGTTCCCATCATGCGCCGAATATATCTCGATCACAACGCCACCACACCGGTGGATTCCGAGGTCCTTGAGACATTGGCCAGTGTCAATGAGAAATGTTTCGGTAATCCTTCCAGCATTCACGCCTCAGGAAATGAAGCCCGTTTCATTGTTGAGTCGGCAAGGCGGAATTTGGCGCAGTTATTCAATAGCACTGCCCGCAGGATAGTGTTTACCGGTGGCGGTTCCGAGGCGGACAACCTCGCCATTAAGGGTGTGGCTTATGCAAACCGGCGCCGTGGGAACCACATCATAACCTCATCCATAGAGCATCCCGCCGTTTTATTAACGTGTGACTGGCTTGAGAATCAGGGCTTTAGTGTGACAAGGCTTCCGGTGAACGGTGAGGGACTGGTCAGTCCATCGGATCTGCAGTCCGCCCTCGTTCCCGAAACCATACTTGTTAGTGTCATGATGGCTAATAACGAGACAGGAGCAATACAGCCGATTGAGGAACTTGCCCGCATATCGAGACGCCGTGGAGCTATCTTTCACACCGACGCAGTGCAGGCCGTTGGAAAGATGCCGATAGATGTGGAACAACTGGGTATCGATTTGCTGACCCTGTCCGGACACAAGCTTCATGGCCCTAAAGGAGTGGGCGCCCTGTATGTTCGCAAGGGGATTGAGCTGGACCCTTTAGTTCACGGGGGCAAGCAGGAGCATGGCTTGCGGGCCGGCACAGAAAACGTTTCCGGTATAGCGGGCCTGGGTAAGGCAGCGGAGCTTGCTATTCAGAGGTTGCCTGAAATGGACAGGATCAGGAGATTGCGGGATCGCCTGGAGGGTGGGATCAGGCAGATTGTGCCCAACGCGACGCTTAACGGCCCTAAGATCGAGCGTCTGCCAAACACACTGAATGTGACCTTGCCCGGCATGCGTGGCGAGTCGGTGGTCATGGCCCTGGATCAGATGGGTGTGGCCATTTCATCGGGTTCAGCCTGTCGGGCGGGTGCCCCGGAACCGTCACATGCGCTTGTCGCCATGGGCCTCTCTACGGAACAGGCCCATTGCTCGCTGAGGTTTTCACTCGGTTGGGACAACACGCGAGACGAGATAGATCGCACTGTTGAATTGCTGGGGCGAATTATTCGGGATACCGCAACAGGGGTCCGTTTCGTCCCGTGTCGTTAATGGCTTACCGCCACGAGAAATTGATAATTGACAGGAGTTTTTCTTATAATGAAAGCGTCTTCAGCCATCAACGAATTTGCGCACAACGCTGATTCCGGGGAATGCCCCGATAAAGCGGCAGACCTGGAAATAATTGAGGGTCTTGGCGCAAAGCCCAAATACATTCCCAGTAAATATTTCTACGACGCTACGGGTTCTGGGCTTTTCGAGCTGATATGTGAGCTTCCGGAATATTATCAGACCAGGACCGAACTTGAACTGCTCTCCACCCACGCCACTGATATCGTAGATGGATTTTGTCCGGGAAATCTCGTTGAACTCGGCTCCGGGTCCAACAGGAAGGTTCGCATACTTCTCGAGGCCATCGATTCCGAAAGATTGGCCGATGTTTGTTACATGCCTGTGGATGTTTGCCACGAGGCTCTGGCTGCGTCCTCTCTGGAATTGAGGAAACTTTTCCCGGCGCTCAGAGTTCAACCGTTGATCGCTGATTTCACTAGGGACTTTCAGTTTGTCCAAAGCAATTTTCCGAAGCTGATACTGTTCTTCGGCAGCACTATCGGTAATCTGGACGAAGAAGAAACCGACGCTTTTTTGAGAAATGTCGCCAGGAGCATGAATGGAGCGGACCGTTTCATGGTAGGACTGGACATGGTAAAACCCATCGAGGTCCTTGAAGCGGCGTACAATGATTCACGCGGTGTGACGGCACGTTTCAACAGGAACATACTTAACGTCATAAACCGCGAAGCCGGCGCTGACTTTCAGCCGGAACTATTCGAACATCTGGCATATTTCAATCAGCGACACGATCGGATCGAAATGCATCTTGTCGCTAAAAAAGACCATTTGGTACGACTGTCACTTTTTGACTCATCCTGCCTGATCAAAAAGGGCGAAACCATTCGCACGGAGATCTGCCGAAAATTCAGAAGAGAAACTGCAGAACAAATGTTTAGGCGGGCCGGTATGCGTATCGACCGATGGCGAATCGACCAAAAGGGCTGGTTTGCGCTTGCCGAGGTCGTCCTGGCATGAATAGCGTGTTTCACGCAGTTCAGGATAACCCCATCTTGTTGGGGCTCTTTGCTGCTGAATCCCGTTTTATAGCCCTGAATAACATCCCAACGGTGACCGGTGAGCTTTGAACACCTGTTACAGACGCTGACTCGACATCCTTGAAGCCGGCTTCTTTCAACATCTCCATTGTTCAGAAATCTTTTCTATAGCCCAGCAAATCTGAGACCACATCCGAAAGGCTATTGAATACAAATGTAACCGGAGCAAGCCTCAGCATTCTCGTAGCCATCTACTCCTCGCCCTTGGATTGATCCAAGGGCGGACCATGTCCGCCGTCTCTCCCTACTGCTCACCCCACGTTGCACGGCTTTTCTCTATTTTCTTCTTCACGTGTGTCCACGCTTCTTTGGTGAGGAAGGATTCACGCCACCTTGACACCATCCTGTCGAACATTTCAGTAGGCATGGCGAAGGTGAGTTCATCCGTTTTAAGGAATTTTCTCTCCGAGGGGTCCCAGCCCCCGATCACGGCCTTGAGTTTACCTTCACGGAGATATTTCATAGGCCACGTCAGGATGTTTGCGCAGCCGGCGCCGAACGGCGAGGTGGCAGCTTCAAAGTCGTTTGTCACGAAGGTTGCCATTTGGTTCAGGCCGGACATGGCCTCGGGTCTGCTGAAAAAGGCCACAACCTCGGGGCAGTGTGATCCGGTGAACGTGGTGACCGGCTTCATGACGCAATAACGTTTTGGGGCCGGCGGTGGGTCTATTGTGTTGAGGAAATTGCGCATTACTTCGGGAGACTCAAGGTAATGCTCGCCCTCCAACTGGTTTGGGATACCGGTGGAGACGTAGTGGACTATGGACTCAAGCTGGGGTTTGAGATAGCCCAGGTAAAAAGCCCCGCCGAGGCAGCCGAAGTGTTCTCCGTCGAAACATGCCGCAGCCCTTTTCTTCCTGGCTCTCCATAACACACCGATCACACAGGTGAAGTTCTCCCGGAGCCCCTTCCAGTCCACCTGGCCTTTGGCTTCATCCTCCACCGAAGGCAGTCTGGCCGCCTTAGGCATGATGGCGTCAGCCGGGGCCTCGTCCGCATAGTAAATACCGTATGGCTCCTCGCTCATGCCCAGAGCCTCCAGGAATTCAGAAACTTTCGCATTGTCAAAAGCCAT
>CAZVOU010000242.1:0-4453 GCA_964628605.1 uncultured Syntrophaceae bacterium
GGTTTGCCCAATAGAAGTTAACAGTCACAATGCGGCCAGATTCGCCAAGAAGATTTGTAAGGTCAAGGGAATCCCGTGTTGTTTTGTAAAATCCGCCAGCCTTGCAAGCCTCAAAAGGACCATTGAGGACAGTTTGCATAAGGCCTCGGCGGCCTGAAACGGGTTTGATCGTTAGAAAACGTGTTCGAGAGCATCCAGTTCGAATGTTCAGGCGCCTTCCCACCAGTCGGAGATGTTTCAGCGTCCATGACACGATTGTGGATATGCGATATCGCCCCACGAGGACGCGAACACTCTCCATTTCACAGGATAATGTGAAATTACGTTAGTGGCGTCTTAAGCGATGAAAAAGACACTGGAGCGCATCAAAGTAAAATGATATTAAGAGGTAATACCTTCAAACAAGTCAACAGTAGCATCGTTTACTGTTGTGTGCTACACATTCGATATTATTTTTGGTTTTTGTGTTTAGGATTCGGAGGATGGTCTTATGCTCAAGAAATTGGGATATCTCTACATAGGAATTGCAACACTGGTGTTGGTCGCTTTCCCGAGCCCTGCCAATGCATGGGAATTTTCGATGAAAGGCTCTTTTAATTGGTATCATGAATGGGCCAGTCAGATGGGCAGCAACGGATTTTTTGGACAGTATAATGTAGACAATGGAAATGGAACGCGAGTCGCTAACCTAAATATGTGGTCGGGTGGGCAGTACGCTACCAGCCTAGTAACAGGGACAAATGCCGCATGGTCCTATTTTAACGTAGAATTTCAGCCTGAAATAAAAATCAACCAGGCTATCAAAATAAGGGCTTTGTACCGATTGGGCACCTATGGTGACCCCGCCGCTTCAGACTATCACACACAAGATGCGCCGGGAACCAGAAATGCCTTCAGCGAGGGCTTTTGGTCTCTGTTCTGGATTACTGCGAACTCGCCTTGGGGGGTTTTTACAGTTGGAAAAAGACCGTGGAGTTTTGGCACGGCCTTGCAATACGACGGTTCGGACGCCACTTCGACGGAATCACTCTCGTGGGTCGCCCCCTTCGGTGCTTTTGACATAGGATTTGCTTTCTATCCCTACCGGTTTGCAGGTGACTCCAGCATTTATGTCGTGGGTGAAAGAACTGGTGTATCTGCTGCATACGGAGACCCTTACGACATTCCCTATTACCCGGACATTGATAATAGAAGGGGCTACTTCAACAAGGCCGATAGAAGCGGCCAGTTTTCAAGTGACTTTCTGGGATTTGTCACCTATTCTCATGGGCCGTTGAAAATGGGGCTATTGGCTTCCGTAGGCAACTACCACATCGGGCCCGAGGCTTTATTAAATGCCGCCATCTATGAGAGCGGATATCCTGTTTTCTCCATCGATTCGGAATTCACTCATGGGACGATGTATTTTCAGTTCAACAATGGAAGGCTTTTTTTGAATTCAGAGGCGGCATGGCTGTACTGGACAGACAAATATCAGGGAGAGGCTGGTCAGCATTGGGAACAGGCGCATGGCGTAAATCCACCGTACACAAGGTATATAGAACAGTGGAGATACGCCGTTGAAACGGGAGTTCTAGCAGGTCCGGCAAAACTAAGCGCCATTGTTGGTTATTCTCCTGGACCTGATCGAAGGGCCGGAGTTTATTTTGACAAACAACCGGCTGGATTTGTCTGGCATGCCGGTTATGAAAATCACTTTCTCAGCAACTACAGCCTTTTCGTTCCGTACAGTCATATTTTTGTCTATGCATATGGCTCGGGTCTCCATGCGTATAACCTCTCCGGTGACGGCTACCTGAGGGACGCCCTCTTCCTTGGAGCCCGTGCAGATTATGCTGTCGCCGCAAATCTTAACCTTTACGGGACCTTCTGCTGGGCTCAAAGGGCTTCTGACGGATACTCCTGGGGAGGGCTGAGGCCGACTTTGGCCAGACGAGGTGTCGCTGACCCACCCGGCCCAGAATACGTCACAGATGGCAACGTCGATTTTCGTGGCGTAACTCCTGGTCCGCTAAATTATGCGGCTTTCACGGATGGGAATCGTGGGTTGGCTCAGCAGATTCCTAACATCACATCACGTGATCTCGGCTTTGAGGTAAACTTGGGCTTCAACTGGAAACTTCTCGAGGGTTGGACTGCCGGAGCGCTAGTAGGCTACTGGGCTCCGGGGGACTGGTTCAAATACGCCTGTATTGATCGTTCGGTTCCCGGTTGGAACAATAACAATTTCTCGGGAACCAGGCCAGCGAGGACAATTGACCCTGTCATGGGCGGTGAAGTGACAATGGTATTTGAATTCTAACAGTGTAATCGAATTAATTACCTATGCTGGAGTATACAATACAATGAAAAAGATTACTGTGTTTGCGTTTTTTATTAGCATGGCAATGGTACTGCTTTTTTTGCCGGTCCAAGTGGTTAAGGCATCCGAAACAGAGGTCATTTCTGATGTTGAGGCTTCTACTGTTGATTCTTCTAAGGTTGATATACAGCGTTTGCCTACGTCGCCGGAGGACGAAAAAGAGGACGATGAAGACAACGGTAATGATGACGGAGAAGATGATTCTGACGGCTTTGACCGTCTCTGGGATGTGTCGTCTCTTGGATGAAGTATTGAGGGACAAGAGCCATGGCGACATTCGCACCCTGATGATGTCCAGTGGGCATTGACCAACAGAGAGTCTTCAGTTATAGAGCGTTCATGGACAGGACCATAAAATTCATTACGTCAATATTGCCGACGCTTTGTACAATCTTATTGCTGTCGGCGCCGGTGGAAGCTCTGACTGCTATCGACTCTACGTTTGCCGGCTCATCTTTCAAGTCTTCCGAAACGACAAAAAGCCATTCACATGAAAACGACAGTAACAGGCGACTGGTCGATGGCCGTGGAATGGGCGTCATGGGGCCTCGTGGAGAGCCGGACGCTGCGCTCTGGTCGAATCTTGCCGTCGTGTTGGCCGGTTTTTCTTTCATGACGATTGTGGCGTTGCTTCAATCTTACTGGGGTCAGACACCGGTCTCCGAGGGCCAGGATCTCAGAGATAGAGACCTCAGCGTCACACTTTCGATACTTGTGTCTTCATTTCTTTTATTTCTGGTGGCTGCGGACCTTTTTTCGTGGGCTAACGGTGATAAGGTCGGAATTCGGGCTAGCATAACCATGATGGCGGCCAACTTTGTAGTAGCCCTTGGAATGCTTACGATTAATTTTGGTATGATATGGGCGTTTCATCTTTTCAGACTACAATCTTTCGCTCACAGCGCCGTTAGATGGGTATTCCTCTTCATGCTGGTTTATTCGTGGAGCTTCCTGATCCCATCGGCCGGAGGGGTGCTTTATTTGATGCATTTGTCAGAGCATTATCACTCGGGAGAGGGGTTAAAAACGGTCACCGACTTCTGGTACACTGATGGTTATTTCTGGCTTTCATGCCTGCCTTTGATGCTCTCCCCCTTGATCGCACATTTCATGGCAAAGGACGAAAGATTCGTCGGCATGTTCTCTGCAATAAACGAACGCCCCATCTGGGCGATAGTCAGCGGGGCGTTCGCTGTGGCTCTGGCCCTGTGGGTCATTGTGCTAGCCTATGTAATACAGTACACGGGCAATCCCTCTGATCCTGTTAACATCAGGATGCTGAAGATGTTTGTTCCACCATACTACACTCAGGTGTTTCTTATGATGGTATTCTCATTGATAGAAGCTGTGGCTATTTTCTGCCTGCCATCAAGGCGTGCGGTGTAACGGCATCCGTTTGGCGAGGGAATTGGAGACGAAACTTCCATTGCCATCCCAAAGGGCTGGACATCGACTATTGGAGGCCAGCGCTTCCCCGGAATTAGCAATAAATGTGATAGGCCTCACCTCATGGAAAACTGGTCTTCGGTTTCACTGCATCGGATGAGTCTGAACCCAGAGCACTGCCCCTAGCTCAACTTTCTTGTCATTGCCATCGTGTTTTATGGGATGGTCGCCTTCCATGATGGCCGAGAATCCCCACCAGCCTGCCTTCGGCATTACGAATGAGAAATATCCGTTTTCATTCGTTTTCACCACCTGACAGACATGTGAATCGGTTGGAGCTTTGGTCTTGCCCTTCCCCCAGAATTCAACTTCTACTTCACAATCTCCTACCGGCTTACCCCCCTTATAAACCCGTCCCGTGAAGATATTCCCCGCATAAAGGCTGTAAGGTCTGGTTAATGGAACAATCTCCACAGGTAAACCGGCCAAATCCGCCACCGGTTTGTCCCAGCCTTCCTCCGCTCCCAACGCGTCAACTATGACTTTGGTAACATGCTGTATAAACCTGTCTTCAAAAGGTTCCCAGTAAGGCTTTGGGATCATGAAAAAAACATAATCACCGGGCCTGGTTATTTTGAATGAGGATTCCCATGTAGATTTTCCATCCACCTTTTTTTCTTTCAGCCCATCCACAAGATTCACAAC
>CAZVOU010000243.1:0-5942 GCA_964628605.1 uncultured Syntrophaceae bacterium
TCTACCGGTAGCCCCTGATTGCAACGTAAAATGCAATTACTGCGACAGGAAATATGACTGTGTGAACGAAAGCAGGCCCGGCGTAACAAGCTCGATTCTGACGCCGGAGCAATCCGTCATGTATCTCAGGAGAGTCCTTGAGAAGAACAGCTCCATAAGTGTCGCGGGAATCGCAGGCCCTGGCGACACATTCGCAAACCCTGAAAGAACCGTGAGGACTCTGGGCCTCATTAGGGAATCCTTTCCCGATATACTACTGTGCGTATCGACCAATGGACTGAACCTGCCCTCATGTGTGGATGATCTTGTAAGATTACGTGTGAGTCATGTGACCGTTACTGTCAATACTGTCAATCCCGAGACAGGCGCCCGCATTTACGCATGGGTTCGTGACGGCAAGATAATTTATCGGGGGGTTCAGGGGGCCAAACTGATGCTGGACAGACAGCTCGAGGGCATCCGAAAGCTCAAGAGCGCCGGAATAATCGTGAAGGTAAACACCATCATCATTCCCGGAGTTAATGACCTCGAAGCCTGCGACGTGGCCAGAACAATGTCCAATCTCGGGGTGGACATTCAGAACTGCATGCAAATGTTCCCGAACCCGGGAGCGCCTTTCGGAAATATCAGGGAACCGTCACATGAAGAAATTTCTTCCATCAGGGCCCATGCCGAAAAAATCATTCCGCAAATGAAACACTGCGCCAGGTGCCGGGCTGACGCCGTGGGACTGCTGGGCTACGATCAGGCTGACTCTTTCAGGGACTGTCTCCAGGAATGCTCGTCTGCCATTTCCTCGGACTTGTCCTCAAAACCATACGTCGCTGTCGCCACCATGGAAGGCGCCCTTGTCAATCTTCATCTTGGTGAGGCTGAGTCAGTCCAGATATGGGGAAAAACAGAGAACGGATACAAGCTTGTCGAAACCCGGAAAACTCCAGAGAAAGGATTGGGTCCCCAAAGATGGATTCAGATGACACAAACCATTAGAGATTGCGCGGCGCTCCTGGTCAGTGGCGTCGGAGAAACCCCACGTCAGTTCCTTGAAGAACAAGGCATCAAGACGATCACCATGTGCGGTTTCATTGAGATGGGACTTAAAGCCGTATACGAAGGAACCGGCGTAAACGCGTTCAAGAGCCGCCGCCAGGGATGGGAATGCGGAAAATCGTGCTCAGGCAAAGGAACGGGATGCGGATGAAACCAATTTAGGCAAGGTCTCAGCGGACAATCTCAGCCTGTGAAGGCATACAATATTTAATTACTAGTATAGTTATTGTATTTTTAGTTGGTTAAACAATATTGATAATATTTTTTAAAAAAATACTTAATGTAATTTATAAAAAGTCTTGACAACAAATCGAGGAAAGGATATTGCCTCCGACAGGTTAATAACCTTCCTAATCCTCAATTCTGACCATCCCGTGATGGTCTTTTTTTTTGGGGGCCTGTCAATGGCGGTTGATTGAATGACCTGATATGGTCAGAGCGACCGTGCTTTGGCGCTTATCAGTTTTCAGGTCTGTTTGACGGGATTACTTTGAGAGAATTGAAAAAGGCGTCAGTGAGATTAATATCCACAGGTTGGTCGTCAAAGACATTCGCAGAGAGATTGTTGGCAAGGTCGGTCATTCGAAATAAAGTCTCGGGATCGTTTTCCGTCCCTTTGAATACCGGTATGAAAACCAGATAATGCCCCGCCTGTTTGATGACCTTCAGGTGCGAGGGGCCTCTTTGAGCGTCGCCCGCCATCCTGAAAGACACTAACTTTTTGCGACGTTCGGCTTCTTGTGTTTCTTTGGCCGCATGTTCTTTGTCATAGGAGAAAAAGATGACGGAACCGGTCTCGCGTGAGTTTTCTATTGCAATCTTGCCGGTAGCGGCCTGTGCGTCGTACATCGCAATGATGGAGGTATCGACGGCGAATTGAGTTCCCGGATCATAGAGATACTTGAACAAAGGCAGCGGAACGATAATCAGCAGCGCAACCGTGATGTGAAGGAGAGTTCTTTTGGTTTGTGGCGACATTGGGCGATGTCCTGAAATATCATGCAGGACGCGGATTCATGGGAACAACCTTCAGTGTGTTGAAGAAATCATCACTCATGTGTATCTCAACGGGTTGAAACTCGAAAACGGTGTCCGAAAGGGTATTTGCCAGCTCCTGGATTTTTCTTGTCTGTTCGGGATCGTTTTCCGCGCCTTTTTTTACCGGAATGTAGAGTTGATAAAGAGCGCCCTTCCTTTTCAGGATCATATTAGTGGTAAGTGGAGAATCTCCGTATTTGAAGAACTTCAACAGATTGTTGCGTCTTTCTCCTTCCGTTCTGTCCAATCGGGCGTAGACGGTGTCATAAGAACAGAATATGACGGGACCGTCCGTGGCAATGTGTTCTGACGCCACACTCGCCTTTCCGCTTAGGATATCCCACAAATCAATTACGGTAGTGTCCACATTAAATCGGACCTGTGGATTGGTCTGATAGTAAAAGGTCGGTATCGAAGCGACAACAAATACCACTATTAACGTATATATAAAGCCTCGATTGTTTTTGAGAAACATCTTTGATTCTTCCCTAAAAATTAATTTACCAATATATTTTCATAGTATAAGAACGCCGACTTTCTTTTTCAAGGTCGCAGATCGGCCCGGCCGAAGAATGATCAATATGATTGCGAATCCAGAAAGCCTGAACTGATAATATTCCTGATTAGTATTAAACTACCTTGGGTGTCATGTCAAAAGTTACTTCCATCCATCATTAATCTTTTGACACAATGACGTCAGTCAGTTCCGGAGGCTTTCCATTATCAGAGCCCCTTATTGATTGGATTTATTGGCGGATTCCAGCTCGGACTTATCAAGAAGTGAGATTAACGATCCCGAAAGGTTCAATAAAACCCGTTTCAGAATAACCGATATGGCCTTTCCGTTTACCCCTCTGCGCTGGAGTGTCCCCTCAATCGTCAGAGTCTGACTGGTAAGGATCGTTTTCGCAAATCTCTTTTGAACATTCTCAAAAACGACAACATCAAAAAGACCCGTTTCATCTTCAAGAGTGAGGAACATTACACGCTTGCCCGATTTAGTGGGTGGGGTGTGATATATTATCTGCAATCCGGTAAGGCGCACAATGTCATCGGTTTTCAGGCGTCGCAGATCGCTTGCCCTTATTATGTTGTGCCGGCGAAGCATTGGGCGAATCGCCACCAGGGGATGAGCGTGGCAATATACCTTCATGTAAAGAACTTCATTACGGATTATTTCAGTGTCAATCTTCCGGTAATAGGGCATGGGGACTTCTTTGCTCCTGTATCGCAATATGGCGGGCCATCACCTGACAGGCGCTCACCTGACACGCTGCAAATATAGAGACCATTTGGTCTCATGGCAAGAAAAAAATGCAACAGGCGGATGCCCCAGTATCCGGAAACGACAGACAGGCCACACCAGCATGGCGACAAACCCGACGGATTTTCAACTATTTTCATGTCAATCTGGCGTAGAATGGCCTTGGACAGGTATGTGAATAACCCTCAATGTATTCATGAACTCATCAGTGACATGTATTTCTACTGAATGATTGTCAAATATAACATCTGACAGTGAGTCGCCGTAGTCCTTAATGGCTTTCAGGGCCAGACTATCGTCCTCTTTACCCTTGATGACAGGCACGAATACGGCGTAACGGTCTTTGTGTTTGTTGAGTATGAGACTAGGAGGATTCGGGTCGGCGCAGTTCACCAGCCTGACCAGCCTGTTGCGTCGTGTTTGTTCACGGTAGTCAATGTCTGCGGTGGGCGAGTCATACACGCAGAAGAGCACTGCTCCGGAAGGAGAAAGCGCTTCTTTTGTTACGACTCCTGCGCCCGAACGAGTGTGAGACTGTCCTATCACGAAGGTGTTAAGCCGGAACCTGACTGACGGAGAATAGTCATAAAGAAATAATGGAATCCCAACGAGGACACAGACAAAAGCTAACACATACAGAAAACGCCTTTTATTCTTGACGGACATATCAGGGCCTCGAAAGAAGATAAAAAATTAAGAACCGGGAACCGGACCAGAAGCTTAAAAATTGCCCTAAAACAGTTTGATCGTCACTGAACCACAATAAAATTAAATTCTACGGCGTCCCACGAGTGACTTATAGCATTGGACGAAAACAATGTGAACAATATGCCAGATTTTAATTGAACAATGTAGAAAAATAAATGGAAACGGGCCTCATAAAACAATAATTTCCGTCCGTCCCATTAAATGATCGCTTCAGGGGGCCGAAGGTGGTCGCAAGGCCTCGGAATCCCTGAGGAAGGCTCGTTTTATAAGGATCTTCAGCACAAGAATTGCCGCAAACTGGCCCAATTGGTTCCACGTCTGAAGCTGAATCGTTTTTAGCAGGGCCCCTATCACTTTGACGCTCATACCGAGCACGGCGCCGTTGGCCACAATGAGCTGAGCTTCCATCCTGCCGCGCTTCGTCAACAGAGCGAACAGACCTGCCGCGCAATAAACACATATTACAAGCGTTCCAACTATTTCTACCAGCAGTATAATATCTTTCAGGATGGGCATGCTGTTGATCCGGCGCTCCCCCGTCTGGCTTCCGCTTTCTCAAGCTCTTTCTGCAGGAAGTAATTGAGTGTCGTCCTGATCACTATGATTGCCGCCAGTTGCCCTATGTCGTTCCATGAGGGGGCCACGGCTGTCCTGAGAATATCTGCCGCCAGTTCGAACTCCAGCGCAAGTGTCAGCCATTGCCCCAGATTGAGCCTGATATCCTCCTTGGAAAACTGCATGTTCTTTCGGGTTATGAGTAGGTTCAATACCCTGACCCCGGCTTCTACGGCGCCATATGCGATGATCACAGCGGCGGCGGCCTCCACGACCGTAGCCAGATAACCTGATAACTCTCTGAATAATTCCAGCATATAAACAACACTTTCCTATGAACGGGGCTGATCGATTCTACCACACTGCCGGTTTGAACCCCGGCGGATTCTGTAAATCCATGAGTTCATCGCCAATACCAAAGGCGAAAATTCCCTTCTTTGTCGCGAAATTTACAACGCTGCGGCTCACTCTGAGTGACGCCACCGAACCCACGATCTTTCTGTCCCTGAATTCAGGAAAGTATTCGCGGGCTTGCGCTATGACAGCAATAAGATTGTTCACGTCTTTTGAACTCAGGCTGCTTTTGGTCTCGTTTATCATCACGTAGTCGGCGCACTCCACCACAACGTCAAATTCACGAAGTTTCGCAAAATCACCATGAAAAAGCCTTTTTACCCGCTCATTTGCCAGACACGGCGTATTTTCATCAAACCCCAAGGCCAGCTTCATCGCCCTGCACAAACTGGGCGCAACTATATCTTCGACGAGGCGACCATGTTTGTTGGCTATCTCTCCCAAACTACGATTGAATTCTCGATTCTCCCGCTTGATTTCCTCCCTAGAAAGTCGCATTTCTTCCCGGAATGCGTGCAGTTCATTCTCGCTTTTTTCACGTGAGCGGCGCATCTCTTCCTGGAATACATTCATTTCACTCTCGCTTTTTTCACGTGAGCTACGCATCTCTTCTTTGAATGCATGCAGTTCACCCGCGCTTTTTTCACGCAAGGCCCCTATTTCGAGTTCGCTTTGTTCACGTGACAGGACCATCTCTTGCGTGAACCTATGAATTTCAGCTTCGCTTTGTTCTCGTGAGCGGCGCATCTCTTCCTGGAATACATTCATTTCACTCTCGCTTTTTTCACGTGAGCTAAGCATCTCTTCTTTGAATGCATGCAGTTCACCCGCGCTTTTTTCACGCAAGGCCCCTATTTCGAGTTCGCTTTGTTCACGTGACAGAGCCATCTCTTGCGTGAACCTATTAATTTCAGCTTCGCTTTGTTCTCGTGAGCGGCGCATTTCTTCCTGGAATGCATTCATTTCACTCTCG
>CAZVOU010000244.1:0-1856 GCA_964628605.1 uncultured Syntrophaceae bacterium
GTCCTTTACCCAGACAAGACTGGCGGCGTTTTCAAAGAAACCCCTCAGGAGCTCCTCATTTTCGCGAAACGTCTTTTCGGCAATTTTGGCTGCGGTGATGTCGGTATGCACCCCGTTCCATACAATGTCTCCGTCTTCCAAAAGTCTTGGTCTGGATTCAATCCGGGCCCAGTGAATTTCATTTTTGATGATCATGCGCCCTTCCCATGAAAACGGCTTCAGAGAAGACATGACCTCTTTATTCAATTCTATGAATGATTCCCGGTCCTCAGGGTGAAAGTGAGCAAATGCGACCTCTGGATCTTCGAGCACCGCCTCCCTGACCAGCGAATTCAGTTCACACCAGCGATCGCTAACAAAATCGAACTTCCAATCCCCCTCGGCCTTCATCCTGAAACGATATGCTCCACTGGGTATTCCCGACACAAGATCCTCGTACATCCTCTGAGTCTCGCGCAACGCCTCTTCAGCACGGTTGCGTTTGGTGACATCTATGAAGACCGAACGCGAACTCAGGACATTGCCCTCATCGTCCCTTTCGGCTGTCACACTCAGAAGGACATCCATCACTTCACCGTCTTTTTTTACCAACTGCAGAGCCGCGTCCTTTAAACCACCGTTTTGAATGAACTGCGGAAATACTACGGACTGCGCATAAATAGCGGACCGTTCAGTCTGAAATTCAAAAGGCTTGCGGCCGATTAACTCATCACGCCGGTAACCTAATTCCTCACATAACAGGTCAGTGACCAATGTTATCCGAGCCTCGGTATCCAGTGACAGCATCATCACAGGAGCTTTTGACCATAGTTCACGGTAACGTTTTTCGCTCTGCTTTAAAGCGAGTTCCATGCTTTTTCTACCGGCTATTTCCGATGAAAGCCTGTAATTCCAGAAGAGAAGACCTGCAACGACCGCCCCGAAGACGGCAATGGCTTTCAACAGGACGGAGTGATCAAAACCATGTTCGTATGTCAGAGGAACCCATTTTTTATAAATAGCCGCTATTTCCGATTCCGGAATAGAATCGATCGCTTTCTGCATTATTCCCGCTAACTCCGGCCAATCTTTCCTCACGGCCATGGCCTGAGCATTCACATACGGAGTCCACCCGGCAATCTTGACATCATCAAGTTTTAGTTTTGCCTGGTAATAGCTAAGGACCAGCATGTTGTCTATCAACGCAAAAACTTCTCCACGTTGAAGTCTTTTGATCCCTTCAATAACATTTTTGACTTTTATGAGTTCTATGGAAGGAAAATCTCGCTCAATCCATTCGTTTGCGACATACCCATCAACTACGGCAACTTTTTTTCCATTTAATTCAGAAATGTTACCAACATATGTCACATCTGAGCGTGTGAGGATCACTATGGGAATGTTCATGTAGGGTTTTGTGAATACCCAGAACTTATGCCTCTCGGGAGTTTCAGCCACGCTGGTGGTAACATCTATATCCCAACGTTTCAGTCTCGCGTACGCTTCTTGCCAGTCAAGACCGAGCACATTCTCGAATTTGACATCAAGCCTTAGTTTCACCAGATTGAGGTAATCATTGGAGATTCCGGATGGATTGCCGTTCTCGTCAACGAACTCGACAGGGGGCCAATCAGGGTCTTGAACGACACTGATTACCGGATGATTTCGCAGCCAGTTTTGCTCTTCCTCGGACAGAGATTGAAAAAATCTGGTTGAAATTTCGTTTTCAGATGAGGCTTGCGATTTTTGAGTTAAAACCGAGTCCGACGAATGTGCAGAATGATGGAGGACAACTCCAAAAACCAGACAGAATATGATGACTGCCGACAAACCCCGAACCCGGTTTGAAACAGCTTCGAAGTGGTATCTCAAGTAAG
>CAZVOU010000245.1:0-2254 GCA_964628605.1 uncultured Syntrophaceae bacterium
CACTGCCTTACCACCCGTTGGGGATGTTTCGCTGCTCATAACACCGATTGTGGATATGAGATATCGCCTCACGAGGACGCGAACGCCCTCCATCAGACAGGATTATGTAAAATTACGGTAGTTGCCTCTTGACCGATGGAAAAGACACTGGAGCGCATCAAAGTAAAATGATATTAAGAGGTAATACCTTCAAACAAGTCAACTGTAGCATCTTTGGCTATTGTGTGCTACTAGTCTAATATTATATTTGTTTTTTGTGTTTAGGATTCGGAGGATGGTCTTATGCTCAAGAAATTGGGATATGTCTACATAGGAATTGCAACACTGGTGTTGGTCGCTTTCCCGGGCCCAGCCAATGCATGGGAATTTTCAATGAAAGGCTCTTTTAATTGGTATCATGAATGGTATAGCCAGATGGGGCCTAATGGTTTTTTTGGGCAGTACAATGTAGATAATGGATATCAGACTAAAGTGGCCAACCTGAACTTCTGGACAGGAGGTCAATTTGACACAGGTTTTGTGTCGGGAAGTTCTGGTGGGTGGTCGTATTTCAATGTGGAGATTGAGCCTGAAATAAAAATAAATCAAGCCATTAAAATCAGGGCTCTTTATAGGCTAGGCACTTACGGTGACCCTGCTGCCTCAGACTATCACACCTTAGATGCTCCAGGGACCAGGAACGCATTCAGTGATGGTCAATGGTCTCTTTTCTGGATAACAGCAAACATGCCTTGGGGAGTTTTTAGCGTCGGTAAAAGACCATGGAAATTTGGAAATGCTCTTCAATATGACGGCGCTGACGCCACATCAACAGAATCACTTTCACTGGTTGTGCCTTACGGGCCATTCGACATAGGTCTAGCTTTTTACCCGTATCGTTATGCGGGAGATTCAAGCATTTACGCCGTAGGTCGTCGTCAGGGAGTTCAGGCAGCCTACGGTGATCCTTACGATTTGCCGAAGTTCCCACATGTGGATAGATCCACTGAACACCATAACTTGATCCAGACATACTACCATGATTATTATAGTTCAGCTGACACCAGCGGCACTTTCTCGAGGGATTTTCTCGGATTTGTCACGTATTCTTCCGGCAATCTGAAGGCAGGGGCGCTTGCCGCAGTCGGGGCTTATCACATAGGTCCTGAAGCCGTTCTCAATGACGGTGTCCGATCAAACAGGCTTGCCGACCCGCCTTTTACCATCGACGCAGAACTCAACCATGGCACCCTTTATTTACAGTTCAACAATGGCCGCTTCTTCATGAATTCTGAGGCTTCATGGATGTACTGGACTGATAGGTATCAGGGGGTTGAGAATCATCCGAATCCATTTGACTACTATTCTGGGGTGAACCCTCCGTACACGAGGTACATTGAGCAATGGCGTTATGCAGTTGAACTAGGCCTGTTAACTGGCCCTGCCAAGCTTTCGGTGATAGCAGGCTGGTCTCCCGGCCCAGACAGGCGAAATGGACTGTATCACGACAAGCAACAGGCTGCCTTTATTTGGCATTCGGGTTTTGAATCCCATTTTCTAAACAATTACAGTTTATTTGGCCCGTATAGTCATATATTCGTGTATGATTACGGCTCGGGACTCAATGCATATAACCTTTCAGGAGAAGGGTTTGTTAGGGACGCATTTCTACTAGGGGCTCGCATTGATTACGCAGTGGCCGCCAATCTCAACATCTTTGGGACCTTCTTTTGGGCCCAGAGAACATCTGACGGTTATCCCTGGGGGGTCCTGAGGCCGTCACTTACAGCAGAAAAAGACTATTTCACTCAGCTTTACCTTGCAGATGGAAACGTTGACTTTGCGGCGGTATCCCCTGGGGCTCTTAATTTTTCTGCTTACCAGTACGATGTTCCGGCATCTCAAATTCCCAATATTACTAACCGTGATCTCGGCTTTGAGGTAAACTTGGGCTTCAACTGGAAACTTCTCGAGGGTTGGACTGCCGGAGCGCTAGTAGGCTACTGGGCGCCAGGGGATTGGTTCAAATACGCATGTATAGACCGATCAGTGCGCAACTGGAATCAGAATTACATGTCAGGAACCCGCCCTGACAGGAAGATTGACCCGGTGATTGGCGGTGAAGTAACAATGGCATTTGAGTTCTAGTACTTTTAGCGAATTAATTCCCCAGCTTGGAGCATACAATATAATGAAAAAGATTACATTGTTTACTTTTTTTATAAGCATGACAATGATCCTGCTGTTTTTTCCAGTCAACCTGCTTAATGCGTCC
>CAZVOU010000246.1:0-32347 GCA_964628605.1 uncultured Syntrophaceae bacterium
GCAATGTGTGGGCCTGCGGGTTGTGATCAGTATGACTGGAAAAGGGTCATAAATCATTGGAAGGATGAGCGTGCGGACCTGGTCAAGTCTACTCATTCGGCCGCCCGTTACCTGGCATGGATGAACAGGGTTAAAAAAGTTACCTTAGGCACGGACCAGGAAAAGGAAGGGTTTGGAGACTGGTTCCTTAGCGCGGCGGCTTATAACGCCGGTCCGGGCAGGGTTACGCAGAGACTTAACGGTTTTGGAGTCAACCACTATTGGGAAGCTCCCCTACCCTCTGAAACTGAAAAATACGTGCCAAGATGGATAGCGCTGGGGGTTATCAGCCAGAACAGGAGTTTCTATGGGCTCAAACCGCCGGTTCAGCCTTCAGTCAACTTTGAGACCGTTGAAAAAATAAAGTTGACCAAGGACCTTAGCTTTGCCGACATGGCAAAAATGTTGAAGACTACGCCACGTCTGGTGTGGCAATTGAATTCACAGATTCCGGTTGATAAATTGGTTTTCCCGGCTCGCGCCGGGGGTTCCAGTCTTCAGCATACAATCAATCTGCCGAAAGGGTCTAAAGCCAAATTTATGACACAGCTGGCCGCAAACGGGTACACAAAAAAGAATACAAAATGAGAGCCTGATTTCGGCCAGGCTCAAGTCAGCTTCAAATGTCATCGACCTACTTCGAATTGGTCTGATATATTATCAACGCTACAGCCCCTGATTTAGACATGCCCTTTATCGTAGCGCTCACTTCCGGCATCAGGTAAAGGCCTGTATGTTTCCTGACATCATATGTGACATCTTCAACCTCTGCCTGTAGATGGCCTTCCAGACAGTAAATAAAGCGCTCTATGCCTTCAGAGCTTTCCATTTGTGACTCGCTCTCGATGCTAACGCTGGTCACATCCATGGAATTCATGCTCAAATTGCGTGTAAACGTGCGCTGAGTGACATTTCTGCTGTCACTGACATCTTGATCCGGTTTTTCCGGCAAACATACGAAGACCTTTTGGTAAAAAATCTCATCAACCAGGCTGCTGATTTTCACATCAAAAGCGTCAGCGATTCTTGCCAGGGTCCCCAAGGTGGGAGAGGTCTTGTTCAGCTCAATGGAACTTAAATTGGACGCAGCGATTCCCGTCATTGAGGCTAGCTGGTTCAGAGACAGTTTTCTTCTTTTCCTCAGGGAACGAATTCTTGCGCCCACGTCTATGCTGTCAAGTCTCATCTGAGTCACTTCCTGCGCCCAAGTCCAGTCAGGAACCTTTCATGTGGTAGATCACTTCAAAAAAGCAACGATGGCATTTGTGATATGTTGGCCACCGGGATTATTCTTGGGCCACCCCTCTCAGACTTGCCTTCAAGATTGCCTGTCGGCCCTATTATGAGGTTGAAGCCCAGTTTCACGGCTTCATTGAGTCGTGATTCGACTCTTGAAACTCGTCTGATCTCACCGGCCAGTCCCACCTCGCCAAAAACCAGTGTTCGCTCGTCGATGATCCTGTCGGACAATGAGGAGATCAGCGCCGCTGCAATTGCAAGATCACAGGCCGGTTCGGTTGCTTTCATGCCGCCCACCACATTTACAAATATGTCTTGGTCGAAAAGAGCCAGCCCAATTTTCTTCTCGAGCACGGCCACTATCAGAGCCAGTCTTTGAGGATCGGCTCCAATGCAGGACCGCCTTCCGGGACCTGGAGTAGGACCGGTTACCAACGCCTGTATTTCCGCAAGTATCGGACGCGCCCCTTCTACCATCGCTGTGACAACGGATCCGGAACTCTTCCTCGCTCTCTCGCTCAAAAAAAGTTCAGATGGGTTCTTTACCTCTACCAGCCCGCCGTCACTCATTTCAAATACGCCTATTTCATTGGAAGAACCGAATCTGTTTTTAACTGCTCTGAGTATTCTGTAGGGATGCCCCCTTTCACCTTCAAAATACATGACTGTATCGACCATGTGCTCAAGAACCTTGGGGCCGGCAATGGCGCCGTCCTTAGTGACATGCCCTATCAGGAAGCAGGCGGAGGCGCTTCGCTTAACAGCCTCAGTGAGTGACGATGATACATGTCTTACTTGAGAAAGGCTTCCAGGATGGGAATCAACGTTGCCTGAGCATATGGACTGCACGGAATCGACGACAATTACTGCGGCCTGATTCTTTTCAAGTGTTTCCAGAATTGTCTCGAGATTATTCTCTGTCATGAGCAGAAAATTTTCTGCCTTCAAACCAAGTCGATCGGCTCTCAATTTTATCTGCTGCGCCGATTCCTCTCCCGAAACATAGATGACTTGGCCTCCTGAATCCGCTATTCGACCAAGAGCCTGCATCAATAAAGTCGTCTTGCCAATTCCGGGATCTCCACCTATGAGCACCATGCTTCGCTTGACTATCCCTCCACCGAGGGCCGTGTCAAATTCAGCAATGCCAGTGCTTACCCTTGGGGTGTCGTCAGTCAGAATTTTAGTCAAAGGAGTCAGTCTTGAATCTGGATCAGTCCCCTGTCTCGACTTTCCCCGATTTACAACTGCAGCTTTCTCGATCACCGAGTTCCAGGCCCCACAATCGGGGCATCGCCCCATCCATTTCAACAGACGCTTCGAGCAGTTCCGACATTCAAAAACTGTTTCTGTTTTCAATTACGCTCCATGATCGCTATCAACTCTTGAATTCTGTCACTTGACTGAAAATGACACTCCATCTATTGATTAAAGTTCATGGGAACTTCAGTCTTTACTCGGATCATCAGAATTCATGATCAAAAATATACCATAGTTAAAGGTAAAATAAATTGATCACGCGTTATCGCACTCTGAATTCATGGCTAAAAGGCATATTTGGCTCAACGGTGAGAAAAATCTCCGTTGACGCCGGATTGGGATGCCCAAACAGGCCGGGAGGTCATGGTCCCGGAGGCTGCATTTACTGTAACCAAAGGGGTTCTGGAACGGGAGCCTTTTCCAACTCACAGAGCGTCACCCAGCAAATTGAACGAGGAATCCAGGTCCTTTCGCCCAGATACAAAACAACTAAGTTCATCGCTTACTTTCAGTCTTATTCCAACACTTATGCGCCATTAAAACATTTGGAGAAAATTTACACGGAGGCCATGGACTTTCAACAAATTGTGGGATTATCAGTTGGGACAAGGCCTGACTGTGTATCCGATGAGGTTGTAGAATTGCTGTCGGAGTTGAATAGCAGCAAACTGGTTTGGGTTGAGTTAGGGCTACAATCCATGCATGAAAAAACACTCAGGATCATCAACAGGGGACATGATTTCGCTATTTTTGCGAAAACGGCTGAGCGCCTCATGAAACATGGGATTCACGTTGTTACTCACTTGATCCTGGGACTCCCGCAGGAGTCAGTAGGTGACATGATAGACACGGCAAGAGCCGTATCAAGTCTTGGGGTGAGTGGGGTGAAGCTCCACCCTCTGTATGTGGTCAAGAACACAGTTTTGGAGAACATGTATAATGATGGCCTTTATCAACCTCTCACTATGGAACAATCGATAACAGCTACCCTTGAAGTGGCTGCCCATATCAATCCGGACATTGTGATTCACAGATTGACTTCTGATCCTCATCGAGACGAACTAGTGGCGCCGGACTGGATGCTGGATAAACGAACAGTGAGGGCCAGACTGGAAAGCGAGATGGAAAGAATCGATTTTTGGCAGGGAGCGAAGACCTAAATTCCTGTTGATTCACGAATTATCATGACATATTGAATGCCGCCGGTTGACGAAGTGAGGCAACTCCGTTCGTAGCATTCATCCTGACGAATGTATCCTACTCTAAAACAAAAATCACTTCGGCTCTAACTCGGTACTCCTGTATGGCGCCTGCCTCACACATTACCGTCTGATCTACAATGCGCATTCCGGTTATGTTTCTAAGGGTTTTGTTGGCGCGTTCAAAAGCTATCTTGATGGCTTCATCAAAGCTGATCGGTGAACCAGCTACAACTTCTGTGACTCGGGCTACTCTTCCAGACATTTGGATCCTCCCCTTTAGAATTGCCTCACTTACCTAAAGCGTACGAGAACTATGGCCTAAAAGTCAACTGCTAACCGGGTTGACGTTCGAATCGACCTCAGAAACTTTCACCGGAACGGTCTAATGTTCAATCCCTGTCTTTGCTCCTTTTTATGGGCCCGTCGCCCTTTCTGGACGAGGTTGCGGAATTTATTTGAGATTTATCCACAATTTTTCTTCTGGGAGGTCTGGGAGGCGTGGCCTTTTCCTTCATCAATTCCGTGGCCTTGTTTTTTTCCAGTTCTGTCAAAGGCCTCCACAGGCCTGTGGGCAACGCGCCCAGAATGAAGGGGCCAAAGGAAACTCGTCTCAATTTTCGAACTGGATGGTTGATCCTGAAGAAAATCCTTTTGAGTTCATTTTTCTTGCCCTCATAAAGGGTAATCTTAATCCAGGTGGTAGTTTTTTGTTTGTTTATTACAGACCAACTCACGTCACCCAGACGTTCTCCTTCACCGAGGCTCATTCCGCGCCTGATCATTTTCAGTGAACCGTCTTCAGGCAAGCCTTTGACCTTCACAAGGTAAGTTCTGGGTATTCTGTTAGAGGGATGACTCAGTTTTTGGGCCAGTGCGCCATTGTTTGTAAGGATCATCAGTCCTTCGGCGTCAAAATCCAGTCTTCCCACCGAGAAAATAGGCTTCTGGAGCTTCTTGATCAAGTCCCCTACGCACGGTCTACCCTCCGGATCACTCATTGTAGACACAACGAACCTTGGCTTGTTGAACAAATAGATAACAGGTTCAGGGGTGGATGCCCTGATAAGTTTTCCATCAATTTTTATGTGGTCTCTGTCTGGATCAGCGGTCTGTTCAGGCTCGAAAACGACCTGGCCATTGATCGTGACCCGACCTTCCCTGACCAGTTCTTCAGCTTTACGCCGTGAAGCTACACCACTGTCGCGGATAATGATTTGGATTTTCTTTAAAGACATCAGTTTTGCAGTCCTTGGAGGTTAGGCTAGCGATGATTTTCGAAAGAATTATTTTCCGAACGGATAACCTTGCATCAAGCCACAAAAATTTACAAGGCTAACCAACGATAGATGAACTTTGATCGCTTTCCAAAGCAACCGTTTGAATTACAAGGCGTATTGGCTCTTGAACTTGACAACAACCTAATTATAGCTCATTTTATTCTTAGGGAACCATAAAATAGATTAATCGATCCTAACAGGACTGAATGAGACTGCCATACAATTTGAATGAGGGGAGCCTTTATTGAACAGCATTTACAAAAATTTGGGCCTCTGGTTGGTTATATGCCTTGTAATGATATTCCTTTTTCATCTTTTTAACCAAACAAAAACCAATCAAAAAGAGATAAGTTATAGCCAGTTTCGGCAGGAATTAGAGCAAGGTTCAATTAAATCCGTTTATTTGCAGGGTTCAAGGATTCGAGGCTCATATGTCGATGGTGGAGTTGCATTCAGAACTCTGGCGCCTGCGGACTCCGACCTAATTCCAACTCTTATGAAACACAAGGTGGACATTCAGGTTTTACCGGAGGATGACAATCCCTGGTATCTGACTGCTCTGATTTCATGGTTGCCGATGATTTTCCTGATCGCCATTTTTGTCTTTTTCATGAGACAGATGCAGGCTGGCGGCGGTAAAGCCATGAGTTTCGGCAAGAGCAGGGCTCGGCTCATAAGTGAGGACCAGAACAAATTTACATTCCAGGATGTTGCAGGGGTTGAAGAGGCCAAAGAGGAGTTGCAGGAGGTCATCGAATTTCTCAGAGACCCGAAAAAGTTCACCCGACTGGGCGGAAAAATTCCGAAGGGTGTGCTTTTGATGGGGGCGCCCGGGACCGGCAAGACACTGTTGGCAAAAGCTGTGGCTGGTGAGGCGGGTGTTCCGTTTTTTTCCATCTCCGGATCAGATTTTGTCGAAATGTTCGTCGGAGTAGGCGCTTCTCGTGTTCGTGACCTGTTCATTCAGGGCAAAAAAAATGCGCCCTGTATCATCTTCATAGACGAAATAGACGCTGTGGGAAGACATCGCGGCGCGGGTCTCGGCGGAGGCCATGATGAACGGGAGCAGACGCTCAATCAGTTGCTCGTAGAGATGGATGGTTTTGAAACCAACGAAGGGGTCATCCTGATCAGCGCCACCAACAGACCGGATGTTTTGGATCCGGCTCTTCTCAGGCCGGGAAGATTCGACAGGCAAGTGGTAGTCCCACCACCCGATGTCAGAGGAAGATTGGCCATATTGAAGGTCCATACAAGAAAAACACCCATAAGCGACAAAGTAGAGCTTGACACCATAAGTAGGGGGACTCCGGGTTTTTCAGGGGCCGATCTCGCTAACCTAGTCAATGAAGCGGCTTTGAACGCAGCGCGTCTGAACAAGAATTCCGTTGATATGACTGATTTTGAATACGCCAAAGACAAGGTGCTGATGGGGGTTGAGCGCAAGAGCATGGTCATTAGTCTGGAAGAGAGACGAAACACGGCCTATCATGAAGCAGGGCACACTTTTGTCACAAAAATGCTCCCAAAAGCAGACCCAATACACAAAGTAACAATAATACCCCGTGGACGAGCGCTCGGTGTTACCCAGCAACTGCCCGAAGATGACAGACACACTTATGATAAAGGTTATCTCAGCAGTCAGATTGCAGTTCTCATGGGAGGAAGAGCCGCTGAAGAGATATTTCTCGATCATATGACAACGGGCGCGGGCAATGATATTGAAAGAGCTACCGAACTGGCCAGAAAAATGGTGTGCGAGTGGGGAATGAGTGAAAAGCTTGGGCCACTTACCTTTGGAAGGAAGGAAGAACAGATATTCCTGGGGAAAGAATTTTCCAGACACAGGGACTTTTCGGAGGAGACAGCCCTTAACATAGATTCGGAAATTCGGCGCACAGTTATGGATGGTTACAATGAGGCAAAAAGAATACTCATGGAAAACCAGGAGACGGTGAAGCGATTGGCCGAAGTTTTGCTGGAAAGGGAATCTCTGGATGCCGCTCAGATACAGGCGGTGATCGACGGCAAAGATCTTCCGAATCCGGACAACCACCGTCAGAACGTTTCTCCTCCAGGACCGGACAACGAGGCCGGAACTGCGACGTCGGAATCAATTACTCCTTCTGTAACTACAGAACCAAACCCAGAGAAGATATAGCCCGAAAATTGTTTACTCAAGTTATGTTTTGAAAGAGCGCCGGTTCATATCGGCGCCTTTTTTGTGTAAAGCCTCAGAATCTGGAAACTCTGTCACTTTTTGTATCCCCCACACAGGAGCGAGCCTTGTTTGATCATTCACGAACACTGGTCATGGGTATCATAAACACCACCCCCGATTCCTTTTCGGATGGTGGATTAAACTTCAATCCTAATGACGCCGTCTCCAACGCATTGCGCATGATTAGCGAAGGAGCGGACATTCTTGACATTGGGGGTGAATCGAGCAGACCTGGGTCAGACTACGTGGGAGAAAAAGAAGAGCTTGAACGTGTCATACCTGTCGTTAGGGATGTAATCCGGGAGAAACCGGACTGCGTAATTTCTCTGGACACCAGGAGACGGTCTGTGGCGGAAGCAGGTATCAAGGAAGGAGCAAGAATCATTAATGACATCAGCGGTTTTAGAGACGACCCCTCATTGATAGATCTTGGTCGCGAGACAAAAGTCGGCATGATTATAATGCACATGCTTGGGTCACCGAGGAACATGCAGACAACCATTCATTACGAAAGTTTTCCAAAAGATATCCATGACTTTCTTCTTGAGAGAATTCAGACGTTGGAGAGTAGAGGTATAGATCCCTGCAAGATAGCAATTGATCCTGGAATCGGTTTTGGTAAAACCTTCGATCAAAATCTTGCGCTCCTGAACCGCATTGATTACTTCCGGTCTCTGGAGAAACCGATCCTCGTCGGAGCTTCACGTAAGACGTTCCTTGGCAAAATACTCGATGAATCGGAACCAAAAAAACGTGGGTATGGGACTCTTGCTACGGTTGCGGTCTCCGTAATGAGAGGCGCATCGATAGTTCGTGTACACGATGTACTGCCGGCCGTTCAGGTGTGCAGGGTTACTGAAGCCGTCCTCCGGGAGAGAGTGCAGCCATGATTCTGGGAATTGGCGTCGATGTCACTCCTGTCGCCAGAATTGAGAGAATACTTGCCGGAACCCAGCGAAAGAGTTTTCTCGGGAGAGTTTTCTCGAGCGCAGAAATAGAGTTTGGTTTAAATAGTTCAAGGCCTGCGGAAAAATTTGCGGGGATGTTCGCGGCGAAGGAAGCCGTCGTCAAAGCTTTGGGCACAGGCTTTTCAGAAGGTATTTATCCCGGCCGCGTTCACATTCATAAAACATTGAGGGGCGCGCCCACAGTTACATTTTCGCCCGAAATCCTTGGGATCATCCAAACAATTGGGGTCGGCCGTGTTTTCCTCTCCATTAGCCACACTGATCTTATGGCCTGCGCCTATGTGGTGATCGAAAAGACGCCCGATTGATTTATGATGATTTTTTAATCCTTGCTGCCGACCCTATTTTATTTGCTCGAGTTCCTTCTCCCATTCTTTCCAGAATTTCTTCTCACAATCAGATACGCAAATTGCGTATAACCTCCAGACTTCGGATGAGCCACCACCACGAAACAAAGGATTCAAACCGTATCGTTCACGGCATTCCCAAAGACACCAGTAGCGGTCGTTCACTGCGCCGTCATCTGATAGTGTGTCCACTGACGAAGAATGTATTGAGGCCGGACTAAGCATCATAAAGAGGCCGACAAGAAGAAGCGCCGACAAATATTTTGAAGGTTTCATCTCTCGTCTCCTTTGTATAACTATTGATCAAACTATCTTTCCGCATCCTCAAATAATACAACAAAGATCACACAAGTTGTGATGCTTGATATGACAATACGTTTCCCGGAAAGTGCCCCAAAAATCCTGACAGACTACATTACCTGACATACCAGCGCTTTTAGGTATGATGTTTCAGACATCGCCGGCAGACAAGGATGATCCGGCCCCTGACCAAGAACTTCCAGTAGACGTATCCGGCGTGAGCTTTGTAAGGAGGCAGAGAGAATCAAGTCCCTGAATTCTTCAATCGAGAGGTGATGAGAACAGGAGCATGTAATCAGGAGCCCTCCCTTTCTAAGCTTTCCCAACGCTCTTTTGTTGAGATCGAAATACCCTCGCTTTCCCTCTGCAAGTTTGGCCTTACTTTTGATGTAAGCCGGTGGGTCAGCTATCACTACGTCCCAGTGCTTTTCCATTTTCTTGAGAAAGTCTATACAATCAGACTTTACTACCTCAAATCTGTCTCCAACATTGTTCAGTTCAGCGTTGACCTTCGCCGCGTCAAGCGCATTAGCCGAGGAGTCCACAGCTGTCACACCACACAAGCCCCTGGCTGCGGCATTGATTCCCCATGCTCCGGTATAGCAGAATAAATCCAGAACGTTGGCCTGAGGGGAAAGATACTTGATCAAGGCGGTCCTGTTAAACTCCTGATCCAGGAACAACCCCGTTTTCTGACCGTTCTCTATATCTACAAGGAATTTGAGTCCGTTCAGTTCCACTTCGATTCGCTCAGGAAGTGTGCCATAAGCCAATTTCTTGGTTCTGGATATCCCTTCGAGGTCCCTGACGGGTAAATCATTGCGTATGTAAACACAAGACGGCGAGAAAAGCTCAACTATGGCCTGGACCACAAGCTCCATGAGTGTGTCCACACCCGCTGTTGAGCTTTGAACCACATAGGCGTCTGCGTACTTATCTATAATCAGACCGGGGATGAGATCGGACTCACCATAAAATAGTCTGTATGCGGTGCTGTGACGACAGATGGATGAGCGCCTGTCATTGGCCTCCTTTATCCTCTGTTTCACAAAAAGGCCATCTATGTCCGTCCTCTTATGGGACAACACTCTGGAGGTAATGAGACTTCGCGGATTGGAATAGACCATACCGAGAAACTTCCCGGAATGGTCAAACAGCTCATCCACTTCTCCCTGGACTATTTCGGACACACTGGGTGAATCTATCTCATTTGAGAAAACCCACAGATGTCCTTTGCGAATTCTTTTGTCTGCGTTCTTTTTAAGTCTTATCACTATTTAAACCATAAACCTGTTTTTCTAACGTTTTTTGGGCTCGATCTTTTCCATACCATTCATGAAGGGCCGTAAGACCTCGGGTATGGTGACACTGCCGTCTGCGTTCTGATAGTTCTCTAGGATTGGGATGAGTATCCTGGGGGAAGCCACCGCTGTGTTGTTGAGAGTGTGACAATAGGACGTCTTGTTGTCAGTTCCACGCCATCTTATCTTCAAACGTCTGGACTGAAACTCGTGAAGAGTAGAGCAGGAATGTGTCTCGGAATATTTCCCACGGCTGGGCATCCATGTTTCAAGTTCATGTTTGAGCACCTGCCCCTGCCCTATTTCAGCTCCGCATGCCAGGGCCACCCTGTAAGGAAGCCCAAGCCCCTGCATTATTGCCTCGGCATTTCCCAGCAGTCGTTGATGCTCCTGCATGGAAACTTCAGGATCATTTACACAGATGGTGACCTGTTCGACCTTGTTGAACTGATGGAGTCTGTAAAAACCTCGTGTATCACGGCCATAAGACCCGGCCTCACGCCTGAAACATGTCGAGTAGCCGCAATAGCGTTTAGGTAGGTCCTTCTCGTTGATAATCTCATCCATGTGGAACGAAACCAGAGAAACCTCGGCTGTGCCAATTAGATATAAGTCATCTTTTTCCACGAAGAAGGTGTCCTCTTCTCCCAATGGAAAGAAACCGGTTCCAACCATGGCCTCTCTTCTAACCAACTGAGGCACAATCATCGGCTGGAAACCCCTTGAAAAAAGGGTGTCCAGAGCATATTTGAATAACGCAAATTCCAGCAATGCGCCTTCATTCTTGAGCACATACATTCTGGCGCCCGCAAATTTTACGGCGCGCGGCATATCCAGAATGTCCAGGGATTCCGCCAATTCCAAATGGTCTTTAGGAGTGAAATCGAATTCCTTGGGCTCTTTAAACGTTCTGACCAGGACGTTGTCGTCATCTGAGTCGCCTTCAGGCACTTCATCAAGCGGAGGATTAGGCACTAGAAGCATGAGCTTCTCGAAACGATCTTCAAGAATGCGAAGCTCCGGTTCCTTCTCGGCCAATTGATCCTTTATGGACTTGACAGACGCTACCGCACGATCTTTCTCGTCACCTTTGAGCTTGGGAATGTCCTTGGACATCCTGTTTCTGTCAGCTCTTAGATTTTCAACATCTGTCCTGAGTTGCCGGGTACTGTCATCCACGGCCAGCAATTCATCCAGGTCCATCTTCATTCGTTTTTTGCGAATACCCTCTTTAACTTTTTCAGGGTTATTTCTAATGAAGGCGATATCAAGCATTCAATTCTCCTGAGACACAATAATTAGCTTTATTATTCAGGCTCCACCTTAAGCCATCTCGGTTTCTGGGTTTCTGAAAGTGTCTTCTTCAAAGCGTCTGAAGGGTCTGTCCACTCGATCTGTTCCATGACTGCAGTTGGTTCCGGTGTGGTCTCCCCTGATTCAGACTTCTTCGAAAAATTCTTTTCAATATAGCTTTTTAGCTCCATTTGCTCGGCCGGCAACATGTCGGCGTAGAGTTTCTCCAGACTCTCACGTTCGGACTTCGTCATGGCCACGCGGCCTATCTTCCTGGACGCTTCCAGCCATTTCTTCTGCTTGGGTGTCAACTCGTTTTCACTCAAATCTTGATCTCCTGATTCAGAATAAGCCTTACAGCACAATGTCATTGTACGGACATGGACACGTTTTCGAGTGATTTTGACATTCGATATGAACAAAATATCAACTAATATATATAACTGCAATACGTTTCACACCCGGCTTGGGACAAACACTTCTGAAAACCAGTTGATTTTAAGTGTAAAAGCTTGTAGCAATGCCCGTGCGACAATTGAAGGTTGAATTAAGGACAAATCTGTGAAACTATTCGGCCTCTAAGCTTTCGTAAGGATATGGACATTTTGAAGTTATCAAAAATATTTTGGATTTTTTTTGTGGCATTGACTATTTCGGGTTGTGGGGGCGGTGAAAAAACCGAAACCAGACTCCCGGAAAAAGCGCCTTCCGGAACGGCAGAATCCCAACCAGACTTAAAACCCGCTTACGGCGATATGATGATACGGGGCAGCATCGGTGACGCATCCGTTCTGTTGCCGGTCCTGGCTTCAGATTCGGCCAGTTCCGACATCAACGGACTGATTTACAATGGTTTGGTCAAATATGACAAGGACCTCAACCTGGTGGGAGAACTGGCCGAAAAATGGGAGGTCTCGGATGACAACCTGAGAATTCGATTCTATCTCAGGAAGGGTGTCCGTTGGCAGGATGGGGCTCCATTCACCAGTAAAGATGTCGAATACACCTACAAGGTCTATGTCGATCCCAAGACCCCGACCGCTTATGCCGGGGATTTTCTCCGAGTAAAGGAATTCCGGGTTATAGATGATTACACCGTTGAAGTCCTCTATGATAAACCTTACGCTCCGGCTCTGGCTTCGTGGGGACAATCCATTCTTCCTAGTCATTTACTGGAGGGAAAGGAAATAACGGAAAGTCCACTGAAACGAAATCCGGTAGGAACCGGGCCATACAGGTTCAAGGAATGGAACACCGGAGAGAAAACACTCCTGGAAAGTTATCATGATTATTTTGAAGGCAGGCCATATATTGACAGGGTTCTAACTAGAGTCATTCCCGATCTTGCAACCATGTTCCTGGAATTGAAGGCCAGTCGTCTGGATCAGATGGGTCTCACACCTCTGCAGTATGAGCGCCAGACAGATAATCAATGGTTCAAGCAGAATTTTAACAAATTTAAATACCTGGCATTCTCCTATTCCTATCTCGGTTACAATCTCAAGGATTGGAAGTTTCAGGACAAGAAAGTCCGCCAGGCGCTCACCACCGCCATTAATCGTAACAGCATAGTCGAAGGCGTGCTCCTTGGACTCGGAGACGTCGCAAATACGCCATACAAACCGGACACATTCTGGTACAATCCAGACGTGAAGAAATTTCCTTATGATCCCGACAAAGCAAAGCAGATGCTTGAGGAGGCGGGATGGAAAGACACTGATGGCGATGGAATCATAGATAAGGATGGTAAGCCGTTCGAATTTACTATCATTACCAACCATGGTAATGACATCAGGAAGAACGCAGCCACCATCATCCAGAAGGATCTCAAGAAGGTCGGGATAGAGGTAAAAATCAGGGTCATTGAATGGGCGGCTTTCATCAAGAATTTCATTAACAAACGGAATTTCGAGGCATGTCTTCTCGGTTGGGGTATAGGCATCGACCCGAACCAGATCGACATATGGAATTCGGCTAAAACTAGCGAGAGCGAGTTGAATTTCATATCTTACAACAACCCTGAGGTCGATAGGATGCTGGAATTGGGAGTATCCACTTACAACAAGGACGAGAGGAAAAAATATTATGATGAGTTCCAGCGAATATTAGCCGAAGATCAGCCTTACACTTTTCTATTTGTACAATATTCTCTACCCATTATAAGCTCTCGATTCCATGGTATAATACCTGCTCCGATTGGAATCAGTTACAATTTTACCGAATGGTTTGTGCCAAAACAGCTACAAAAGTATACAGTTCAACCTTAAGGCATTATGATCGCATACCTTTTAAAACGAATACTGTTGATGATCCCTGTGCTGTTGGGAATCACCATAATATCGTTTTCCGTCATGAAGATGGCGCCAGGGGACCCTATCAGCCTGATGACCGATCTCAACCCAAACATGAACGAGGAAGCGATCAAGCGTATACGGGCTCATTATGGGTTAGATGAGCCATGGCACATGCAGTACCTTAAGTGGCTCAAAAACATGATGGCGCTGGACTTTGGAAGGTCTTTCGCTTCAGATAACAGACCGGTGCTGGACAAGATTGCGGAGCGAATCCCGATAACCTTGCTTATCAATGTCCTTTCGATGTTCTTTATACTGGCCGCTGCCATCCCTTTGGGGGTCATTTCGGCGGTAAAACAGGATTCCTGGTTTGACCGCGGCACATCGCTTTTTGTGTTCATCGGATTTGCAGTGCCAACTTTCTGGCTAGCGTTATTACTGATGATACTTTTTGGAGTCAAACTTGAGTGGCTTCCAATATCAGGTTTCAGATCATTGAATTACGCGTCCCTTACTCCGTTTCAGCAGGTAGTGGATGTTTCAAAGCACCTGATACTTCCTATATTTGTTTCGGCGTTCGGCGGTCTGGCCGGCATGAGCCGTTACATGCGTTCGAACATGCTTGAGGTAATCAGGCAGGATTACATAACCACAGCCAGGGCCAAGGGTCTGACGGAAGGGGCTGTTATTTTCAGGCACGCTTTGAGAAACGCGCTGCTCCCGGTCATAACCATATTGGGGCTCTCGGTGCCCGGACTGATCGGCGGAAGTGTAATTTTTGAGACGATATTTGCCATACCTGGAATGGGGCAGCTTTTTTACCAGTCCGTAATGATGAGGGATTATCCAACGATCATGGGTATTCTCGTCATAGGCGCTGTTCTAACCCTACTCGGCAATCTTTTGGCAGATTTGCTCTATTCCTGGGCAGACCCTCGGATACGGGTTACAGACTGATTTTTATGGACATCTTAATCCCAAAAGTTGAAAAGAATTGAGAAATGCGTTTCAGAAGCGAATTTCTAAACAGATTATCAAAGAACAAGATGGCGATGGCGGGATTGCTGATTGTGCTAATTCTGTTTTCGACATCCATATTTTCTCATTATCTGGCCCCCTATCCTCCATCAGACATTGACACATCCAACATACTGGCGGCCCCGTCGCGTAGTCACCCCATGGGGACAGATATCCTGGGCAGGGATGTGCTATCCAGAATCATCTTTGGGTCAGGCGTTTCTTTGAGCGTAGGTTTCGTGGCGGTAGGGATTTCCACTTTCATAGGAGTCCTCCTTGGGGCGATATCCGGATACTATTCCGGCTTGGCAGACAGGGTCATAATGCGTTTTGTCGATGTGATGCTGTGCTTTCCATCGTTTTTTCTAATACTGGCGGTTATAGCCTTTGTAGGACCCAGCATCTGGAACATCATGGTGGTCATAGGAGTCACCTCGTGGATGGGAGTGACCCGACTGGTTCGCGCAGAATTTCTTAGCATCAGGGAGCGAGACTTCGTGCAGGCCGCTATAGCTCAGGGCGCATCGGACGCCCGCATAATCTTCCTCCACATTCTACCGAACGCTATGGCGCCCATTCTTGTAGCGGCCACACTCGGCGTAGCCTCTGCCGTCCTGGTCGAATCAGGATTGTCCTTCCTGGGAATTGGAGTTCAGCCGCCGGATCCTTCATGGGGTAACATGCTGACAGAAGGAAAAGACAACATTGAAATAGCATGGTGGCTTTCGCTCTTTCCGGGCCTCGCCATTCTAATCACCGTAATGGGATACAATATGCTCGGCGAGGGCATCCGAGACTCCTTTGATCCTCGCTTGAAACGTTGATTCAAATGCCGGCGCTTTAACTTTCCCGGTCATGATAAACTTGGCTTTCAGGAGAAACAAACGATATGACATATAAGATTGGATGGCTTTCTACCGGCCGGGACACTGCGGCCAGGAATTTACTGAAGGCCGTTAGAGACGACATTCTGTTAAATGACATTCCAGCCTCCATAGACTGGATTTTCTGTCACCGGGAAACCGGAGACGCCGCAGCCAACGAAGAGTATATCCAGAGAGAGATGTTCTTTGATATGGCCGCTGAATTCTCTATCCCTGTGGCAACCCTGTCACATGTAAAATTCAAACCTGAACTGAGAAAGCTGGGCCTTCAAAAGAGCAGGTCAGCCTCACAACCGGCGCCGGAGCTTGATGAGTGGCGCAACCTGTTCGGAGAACAGGTCGTGAAAACAATCAGCATGATGCCGGCTGTCGATATCATCGTGATGGCGGGTTATATGCTCATAATAGGCGACCCGGAACTGGAGTCGCTGAACATGGTCAACATACACCCTGCACTACCGTGGGGACCAAAGGGAACCTGGCAGGAGGTCATACACACCCTGATAGCGGAAAAAGCTGATGAACAAGGGGCAATGGTTCACCTGGTGACCAAAGAGCTGGATCGTGGTCCGGTGATATCTTATTGCCGTTTTCCGATAACAGGCGCTCCCTGGGACGAACTCCGGGCTAAATGGGAAGACGCCATAAACGGGAATTCTTCGATTCAGGACAGAGAGGCCCAGGAACTGTTCCGCAAGATTCGTCATGAAGGGGAAATAAGGGAACTCCCACTGCTTACAAACGCCATCCGTGAACTCGCTATGGGACGCGTAGTGGTTAAAGACAAGAAAATACTCGTCGGCGGAACACAGTCATCCGACGGAGTGGATCTGACTGACATTATTAATAAATCACTGTAACTTACATTATTAACAAATCCTTATATCAGCTACTTTTTTTGATATTCATTTTTCAGGGTGTGATCAATATTTCCCGGTAATCCTGTCCGTCAAGGTCAACACCAATGTGAATATCATGTCAAGTTTCAGCCATCGTTCTATGGAACTGTCAAACATGACTGAGACAGACGCTGGAAACTCGGAATCTTCCACCCACAAAACATATGTGACAGGTATGCATGGGAAAGGATAATAGGTCATAGCTGCGTCCCCAAATGACTCTGGCTCTGCGCCAAACTCAATTCCCCTCGCAACAAAGCCTTCGGCGTCAGCCCCATATCTCTGGACCAGTGGAGAGGTGTTCAGACTATGCGGGCCCTGAAAAAAGGTCACGCCCCCTATAAGGTCCTTCTCGCTAATCTTTTTCCCGTCTACAGACCCGCCATTCGGGGCCACAAGATAGCGTATCAGTAATATCTGGAATTCTTCCGGTAATAACCTGTCGGGTTTTGGAGATATTTCACTTATGCTCTCAGAGAACGGATCAACCTTGTAGATGGCGTTGAGAAAAGCTACTGAAAAAGCGCCATCTGGAAAAATCGTGACACCACCTCGATCTAGAATCTCTTCCACAGGCCTGTCTCGCAAGTCTTGCCAATGAATGGAATTAGGAGCTGCACAACCCATTTGATTACCCACTTTTTATTGTTGTTTGTGATGAACGGACCTTCAGGCCTCTACCGGATACTAAATGCTTAACCTCATTCATGCAAAACTTTTTTGTCCATACGCCGCAAGATTTGAGCTACTAGACGGTATACATTATTACACGCAGTTCGATCTGCGCTATCTTCGCGGCAAGATTAAAATATCCGCCGCTGTAAAAAGTTAGGTGAAACTTTACTAATAAGATGAATCACTATTGACATTTGCATATTTCTTGATAGATTTAATCTGGTATTAACGCTTTGGGAGATTCGGAACTTGAAATTTAAATCGATAACAGCATTAACGGTTTGCATTGCGTTTCTGGGAGCTTCAGTGGTTCCAGCTTCCATGCTACCGTGCTGCTGTTCCACTAAGAAAACCGAATCGTCTTGTTGTTCAGTTCCTGCGGTGGATACTGGGGACAACCTCCCTTCGTGCTGCAAGTCCAAGGCCGCCACAAATTCTACGATAAGTTGTAGTTACAATCTTGAAACAGACCAGTCCGGCCTTAATCCAAAACCATCTTCCCTAAGATGCCACTGCTCTAGTCATAATAAGGCCCCCACACTTACCGACTCCCGTTCATTGACACCCAACATTTTTGAGAGTTTGCATCTGGTTTTGCAAGATATCGACACTCTTATCCCCTCTGCTCAATCAGAAAACGGCTTCACAAGGTCTCAGCATTCCGACTCAATTCACCCTCTGCTCAAATCAAGTTCGCTCAGAATTTGAGATTTCACGCGATCTCCATCGATATTTTCCCATTCTAAAACTAGGCATTAATGATTATTGAGTTGATCTGTCAGGTTTAAACAGTCCTGCAGTCTTCCGTCAAGCTAAATTGGTTGAACCATTCAACGGTTCAGGAGTGTACTAATGTCATCTGATACAAAAATAAAAAAAATAACACTAGAAAAACTGGACGATTCTTCCTCCAGGGTAAAATCGGCAAAAATCAAACGACTGGCAATCTTCGGGGTGACTTTTCTGGTCATGGGCATTGGAGTTTACCTGGTTTACGGAATGTTGTCAGGGCAAACACTGGCGTCCCGGTTTACAGTGAACAACATGAACTGTCCCGCCTGTGTGATTACAGTCAAAGAAGTTACGGCAAAGATGCCGGGAATAGTTGAGACGGATGTTAGCCTGGCGTCACAGAGTGTGACTGTAAAATTCCAGGAAAAACGGGCATCAGCAGAGAATATTGGTCAAGCCATCGCTTACGTGGGATACAACGTGAAATTTGACGGCACTTATAAACCTGACCTCTCTGAAGATAAAGGAGTTGTTATCGCCGGAATTAATGGCAAGCCGCTGTTTAGCTCAGACATCAATGTCCCGTTGGCTGTAGATCCTCAGGAAGTAAAGAAGAGAGAGCCATCTGAGTCTTTTTTCTCAAATGTAGGCAAGGAATTGATTCTGCAAGCTGCTGACAAATCCGTAATAGTCGCCCAACCCTCAGAGGTCGATGATGAAATCAGGACAGTCTTTGAAACTCAGGCAATCCAGGAAGACCAGTTCAACAAGTGGATCAGCGACAATTTTGGCTCCATGGAGAAATTCAGGCAAATAGTGGCGCAAAGGCTCGCCATTCATAAACTGTTGGAAGACATGGCCATAATGGACATTCAGGATTCAGAATTAAAAAAGACCAAGATACTTGAGATGTTGGGTGATCTTTTTAAAAGTGCGGATGTAAAAATTTACGATGGAAAGTTAAGGGAGCAGATTCATGCCAAGGTTGGACACGATGATTGGAAGACATTCTGGCCGAGAATGCTCAACGCTGACAGTGAATTGAGAGCGCTTCTAATGGGTCGTAATGCCAATCTGACGGCTCAGAGCAATAATTGATTAATCATTCAAGATATCTTGAAGAAAATTACCGAAAGGACGAGCTAATGAATAATCTTAAACATAAGTCTGTATATTCCCGATTGATAATACTATTCCCGGTGTTCGTAATCATCCTGGCGTTTGGAGTCCAGATCGCTCACGCATGGAATTTTACTGTTCCTGCTACAGAAATTCAGCCTACAAACGCCGCCTTCGTTTTCCCTGAGTCCTCGTTCCAGGACGGGAAAGCACGTCATTTTCAATATAAAGCCTCGCCCAATCTGTGGATTCGTTTTTTTGTGGTGAAGAGCGTTGATGGAAACATCAGAGCGGCTTTTGACGCTTGCGACGTATGTTTCAGCGCTAAAAAAGGTTACGTGCAGCAGGGCCCAAACATGGTTTGTATCAACTGCGGCCTGAAATTCAGGACCGACAAGGTCAATGAAGTCAGGGGTGGCTGCAACCCATCTCCTTTAAACAGAAAAATACAGAATGGTCAGGTTATGATTAGTCTTCAGGATGTGATGTCCGGCGCCAGATTTTTTCAATAAAAGGAAAGTGAAATGAAACTCAGAACAATAGCAGCAAACAATCTCAGACGCCGTAAGGCTAAAGTATTCTTTCTGGTCGTCGGTTTGATGGTGGGAGTCTCCTCAGTCGTGGCTCTCATGACTACTACAAGGATTCTGTCGGAAGACATCGCCCACAAAATGGATGAATTTGGCGCAAACATTATTGTCACCCCGAAGTCAGAAGGGCTGTCGCTAACTTACGGCGGCCTGAGTCTCGGAGGATTCTCTTTCGACGTTAAAGAAATCCATCAGGAAGAACTTGGCAAGATAAAGACCATTGAAAACGCCGCCAACATAAGAATCGTGAGCCCAAAAGTGTTCGGGGTATTTGAAAGAGAAGGCCACAAGGCCCTTGCAGTTGGGGTGGATTTCAACTCGGAACTTGCCCTGAAGAAATGGTGGAAAATCAACGGTACGGCTCCAGAGTCCGACAGTCAGATATTGGTCGGGCATGACCTGGCGTCCAAGTTCAATCTCTCCAAGGATTCCAAAATCGAAATAAAGGACCACCACTTTGAGGTTGCCGGAGTTTTGGATTCGACAGGATCGCAGGATGATAGTCTGGTTTTCATGAACTTGGCTTTGGCCCAGAAGATGTTTGGCAAAGAAGGACTGGTCGGAATGGTTGAGATAGCCGCCTTATGCAAAAACTGCCCCATCTCTGAGTTGGTGAGCCAGTTAACCAAGGCTCTGCCTACTGCAAAGGTGACGGCGGTTCAGCAGGTGGTGGAAGGGCGCATGGACACCTTACATAATTTCCAGAAGTTTTCGCTGGGACTTTCCGGTCTGATCCTGTTTGTAGGGGCCATGGTCGTTTTCGTGACAATGATGAGCAGCGTCACGGAACGCACCAGGGAAATAGGCATTTTCAGCGCCATTGGTTTTAGAAGCTCTCATATCATGAAAATAATCCTGTTGGAGGCGGCAATCGTTTCGCTCAGCGCGGGAGTGTTCGGGTACTTTGTAGGCATAGGAGTGACCTACGGACTGTTGTCTGTCCTGTCTGAGCACATGCCCCACATGAGCCTTGATCCTTACGTGCCGGTTGGATCAGTGCTTCTGGCCGTTGCCTTGGGACTTATCGCATCCTTTTACCCCGCAAGGGCTGCGGCGGCCATGGATCCAAACGAAGCCCTCAGAACACTTTAGGAGTAAATCATGAGTTACATACAGGTTATTCAGGCAGGTAAGGATTTTGGTGACGGCGACGCCAAGGTCACCGCTGTAAGAAAAATTGATCTTTCTATTGAACAGGGTTCCTTTATATCTATAATGGGTGAATCGGGTTCCGGCAAAAGCACCCTGCTTGCCATGCTGGGAGGACTTCTGAGCCCGACCCGCGGTCAAATTGTTATTGAAGGCATTGATCTATATTCCCTTAGCAGAACGAAACTCGCCGATTTCAGGAGAGAGTTCATGGGTTTTATCTTTCAGTCCTTCCAACTGGTTCCGTACCTGAACGTTCTTGAAAATGTTCAGCTTCCACTAGCAGTCACGCACCATTCCGAAGAAGACCAAAAGACACTTGCCCTCTCAGCTCTCGATAAAGTCGGCCTAAAAGAAAAGGCTCACCGCTTGCCAAATCAAATATCAGGCGGAGAACAGGAGCGCGTCGCAATAGCTCGAGCCGTTGTGAATGAACCGCCTATCCTGTTTGCCGACGAGCCGACTGGAAATCTGGACTCACGAAACTCATCCGAGGTCATGAAACTTCTGACAAAGCTCAACAGCGAAGGCCAAACAATTGTCATGGTTACGCATAGCAGAAAAAATGCGGAATATGGCCAACGCATAGTTGAGGTGGCCGACGGTAGGCTGGTGGATCCGCCCGCAATAAGGGCCGTCTGCTAGGGTATACCTGAAACTGTTTCATAAAGGGATTGCGTCGAGGTGATTCCAATGGATTCGATAAAGCAGTTGATATCCACGATTTTGAAAAGACACGGCTGGTTGGTGGCAGTCATAATAGCAGCCTTCATAGCGGGTTATCTGGTTGCGCCATCCAGAGTGGATCAGAAAGAGGCTACGGCCCCGAAACAGACTCTCACTGGGACTGATCATGTTCATGAATCGAAGGATCCGACTGTTCCAACTATTTGGACTTGCTCGATGCATCCCCAGATCAGGCTCCCCAATCCTGGAAAGTGTCCGATATGCTTCATGGATCTGGTTGAGGCTCAAACCGGCGAAATCGGTTCGGCAGATGTAGCGTCTTCACAGATTTCTCTGTCCGATGCGGCCATAAAACTGGCTCAGATTGAAACATCGCCTGTAACAAGGGCCTTTGCCAAATACCAGATTTCAATGATCGGAATGGTTTTTGAGGATGAAACCAGGGTCGCAGCGCTCACGTCACGCGTTGAGGGCAGGCTTGACGAGGTATATGTAAATTTTACAGGCCTGCGTGTGGATAAAGGCGATCCGATGGTAAAGATATGGAGCCCCACATTAATCCGTAGCCAGGTGGAACTATTTGAAACGATGAAAGGGGCAAACCCAAGTGATGAGGTGATTCATGGAGCAGAGGAGAAGCTCATACAGCTTGGACTCACCCGTGACCAGATCGATGAGATAAAAAACAATAAACGCCCCATGCTCAACGTAACATTACGGGCTCCGATCAGCGGTGTCGTTACCAGGAAAAACGCAGTCCAGGGTCAGTTTGTGCGTGAGGGCGCTGACATGTTCATTATCAATGACCTCTCCAGGGTATGGGTCAAACTGGACGCCTATGAAACCGACATCCCCTGGATACGATATGGGCAGGAAGTCACTTTCACTGCCTCCGCTGTTCCTGGAAAGAAATTCAAGGGCAAGGTCCTGTTCATTGACCCGGTCCTGGACACAAAAACCAGGTCAGTGAAAGTCAGGGTGGAAGCGGACAACCCCGATCTTCTTTTAAAGCCGGGCATGTTTGTCAACGCGAGTCTTGAGGCCGAACTTGACAGTCAGTTGCGTGTCATAAAATCGGATTGGACCGGGAAATATATCTGCCCAGTTCACCCACGGGACGAGGCAAGCGCTTCGCCAGGATTGTGCCCTGAAAGCAACATGCCTCTGAAACCGGCCTCGGCGTTCGGCTATTCTGACGACCCCAATCCTGTGCCTCCTCTTCTTATTCCGGTCACCGCCCCTCTGATCACCGGAAAGCGCGCAATTGCATTCGTTCAGAAACCTGATTCAAAGCCTGTGACTTATGAGTTGCGCGAGGTGTCCCTCGGTCCCAGAACAGGAGACACCTATATTGTGCTGAGCGGTCTGCAGGAGGGGGAACGTGTTGTAACTAAAGGGGCTTTCAAACTGGATAGCGCCATGCAGATTGGCGCCAAACAAAGTATGATGAACGAATCCCCAAGCCTAAAACAAAAACCGTATGCCACTCCTGCAGAAGAGGAAACCATAGAGCGAATCGATGTGGGAGACCATTTCAGGAAACAACTCAGTAGCTCCATAATGGCCTATTTTAGCCTTGTGGAAAGTCTGGCGGAAGAAAAAACCGACTCAGCCAGGAGTAATTCAAGACACTTTCTGGAATCTCTTAACGAGTTAGCAATTAAAAATGAACCTCCTGAGGCTCAGAGTTTCTGGAACAGGCATTCGTCCGGTTTGCTGTCCAATCTTTCTAAGATGCAGGAACTGGGAGACATTGAAGGACTTCGAAGAGTTTTTGAAACTGTGTCGGAAGACTTCTCAAGGATCGTCATGGCCTTCGGCCACAGTCTTGGCCATGATGTGAAGCTCTATCACTGCACGATGGCTTTTGGAGGCCGTGGAGCTTACTGGCTGGAATTAGGTGAAAACAAGACCAACCCATATTTCGGCAGGACTCCATATAAAGGTCAGGACATGCTGAAATGCGGTGAACTCCAGGAAACTATTCCATCTACCCCACCCAAGTCAGGCGCCCTCGAACAACGGAGGGTATGATGAAACAATCGAGAGATAATTTTGTGACGGAAGCCCCTGATGGAAGTTCTTCTATTTCCAGACTATTGCGGTTCTGGATTGAAAACAAATTACCGGCTTTCATACTTTTGGTTCTCATCCTGGCGGGTGGAATTGTTGTCGCTCCATTCGATTGGGAATCGAGCTTGTTGCCGAGAAATCCTGTTCCTGTGGATGCCATTCCCGACATAGGAGAAAACCAGCAGATTGTGTTCACAACATGGGAGGGACGCTCTCCGAAAGATATAGAGAACCAGATTACCTACCCATTGACCGTCGCTCTTCTGGGCATACCCGGCGTCAAGGTTATCCGAAGCAATTCATTTTTCGGTTTCTCCACCATTTACATCATCTTTAACGAAAATATTGAATTCTACTGGTCTCGTTCGCGGATACTCGAGAAACTTAATTCCCTTCCGGCCGGACTATTACCGGAAGGAGTCCAACCAACCCTTGGACCTGACGCTACCGCTTTGGGGCAGGTATTTCTGTATACAGTCGAGGGGGAAGGTTTTGGTCTGGATGAGCTACGCACCATCCAGGACTATTACGTCCGATATGCCTTGCAGGCCTCCGGAGGGGTGAGCGAAGTCGCATCAATCGGTGGATTTGTCAAGGAATATCAAGTTGATGTAAATCCTGATGCAATGAGAGCGCATAATGTGACACTTCCGGAAGTCTACAACGCCGTTAAGATGTCCAACCTGGATGTCGGCGCCGGAGTTGTGGAACTCAACAGGGTGGAATACACCATCAGGGGGCTGGGCTTTCTGAAATCTGTACACGATCTTGAAAATAGCGTTGTAAAGGTGAACAACAACGTCCCTTTGTTCATCAAGGACGTGGCTACCGTATCGCTGGGACCGGCCGCCCGTCGCGGGGCATTGGATAAAGAGGGGGCCGAGGTAGTAGGCGGTGTTGTAGTAGTAAGATATGGAGAAAATCCTCTTCAGGTAATCAAAAACGTCAAGAAAAAAATCGCGGAGATTTCATCAGGTTTACCCTCCAAGACTCTTGAAAACGGCGCTGTTTCAAAAGTTAGAATAGTCCCCTTTTATGATCGAACCGAATTAATTCATGAGACCCTTGAAACATTGAACAAATCCCTGGTTGAAGAGATATTCGTCACCATAATAGTAGTAATAGTGATGATGAACCATTTGGTGGGGTCTCTGCTCATTTCATCGGTTCTCCCCTTGGCAGTGCTTCTGACCTTCATCGTCATGAAAGTAGTTGGTGTTGACGCGAACATTATGGCTCTGTCCGGCATTGCCATAGCGATAGGCGTCATGGTCGATATGGGCATAATTCTTTGTGAGAACATATTACGACGATTGGAGGAGGAGGGCGAGAACGGAAAGTTACTCGACGTCATACATCGATCCACCATGGAAGTGGGCGGAGCCGTCATAACATCATCGCTTACAACTATCATTTCCTTTCTGCCTGTTTTTACGCTGACCGGACCTGAAGGAAAATTGTTCAGACCTGTGGCCTTCACGAAAACATTTGCCGTTGCAGGCTCATTGTTTCTGGCTTTGACTTTGATTCCCCCCGTAGCCCACATCGTTTTCAGGAAAACCAACTTCAGAACGGTCACCGCCATGATTCTCAACATCATCATAATAGTGTTCGGATTGTGGCTGGAAATGTTCATGTCTTACGGTATCGGCATTCTGATGATCGTGGTAGGTTCGATCAAGATCATTAGTTTGTTTGTGCCGGCAGAAATACAGAAAAAGGTTCCCTTGATATTGAACCTCCTGGTGCTGGTTTTTGTGACAGTGTCACTCACCAGGCATTGGCTCCCACTTGGTCCGGACTTAGGGTTTATTAGAAATCTGATTTTTGCTTCCGGAATAATTTTCGGATTACTGTTGATACGGAGGGTGTTTACATCTTTTTACAAACCCTTTCTCGCTTGGAGCCTGGATCATAAGGGGGCATTTCTTGCGATTCCGGCGACTATTGTCATATTCGGGGCTGTTATATGGCTGGGCTTTGACAGAATCTTCGGCTTTGTCCCTTCGATATACGACTCCATCTTTGTGAAATCATCGTCGGCCAAATCCGTCTCAGATTCGGACTACACCAATCGAACAAGCCCGATAAGGCAAACAAGAATTTGGTCCTATCTTTCACACTCTTTTCCAGGGCTGGGTAAAGAGTTCATGCCTGACCTCGATGAAGGGTCTTTCCTGTTCATGCCGACGACCATGCCGCACGCTTCCATAGCAGAAGCTCTGGATGTTATTCAGAAACAGGACATGGCCATCCGATCAATCCCTGAGGTTGTTTCGGTTGTCGGAAAGATCGGGAGAGTTGAAAGCGCGCTGGACCCAGCTCCGCTATCCATGATTGAGACCATAATCAATTATGCTCCAGAGTTTAAAACGGACCCCGTCACCGGGAAGCGAGTGCTGGACCCTGAGACAGGAAAGCCCGTTCGCAACTGGCGGCCTCACATTAAATCTCCAGGTGATATCTGGAAGGAAATTACGGATGCGGCTCGACTTCCCGGAGTGACATCGGCCCCAAAATTACAACCGATTGCCGCTCGAATAGTGATGCTGCAAAGTGGTATGCGCGCCGCTATGGGGGTCAAAGTCAAGGGCAAAACCCTTGAGGAAGTTGAGCAGTTGGGTCTGGAGATTGAACGGATTCTCAAAGAGGTTCCCTCCATAGACCCGTCAACGGTGATAGCTGATCGTTTGGTTGGGAATCCCTACCTCGAATTTGAAATTGATCGCAAGGCCATTGCTCGTTACGGACTGCCGATACAGGATGTTCAAAACCTCATTGAGATTGCTATCGGGGGAAAGAACATCACCACCACCGTCGAGGGTCGGGAAAGATATCCGGTCAGGGTTCGATATCTAAGGGAGTTACGGGATTCTATCGAAGGAATGGAAAAGATTCTGGTAACAAATCCTGATGGAACTCAGATTCCCCTCACGGAAGTCGCCACATTAAAATACTCGCGAGGCCCAATGAGCATCAAATCGGAGGACACGTTCCTCACCGGTTACGTGCTGTTTGACAAAAAGCCGGGATATGCGGAAGTAGATGTGGTTACAGCCGCCCAGAATTTTCTCCAGAGTAAAATTGCCTCGGGTTCGTTAAAACTCCCCGCAGGCGCCTCATTCTCCTTTGCCGGCTCTTACGAAAACCAGGTGAGGTCCGAAAAGACTTTGCGAATTGTGATACCGGTGGCGTTGATGATCATATTCCTGATCCTCTATTTCCAGTTCCACTCCATCACAACATCTCTAAATGTTTTCTCGGGGATTTTTGTAGCCTGGTCCGGTGGATTTATCATGCTCTGGCTTTATTCACAGCCGTGGTTTCTCGATTTCAGCCTGTTCGGCGTCAACATGCGGGAAGTCTTCCAGGTCAGACCCTATAATCTGAGCGTTGCCGTTTGGGTCGGATTCCTTGCGCTTTTTGGGGTCGCAACGAATGATGGTGTCATTTATTCTACCTACCTGGATCAGGTATTCAGAAACAATAGATTCGTTTCATTGTCAGAGATTAGATCGGCGGTCGTTGAGGCCGGTTCAAGACGGGTTCGTCCGGCATTAATGACTACGGCAACAACCATACTGGCGTTGATTCCCGTGTTGACCTCGCAAGGGAAAGGCTCGGACGTTATGGCGCCGATGGCCATCCCATGTTTTGGTGGAATGGCTATTGACATAATTACTATATTTGTAGTGCCAACCCTTTATTGCTGGGGACAGGAAATGAAATTCAAGGTTTTACAGAAGAAGCTGGTTTAAGGACCGTCAAAAAGGAGATCGAAAATGAAAAGATTTGCGTCAACACTTTTTTTGACAAAATGTTTGCTGATTTTCTGTGGACTTACGGCAGCTTATTCCGCCTCTGCTTTGCAGACGCTTGATCTTCCGGATGGTTCAAAAATCGATCTTTCAAAACCTTGCCCTGTTTGTGAAATGAAGTTGGAGCCAGGTCCTAACAGTCCGGCGGCAGTGGTTTTTAGTGACGGGACAGTCGTCGGGCTTGACGCCAACTCAGATTTCTTCAAATATGTTTTGGAGCCTGAAAAATTCAAGTATTCAAAGAACAATATAAAATCTCTTTTTGTGAAGGCATCCGACATTCAGAACTTTGTGGACGCCAGGAAAGCCTATTTTACCATAGTTCACTCTGATTCGGGGGAAATGGGCTTTGAAATTACCGCATTCACTGCCCGAACGGAAGCGGAAAAACTTGCAAAAACAAAAGATGGAGCCAGGGTATTAGCGTTTGATGAGGTTACACTTGCGGATCTGCAACCCAAAAAGAAAATGCTCAAAATGAAGCGTCCAGACACAGAAAGTTCTAAATCGAAGAGTCCTCACTCCGGGCATTAGCATACTCCAATTTACTCAACACTTGCGCCGTGAACTGGAATGAAGTAATTAATGATTGCTAATTCTGCTCTGCGAGAGTCATGATCATTTTTGGTTGTCTTTACAGTAACCGGAAAATAGAAAAGAAATGATATTTTCATTACAAAAAAGATTTTTGCTGTTTGTTCTTTTACCGGTGGCCATAGTAGTCGCTTCTTTCGGTTTTGCCGGTTTCATCTATACAAAAGGATATCTTATTGATCAGTGGCTGACTTCAGCGCAGTTACAACTGGAAAGGGCAGCCCACGAGATTAACATGAGTCTGGAACAGAAGCTTGATCTCGTTGGCCTGATTGCGAAGGCGGATGAATCTCCAAACCGTGAAATAACCCAGGCATTCCTGATTCATGAATTGATAGAGAAACCAGGGGTCAGATTTGTTGACATCGTTAACACTGAGGTGACACCAAATCCTGCGTCCCAACAGGCTTTGCAGGCAGAGGACTTTGGCCTGGTTTCGGTGGCGGGTCTATACACCATGGAGGTATGCGGTGATTTTGGAGTGTGTGCGCCTACACTAGATCCTCAGGCATCCGATCGTTCGCTCAAGGTGATGAGGGTTTTGGATTCCGGGTCGGAAAATATTTCAAAGCGTCTTGTTGTAAGAATAAGTTTTGATTCCTTTCTTGAGCCCATAAAACAGATGGGGTTTCTGGGCGGAGGCACAGCCTGGCTGGTAACCAGCACCGGCCTGTTTCTGGCCTCTACCGACAAGCATGACAATGATAGAAAAAGACTCGGTGAAAACGACAACGCATTGGAAAAAAAGCTACTTCAAGAAATCCGGAGGAAACCGTTTGGTCGTGTCTTCAGTGATGACTCCTTTTTCAGTCCACCGGAGACGGTTGCAGGATTCTACAAGATCCCGTCGATCAACTGGTATATTGTCTTCCTGACCAGGGGAATTGACATTTGTAAACCAATCATAAGATTCAGGACTTATTACGCCCTGGCGGGACTGTTGGCCTTAGGGATCATACTGTTCCTCATACGGCTGACGACACGGTCGGTGGCCCAATCCGTCAGCGAGATTTCGTCCGCAGCTGTCAAAGTTCAAAATGGTGATTACTCGGAGAGGCTACCGGAAAAGAGGTCCGATGAAATAGGCCAGTTGGCCAAGAGCTTCAACGCCATGACTGAAAGCCTCAAAGAACGCGAGATCATAGAACAAACCTTTGGTAGATATGTTGACAAGAAAATTGCTCAAGAACTTATGAGTCGTCCAGAAGCGCTCAGACTTGGCGGAGAAAAAGGTGTTGTCACGATCATGATGTCCGATCTCAGGGACTTCACTGTAATGAGTGAAAAGCTCCCACCTGAAGTGGTCATCAAAATGCTGAACCGTTACTTCTCTCTAATGATCGCCGTAATTGAGAATTACCGGGGCATAATCGTGGATTTTTACGGTGACTCTATTTTGGTGTTTTTCAACGGAGTGGAGTCTTCTATACCTAGCAGAGCCTTGGACGCAGTAAATTGCGGACTTGACATGCAGGAAAAAATGGGAGTGTTTCAGGCTGAAAACGCCAGACTTGGCCTGCCTCATGTAGCTATGGGAATTGGAGTCAACACCGGCGAAGTCATAATAGGCAACATAGGCACTGAAAGTCGAGCCAAATATGGGATTGTCGGCGCTGACGTCAATCTTACGGATAGAATTCAATCTACTGCAAATGCAGGAATGGTTGTAATCTCAGAAACGACCCACCATCTGGTTGAGGGCAAATTTGACGTCGTAAGAGACTTTGAGGTTTGTCTCAAAGGGGTTGAGGAGACGAAGAGACTTTTCGAGGTTCAGCGAATCAATGCGTGAACATGCCTGTGGCAGTCTGGGTTAATTTTGAGACTCGCAACGCATCGGGATGCTTACACTTCCATAAGTTGAAGGCTAGTAAACTATGGCCGCGTATCCCACAAAACTTGGACCGGGCATAATGTCATGACTGGTATAATAATCTATGAGATGGCTCTGTCTTGATCCATTTATCAGGGCGCAAGTCATGGCGGAAACTATAGGGCCAGGAGAGCAGGTGTTTTGAAGCCTGTTTGCGTCGTCCAGTATTCCTTGGGCGTCATATTTCAATGCCTTGTCAACAAGCGATTTGTCATTTACAGACTTTACCCATTCCACCGCCGTCGAGCCTGACCCCTTCGGAGAAAATCCATAGTTCGAACCATAATGTGTCAGGTCGGCCGACCCCAGGAAAACTGCAGACAATTTTCTACTGATTAGTAGTTCGGACAATTTGGTTGCGAATGATGCGGCCTCCATTGACGCTGGGGAATGCGCCGCAATGAGAATCGACTTTGGGAAAAACCATTTCACAAACGGCAACTGTATTTCTACCGTATTATCTGCAAAGGCTTCAGGAGCTTCAAAGGCGCCGGTGGTAGAGACTATCTCCATGGATAGTCCGCTATCCATGGATAGGTTCCCAAAAGGAGTCTCCCAAGAGTCTTCAATATAGACAACAGGACGATGCCCCGACGAGAGATGCCCGCCAAACACCACTGTAACATCAGGTTTTCTGACTGAAGCCAGAGTTTTCAGAACACGAGCAGCAGGCTTTCCCGAAAAATACCAACCGGCATGTGGCGCCACCCCAGATACCCAGTTACCATCCGGTGGAGTGAAACCATTTACAAAATTTCGGATTTCAAATTCACACTCTCTAGCGGTGGCTGGATACCAGCCAGTCGGCAACGCTCGTCTTCGTGTTCTCATGGTCGTATTCCCAATTTCCCGATGATAGGCCTCAACCGAATCTTAACTCGTCGAATGATACTCTTGCAATGATCTGGCTCTGAATCTTGCTCCCCTACACATTGACCTAAGTCCCAATGAAAAGGCGTTGGCCCCGGCAAGCGTAGTGAAATAGGCCACATTATGGTTTAGAGCGGCCAATCTAATAGCGAAAGAATCCTGGAAAGATTTTTTATCTGATGATGTGTTGATAACCAATGACACTTCATTCCTCTTGATGAGGTCTATGACGTCACTCTCACCTTCTTCATGGACTTTTGACACGATCATGCTGGGTATTCCGGCAGACTTGAGCGCATTGGCAGTCCCTTGAGTGCATACGAAAGAATAACCGCAATCCTGAATACGTTTGGCCACAATGACGGCGGCCTTTTTGTCCCGGCCGGCCACACTGAGAAACACCTTGCCCCCGCGAGGCAGAGGAAAATCCGTTCCGTACTGGGCCTTCAGGTAAGCCAGACCAAATTCCTTGTCTACCCCCATGACTTCACCGGTTGACTTCATCTCCGGACCTAACACTACATCCACACCATGAAATTTGATGAATGGGAAGACTGCCTCTTTTACGCTAACGTGATCGGGAATGATCTCTTTGGTGAATCCCATTTCCTTCAGGGATTTTCCCGCCATGACCAGAGCCCCTATTTTGGCCAGAGGTTTACCGATTGCTTTTGAAACGAACGGTATCGTGCGTGAAGCCCTGGGGTTGACTTCAAGAACGAATATTTCTCCATCCTTGAGCGCCAATTGCAAATTCATCAAGCCTTTGACCTTTAATTCAAGGGCCAGCATCCTGGTGATTCTTCGTATTTCATCAAGATAAGATCGTCCCAGACTATACGGAGGCAGCGAACACGCCGAATCACCTGAATGCACGCCAGCCTCTTCAATATGTTCCATAATTCCACCGATGACAACCTCTTCTCCATCAGAGACAGCGTCAACATCTATCTCCACCGCACCAGTCAGGTAACCATCTACGAGTATAGGATGGTCGGCGGAGGCTTGAACGACAGTCGTGAGGTAATGCTCCAGGTCATCCTGCCCATGAACTATCTCCATGGCGCGTCCACCAAGAACATAGGAAGGGCGCACTACCAGAGGATATCCAATACGATTTGCAACATCCATGACCTCCGCATATGAATGAGCGATGTCATTGGGAGGCTGGTTAAGGCCAAGCGCTTGAAGCATCTCTTTGAATCGTTTTCTGTCTTCGGCGCGATCTATGGCGTCAGGAGATGTTCCAATAATCGGAACACCCGCTTTCCACAAGGGAACAGCCAGTTTCAGAGGAGTTTGCCCTCCGAACTGCACTATAACTCCATCAGGTTTCTCTTTATCAACTATGGCCAGAACATCTTCCAATGTCAGTGGCTCAAAATACAGGCGGTCCGAGGTATCGTAATCCGTGCTCACCGTTTCCGGATTGCAGTTAACCATGATGGTTTCAAATCCGTCTTCCTTCAGGGCAAATGCTCCGTGAACGCAACAGTAGTCAAACTCGATGCCCTGCCCTATCCTGTTAGGGCCTCCCCCCAAAATCATAATTTTCTTGTTCCTTGTGACGGCGGATTCATCCTCGTCCTCATAACTGGAATACAAATAGGGGGTGTGTGCTTCAAA
>CAZVOU010000247.1:0-26151 GCA_964628605.1 uncultured Syntrophaceae bacterium
ACTAAACTTCCTGAATCTACCTGTTTTATGAGTAGTAGTTCGTTAAAAGAAGAGCCTCCGGCTTTGGAGATCAAAATTCTTCCAGGGAATATTACATTTTTGGCCCCGGATTTGGTGGAGAGTCTAAGGCGTTTGCCAACGCCGTACATTCTATCCTGCTTGACGCCAAGTAGCCTGTTTTCTTCATCAAAGGCCATGAGGCGCTGGTCCTGACTGAGTATTAGCCTCATGAAATCCTGACTTTCACCAACATGACCGGAAGCGTAGCTTAATATGAAAGTTCCGGCAGGCAGCTTGACAGTTCCTGCCTCTTCCGGCACACCGTTCTCAAGGCTGTAGCGGATCATTGCGCCGGAAAACATGTCCTCGACATCGGTTCGCTGTCCTAACAATATGGGCTTACTATCGACAGTAGGCTCAAGCGCGGTTTTTAGAAGGACATTCGGGAAACGTTTCAAAACCGAAAGGTTCATATTCCTGTAGGTCAGAATGCTCGATTCCAAACCATGAGGCAACTGATAACAGAGTATCAATTCGGCGACCCCGTCCCCATCCAGGTCCTGTATTTCAGCGGAAATGTAAAAAGCCGGCAGTTGCGCATATCGGGTCAAGGCTCGTAGGCCGCCTGTTTCAAACCTAGATATTGTTATTCCCGCTTCATCTACAAACACGGTTTCATTCTTACCATCGCCATCGAGATCACCTATGTCGATTGATGAGATGGCCAAGGGCATCTCAGGACTACGCCAGGGGCCGGAGTTTTTTGGAACACTGACAAGGGTCGAAGCTCTTCCATGGGATTGAAAAGATCCCGCAGTCTGATTTTCACCCCTATAAAAGGGGAGCTTGGCAGTTCCCTGTAACCGTCTTGCAACTGCGCCCAAAAAAGTTTGCAGTATGCCGGGTAAAGCATGAATGTTTTCCACCCGAATGTCCGTGGTCACGACAGATCTGTCCGCTGACTTAGCCCACATATAGCCCCTGAAACGGTACTGGGTTTCTTCCCGCCCGACAAATCCGAATATGGCCAGGTCGAAACCTTTCTGGGCCGCTAATTCGATTGCCTGAGATTCCATGGAAATTGATGGACCGGCCCCTCCCTCTGTGTTCAGTTCACGCGCAGTCTGAATGCTGTAATCGGCCCCAAGCCCTTCAGTCGCTTCTTTGAGGGTTTTATTGGCATGATCCACAAAGGAGACAAGTTCTACTGATTGATCAGAGGATGTAATGGTAAAAGGAATTAAAAGAAGAGACTTGGGAGAGACGCCGTTCTTTGTTTCCGCGATGGCCGGGACATTCAGGCCCGCGCCCGGAACCAGTGTCAGCCAGACAAGAAATAAAATTTTGAAGAGGGGCCTTTTTAAGCCTGATCGCATTCTATTTTGAAAGCCTCTTTGATACCTAAAAAAAAACCAACTGACTCTGCAGTTGGCGTAGGAGGAAAAGATTCTTTTCTTGGCAATAAGAGTATGCAATGGGCATGCCACTTTGTGTATCGACTATAATAAAGGCTGTTAAACCTAGCAATAACAGCATGTTCTGGTTAGGAGACGTGAGGGGTGGCATTTTTATCGCTATACCTGTCAGGCTCATATTTGTTCAAAAATTTGAACACACCATGCCATAAATCTGTAACATAGTGATATTACTAACGTCTGGCGTGTGTAAAAATTTATGCATGGCGCCGAAAATTTGAACATCCTCAATTAACATTGATGAGCATCTTTTTAATCAGGTCAAAATTGGCTTTAACATTGGATGCGCCTTGAACTGCCGGTCCATGTCCCGGTATGAGGAGTTCCACCTTGAGTTTGGCCAACTCATCAACACTCTTCTTGAGTAGCTTTGCATTTCCGCCTGGCAGATCCACTCTTCCAACACTCTTCATGAATACAGTGTCACCCGTGAAGAGTATCTTATGCTTGGGCCAGTAGATGGAAATTCCTCCCGGACTATGCCCCGGGGTCATGATTATTTCGAAATCGAGTTTTCCGAGGGTCAGGGCGCCATCTTTCAAATAGAAATCCAGATCGAGGTCCGGCATTTTTTTCCCCTGAGCCGCGTGCCAAGACGCGCCTGCAGTCAGGATGTATCGTTCTTCTTCTTGAGACATGGCGAATTTAAGGCCTGATTTTTTGAGAGCAAACGCGGCCTCAAGATGATCCGGGTGTCCGTGGGTGCAGACAACGAGTTTGAGTTTGCCTGGATCAAAACCGTCCTGCGTCATTTTCTGAAATAGTAGATTGAGATGCTTACCGAGTCCCGGATCGATCAGCAGCGGAACTTTTCCGTCTATGGCAATGGTGTTGCAGTTATTTTCCCGCGGGTTCGACCATAGGTAAATGTACAAATTCTCGGATATTTTCATTTTGCTTAGCCTTATTCCGGATTGGTCAGTCACGAATTAACGGCAAGGACATTATTATCCTGAAATGAATCTAGTTTATCTCACTTTCACATTGTTTGCAGATGAGGTCATTGCCTCTTTTTACCATCCGGCTGAGCATTGTGTGTTCACCACAAACTGAGCATGCCCTGGTTTCGACAATTGAAGCTTCAGGTGGGGCAGGAACGTCTATTTCCTTAATCTCAAAAATTTTGACCGGATCGGAGGTTATTAACAGATCAATCGACTTATTCCTCATTTCCTTGAATTGTTGAATTTCTTCGGGAGTTGCATTTCCGGAGTCGATTTTCTGACGGATTCCTCTCATGCCCGTGCGAAAAGGCATTTCACCCTTGAGAGCTACACGAACTGCTTTACCTGAGTTTCTGTCAAAGAATGTGTAAACCTGTTTACCCCAATCCCTGAAAACAAGATTGCCTTTGCCGAAAGTGCATCCTAAAAGTTTTTGAACGGCGTCAACAGCGCATGAATCATTTTCAACCACTGCGACAATCTCTTCATCCTCTGAGGATGTCAGTTGTAGAACATTTTTTGCGGCCTTGACCGCAGCGTAACCAATGGCAAGTCCTGGACATATATGACCATGAAATTCGATGCATTGCCTGAAATCATCAGGGTAATTTTCCAAATCCCGCATAATCCGGCTCCTTCTACAGAATTGAACAAAAATTCGCTAATCGGAACAGACGCGGCAGAGTGCTCCACTCACCGGGAACAGGGGGCCGCGCCAATTTTGTAATAAAGATCATTTACTGGTCGGTATAAAGTCATCTTCACCCATCTACCAACTCAACCATGTGTTTTAATATTCGAGCCGTGGCTCCCCAGATGTTATGCCCGTTCCAGCGGTAGGAGACAACCTCAACAGGCTCTCCCCTGAAAATCCAAATATCCTCTGAACGGCGGGTCGGATCAAAAAAAACCTCAAGAGGAACGGCAAGTAGGCCGGCTATTTCACGTTGACTGGTCCTGAATTCATAAGGGTATGGTATGACACCGACAAAAGGAGACACGTGAAATTTTGTGGCCACAGTGTAAAAGTCATCTAAACGTCCCAGAACCCGGATATCCTGTATTTTTACGCCCACTTCTTCGGAGGTTTCCCTAAGCGCGCAATGCTCCTCATTCTGGTCGGTAGGGTCTAATTTCCCTCCCGGAAAAGAAATTTCCCCACGGTGGTGTTCCACCTGATCCGATCGCTTTGTGAGAAGTATGTGGGGAGCGCCGTCTTTTTCAAAAAGTGGCGCAAGGACGGCTGCTGATATGAGACCTTCCGAAGACAGGCTGTTTTTGGATCGTTTGGCCAGCGCATCCAGAAGTCTGGTCTCGAAAGCGGACATAGACGTGTACAAGATTTTGTTCTCAGACATCAATTCGGGCGCCCTTGTCGCGTTTATTTCAGTTTTGTTTACTGACCGTTTAACCACGAACACTACACTTCAATCACAAGTTCAAATTAAACACCGGCCCTATTCTTGGGGTTAAAGTCGTCGAACGAGAGTCATTGTCAAACGATCGGCACGCGGATTGACTTTCTCTATTCGGCCTATCACTTTGTCATAAGGGGATAGGCTATTGCCTGAACCGGTTAACAAAGCTGCGTTAAATCCATATCTTGTTATTTGCGCCAAATAAAACCTCGGGAATCTATGAAGAACAACCAACTCAAAATCTTCATCTTTCATCTGAGAAAGGTATTTCAGAAAATAATAACGCAGCCTTTCTCTTTCTAAAATAGCCGCCCTATCCAGCCGGTAGGATATTTCAGATAGAATAAGATCAAGTTGCTCATAATCCAATGGTGGCGCCTGCGCGTTGAGACCGGCTTTAATCTGCCTTTGCATAAGTAAGTCGGTGTAACGCCGGAGAGGGGATGTGGCCGTAATGTATAGGGGCAGTCCCAGCGATGAATGAGGCTCGGGATTCAAGCCCAGTGTTCCACGCGCCAGCACCTTCTTGCTCCTGTACGAAGCCACAGGATCATATTGTTCGTCGAGTTGGACATGTTCAAGAGGCGGTGGCTGGCTACGATAAATTGCAGGAATGTTACGCTCTTTAAGAAAATGCGCGAACAGGTTGTTAGCCATTATCATGAATTCGGAAACAAGAATCTGGGATGGATTTTCCCTATCCCTGACAGAGACATCTATGGCTCCCCCAGAGTCCACATGCACCGATAACTCAGGATCCCTGAAAATGAGTGCGCCGGCGGCCAGCCTCTGGTCCCGCAAAGACATTGCCACCTGCAATAATCTGGCTTCTATAGAACCCGGAACGGTCACCCGCTCGTCAACTTCACCATAGGTGAGCGCTTCACCGACTTTTACAATAGATTTTTGGATTTCATAACTCTTGATTTTCAGGTCTTGTCCAAATCTGGTGACCACACTAATGGCCGGCCTCATTTCACCATGAGTCAGACTGGCGCTGCATTCTGAGAGAACAGGCGGCATCATCGGGATCAGTCGATCCGGAAAATAAATTGATGTCGCTCTTTGCCGAATATCCTTTTCCAGTTCAGAATCTTTATCCACGAAATGGGAAACGTCGGTAATGTGGACTCCCACAAGGATGTCATCACCATCATAATTGAGAGAAATGGCGTCATCAACATCCTTTGTGTGAGAGGAATCGATGGATACCACACCGCATTCATAAACGATTACAACATCTTCAGGCAGTGGTTTGCCAGCTGCGCGCTCAGCCTCTGAAATGATCTCCGGAGGGAAGTCAACAGGAACAGCTTCAGCCTTTAGTCGGATATTTTCATCCAGCGACCAGACTCCAAGGGCCACCAGAACGCGGAAAGGGTCCCATGTTCCATTGAGTCCGGCCTGATTGAAGATGTCTCTAACCTTTTTAACAGTGTTCCATTCGCTCCCCAGGTATGCTGCGCTCTCGAGCGTGTTAACAAGACTTTTCGGCACTTCATGGGCATTTACCGGTAACGAATCCCTGACTCTTGTCAGAAACTCGGCATAGCTCGCAACAGTCCTTTTACGTTCCAGTTCCTTCAGTCTTCTGCTGATTTCCTGCTCGACCTGTTCAGGGCTCATGACCTCTATAACGCCGGGTTTCGATCTGAAATAGGTCTTATCCTCAAATATAGCCCTCAACAAAGCAGATTCGGAATTTACATCATTATTTGAACCAAAGACCAAGTCAGCTAAATCGTGAATGGTAAACTGAAACTCCTCCTGCCCTATAACTTCCCACAACTCTTTAAGGTCGATCTGAGCCTTTATGGATTCTCTGATGGCATTAATCTCTTTTAGTCTCGAGAGGAGTTCGGTTCGGGTGGATTTCTCTGTGAACAGTTTGTCACGGCCACATGTCAGAGCCCTGTTAGCGGATATTTTGACATCCTTGCCAAGGTCATTGAGGAGCTTGAGACGATTATCCTCCAGTTCCATTATAAGCCCGCATGTCACTTTTGCATTGTCGAAGTAATCAACAACATCCAGTTTTGAAAAATTCATTAAAGACCTCTGAGATAGAGTATCAATCTGGCCTCAGTTAGACTGACCGAAATGCAGCGCCCCAAAAATGTTTGGCCGCCGTGGAAGATACCATGTTTTTGGAACAATGGACGATCATCAAATCCGGTTGGTTTAAAAAGCTCATCAGGGCACGAACCCGAAATAATCAGTTAGACCTTATCAAGACGCTTTGTGTCAAGAAGCTATTTTTACGAGAGCGACAGACAATCTAACAAGCAGTAGGGATTCAAATCCACCCCTTTCAATCAAATTAGTCAAAAAAATTTACTACATAGGATTGAACAAAACCAGCCAATCGTGAGACGCCTGATATTACATCAATAATAGATTCATATTAAGCGCTTATTGTGATAAATGATGTTTATGCAGTGAGACAGAAGTCATAATACTCAATGTACGGGTGGTCGCTAACTTGAAAGAAAGAATAGAAAATATTTTTGAGGAAAGCATAAAGGTTAAAAGAAGATTTCTTGAAGATCAGTCAGCTATTCTCGAACAGACTGTCCTGGCTCTTGCCGATTCGTTAAAAAAGGGCGCTAAATTAATGATATTCGGCAATGGTGGGTCTGCGGGCGATTCTCAGCACCTTGCTGCGGAATTTGTCAATCGTTACCTCATCGAGAGACCTCCTCTTGCCGCAATAGCCCTGACTACAGACACGTCCATTCTGACTGCTATAGGGAATGATTACGATTTTGCGGAAATATTTGAAAAACAGATAAAGTCTCTGGGAAAGGCAGGCGATGTTGCGTTGGGCATAAGCACCTCCGGCTCAAGCGTGAACGTGATTCGCGGCCTTGAGACGGCCAGGTCCATGGGATTGACCACCATCGGCCTGGGAGGGCCGCCTGACGGGCCAATGAAAGAAAAATGCGATTTTTACATGTCAATATACGGCGCTGTCACTCCTAGAGTTCAGGAAACACAACTGTTGGTGGAGCACATCCTGGTGGAGTTGGTGGACGCCGAGCTTTTTGGAAATCCGGCCCAATGATCATGTTTCGCTAGACTAACCCAGCGGTGAAGCCAAAATTCGAGTTAGAAAAAAACTTTTCTGGAAAACCAATATATAGGACGCATAATAATGAGTGATTTAAAAGACAAATTCGAACTGAGTTGGCAGGAGCTTAGTTGGTCTGGCCCCCCTGAAGGTCTGATCAGCGGAACTACGGCTACGGTATCGGCGCAATCTGAAATAATCGGTCAGGAACGAGCCGTCAAGGCCATCGACCGTGGATTGGCTATGAGGAGCCACGGTTACAACATTTTTGCATCCGGTATAAACGGAACTGGAAGGACAGTTACAGTCACCAGGCTTCTCGACGAATTCAACGTAGGTGGGCCCATTCCAGCGGATCAATGTTACGTCCATAATTTCAAGAATGTTGACCAACCTCGGCTCATTTCAGTCCCGGCGGGCCAGGGATTAATTTTCAGAAATCAGATTTCAGATCTGATTGATTCTTTGAAGAAGAAAATTCCTGCCATCTTTGAAAGTGAAGAATTTCAGGCAGCGCGCAATGAAATTGTGAATCGACACATGGGCGCTCAAAAAGCCTTGTTCAAGAATTTTGAATCCAAGGTCACCGCTCAAAACTTCATGATGGTTCAAGTGCAAGTCGGGCCGTTTACCCGTCCTGACCTAGCGCCGGTGATCGTGGGAAATCCCATGAAGATTGAGCAGCTTGAAGCATTGGTTGAAGAGGGCAAATTCTCTGCTGATGAACTAACCAAATTAAAAAACACCTATAAAGATCTGTCTCAGGAAATGGAAAAAATTTTCAAGGCCGCCCGTGATATCGACAAAACAATTCAGGAGGACCTTGAAAAACTAGGCAAGGAATGGGTTGAGCCTCTCCTCAAGGATCTTCTGACCCCAATCAGGGAGCAACGTCAGGAGGATTCCGCTAAGACCTACCTGGATGAGATAGAAACAGACATCATGCTACACTTGGAAAGGTTTCGTCCCAGGCTGGTTACAGCTCCGGGTCAGGAAGCTGCCGGGACACCTGTCTTGCTTCCTCCGGACCCGTCTCAACTGAGAAATTATGAGGTCAATGTCCTCATCGACAATTCCGAAACCACCAAACCTCCTGTGGTAATCGAAACCACTCCTACTTTCAGAAATCTCTTCGGAACCATTGAGCGGGTAATCGATCAGCAAGGCGTATGGTATTCCGATTATCGTCACATAAAGGCTGGAAGTCTGCTCAAGGCAAATGGCGGATATCTTGTGATTAACTCCAGAGACTTGCTGATGGAGCCGGGAGGTTGGCAAACACTAAAGCGGAGTCTCAGAAATCATGTTACGGAGATCCAGACCGAACCATTCAGTTTCATATTCAATTCTGCGCTGAAGCCTCAAAGCATCCCCATAGACCTCAAGGTAATAATGATCGGAGACCCCGAGATATACGACCTGTTGCACTGGTATGATGAGGATTTCAGGAAAATATTCAAGATAAAAGCCGATTTTGATTCGACAATGTCGAATAACGACGTGAATGTGCAAAAACTTGTGGGTTTTCTAGCACGCATTATTCAAGACGAGGGGATGTTACCGGCTGATCCAAGCGCAGTGGAGGCGGTGGCCAAACTAGCAGTAAGATGGGCAGGAAGAAAAAAGAAAATAACGGCGCAGTTTGAAAGAATCGCCGATCTTGTCAGAGAAGCTGATCACGTTGCGCGCAATGCCGGTTTGGAGGTTATCAGCGCGGCAAACGTCGAACGGGCTAATCGTGACAGGATAGAGCGAGTCAGCATGTACGAAGACAAGGTGCAAGAGTACATAGAAGACGGCATCATCATGATTGACACGCAAGGCGCCAAAGTTGGGCAGATAAATGGTTTAAGTGTCTATTCCCTGCCTGAGTTTTCTTTCGGCAGGCCTTCGAGGATCACGGTAAAGACCAGCATGGGAAAATCCGGGATCATCAGCATAGAAAAAGAGGCTGAACTCTCGGGCTCAAGTTATGACAAAGGAGTGCTCATTCTCACAGGCTTTCTCAGGGACAGATTTGCTCAAAACAAACCGCTGAACCTGACGGCCAGCATAACTTTTGAACAATCGTACTCAGGTGTAGATGGAGATTCAGCGTCTTCCACCGAACTGTATGCGTTGATGAGTTCTTTGGCAGGGGTTCCTATAGATCAGGGCACTGCGGTGACAGGAAGTGTCAACCAGCACGGCGAAGTTCAGGCCATAGGCGGGGTCAACCACAAGATCGAAGGCTTTTTCAAGGTCTGCAAGGCAAAGGGACTCACCGGCGCCCAGGGAGTTATGATTCCACGCTCGAACATTGGCGATCTAGCCTTGGCTCAGGAAGTCATAGATGCTGTCAAGGAAGGCAGTTTCCATATTTGGTCTGTTGAGACCGTTGATCAGGGAATTGAAGTAGTTATGGGTATCGCTGCCGGTGAAAAAGACGACTCAGGAAACTATCCTGAGGGAACCGTAAATTACCTGGTGGACAAGCGACTGGAAGATTTGGCCAAGGGCCTCAAAGAATTTGAAGAGGGGGCCGAAGAAGAAGAGGTGGAGGAAGAGGAGCAGACTGAGTCACCCGGATGTGATTGCAATTAATTGCCTAGTTTGACTACTTTGGTATTACGCTGAGAAGGTTTGGCGCCTTTGAGTCACAGGCAAGAATTTTTGATAATTGAGCCCGTGGTTTTCCTCGGGCTTTTTTATTTGCTTTCCGATGAAACCTTTTCGTCAATTTGGCATCTTAACTTTTGCCGATAAAATTTGTCGGGAGGTTAACATGGATTTCTGGACGGAAGCAGACGGATTGAAAGTGTATCTCGCTGAGATAGACCATTACCCTATCCTGTCTCGAGAGCGCGAAAATGAACTGGCTCTTAAATACAAAGAGACCGGGGAGACAGAACTGCTCAATGAACTGGTAACCTCCAACCTCCGATTTGTCATAAAAGTTGCCTTGGGTTACAAAAATTACGGTGTGAAAATTATGGATTTGATCCAGGAGGGCAACCTCGGTTTGATCAAGGCGGTAGAAAGATTTGACCCTGACAAAGGCTATAGATTGATATCTTACGCAGTCTGGTGGATTAAAGCATACATTCAAAATCACATTATCAAGTCGTGGTCCATGGTGAAGATGGGCACTACCCAAGCTCAAAGAAAACTGTTTTACAGAATTGGAGACTTGCCTGACGCCGTGGACTCAGAAGATCATTCTGACAACGTCAGTCAGTTGGCCGACAAAATAAATGTGACTGAAGATGAAGTCGTAGACATGTGGTCACGACTCAAATGTAGGGACCTGTCTCTGGATGATACTTTGGGTGACAGCTCCAGAGATACATTTGCGGACACGCTGCGTGACGATTCCATGAACCAGGAAAATGCGTTGGTCGCATTTCAGGACCAATTGAACTTAAAGGATTGGGCCAATAAGGCGCTGGAATCTTTAAACCCTCGGGAGAGGCACATAATTCACAAAAGAATTCTGTCCGAACAGCCCGAAACGTTGAAAGATCTTGGAGAGCACTTCGGTGTCACGCGTGAAAGGGCCAGGCAGATTGAAAGAGCGGCATTACAGAAACTGAAAGGTAGTTACTTACATTCGGAATTGGCAGCGGCATAAATTTTTGAAGCGTCAGGTAGAAAGGTGAGATAGTGAAACACGCTCACCTTTTTTAATTTCTGGGGATCTGCTATTCCCTGAAAGTGGGGTCCCGGGGAATCTCGTATTTGTTGGGCGATCCTTTGAATGCGCTCTCTTTTCCGTCCTTGGTTTTGAAGTTTGCATCCATCAAAGAGGCGCAACCGCTCATCAGGATTGAAACGCACATCGCCAGTATAAAGTAACAAACATAAATTTTTCTCATGACTACTATTCGCTCATTATATATTATAGAAAAGGGTGTATGCCTGTTTGTTGTTTTTGGGCATTGTGACGACCGATAAGCTCGTGCTTCAGTGGCTTCCGGAATAAACCAGGGGAAAAACATTAAGAGTTAGAAAAATGGAATCGATGCCTTTTCTTCACGCCGGCAATATTTTTACAATCACTTTTGAAGACGATCTCGAATTCGTTGAGGTTCGGTTCATACTTGACCATTTGATGGGGCTAAACGCCTTTCATCCCGAGATTCAGGCTGAAGAAGGTTACTATAGCCTGGACTATCAAAACAACGCATTCCGTGTATGGGTATCGGAAATGGAAGTAATCATCCAACGTGGATCTAATCTCCTGACTTAATAATTCTAAGAAACCACAGACAATTGCGCTATGCGTGCCTTAACAAAATCTGCGTCAGGAGCTTCTGGAAAAATCTTCAAATACTGCCTGTATGCCTGCACGGCTTCCTTGTTCTTTCCCAATGCTTCATAAATTTTTGCCATTTTAACATGAGCCTCTCGCCTGTACGGCGATGTTATGTCGCGAGAAAACTGATCAAAAAGCGCAAGGGCTTTGTCGTAATTTTTCAGGGCAAAAAGTGTTTGGCCCATGTTGTACTGAATTAGCGGTCCAAAACCGTGTTTGGCCAAAGATGTGTTGAGTGTTTTGGTGTAGCGCTCTAATGCGCTTTCATAGTTCCCGGTTTTATAGCTCACATGTCCACTGTATAGCAATGCAAGGTCACCGCTGACATAACCGCCGTAGTCCTTGGCAATCGAATCAAATTCAGTAAGCAATTTCTCTAGCGTTTCTTTATTTGGCTTGTCGTTGGAGGTCGATTCTCTTTCAAAGTTTCTCGACGCCACCTGAAACAACTCATGACCACGAGATTCTTTCTTTGATTGATAAGCATAAATGCCCAGGCCAATCACAACCGCCAAAACTGATACGACTATGCAGGAAATCAACAGATTGGGATTTTCTCTAGCATATGTTATGACCCGGCTTGTCGTGCTTATGAATTCATCTGGTTCGTTTAACAACTCTTTTCTACTGACCTTCTTTTCGGCCACAGCGTCACCTCGTGTTATCTCATCGAACAATGTCTAATCAATTATATGAAACAACATAAATGGATAGCCGATATAATGGCTTAAGTCAATGCCAACGACATTGATCAATCAAAAATTGGCTATATTGAAGAAGGCCGGCTTTTCAGCATGGAGTCAAATTCCCGTAGCGGCGTCTGGATTCAGTGTGCAAGGTCATTGATGGCGGGGTGTTGAGAGTGGCCGGACTTTTCCAAGGCGTTAATCTATGATAAACTACAGAATTTGCAGTCGCTATTATTATCCTGGGGAATTGACCAACAAAATGTCAGAGCAAAATTTGGAAGAAATAATCCGGTTTATGTCCTCCGCCAAACAGCCAGGCGCAGTTTACGGAATGAAAGGGTCCCTAGGTTCGTATCTTCTGGCTTCTGCTGTCAAGAGAGGGGCGCCCACGATTGTAAAAATAGAGTTAGATTCAGACTCTGCAGCCGTAAGCGCTCGAGACATCAGATTTTTCCTGGGGTTGAACGAAACCTCAGAATCCACTATTGACACAAGAATTTGCCATTATCCCTCCACACTGACTCAACCATATTCTTTTGCCGCTTTCGAATCCGAGGTCTGGATTAATCGAGCAGCCGCTCTTTACAGTCTTGCCGACGGTATAAAACCAAGGGCGCTGACGATCTCTCTGGATTCATTGTTACGCAGGATGGTTCCTCGCAAGTCTTTTGGGTCCACCCTCTTAAATCTGCGTGTAGGTCAGGAACTCGAGCGGGAATACATCCTCGAAGCATTAACCGATGCAGGTTTCAGGAGAGGGCCATTAGTAGAGGATGTAGGTGATTTCTCTGTCCGTGGATACATCATAGATCTTTTTTCACCATTATATTTCAACCCGATTAGAATAGAACAGTCTGGAGACACAGTAGAATCAATAAGATTTTTTGATCCGGTCAGTCAGCGGTCAAAAGATTCTGTTCAGGAAATTATCATCAGTCCGGTCCACACGTTCATAATACAAGAGTCAACGGTGGAAAAGGGCTTGGAGCGCTTTGTCGCAGCCTGTGAGCATCACGGGGTTGAAAAGCGGGTCCGTCAGGGCTTGATGGATGATCTCAGGCTTAGGACACGTTTTCCTGGGGCGGAAAATTATCTCTCATATTTTTTTGAGACTTTGGAGCCCCTGACTTCATATTTTCCACCGGACGCGACACTGATTCTGCCTGACACAGAGTCAATGAGCAGGGTCCTCGAAGAGACTTGGGAAGAAATAGAGCAAGGTTACAAAAATGCTCTGGAATCGGGATTGCCGGCCCCTCATCCCCATGACCTGTACCTTTCGGCTGACGAGTTGATGCAACAACTAAACCGATTTCGCCGCATAGTCTTTGGAGAACTCGAAATTGGCGAGGCATCGGAAGAAACTTTCCGGGTGGACTGTTTTTCAAATGCGGACATCAGACCGACCCTGGTCAAATCCCAGGCCTTTGACACAGCCATGGCCAACCTTGTCAGGAAATTTTCTTCCTGGCGTGAGGCAGGATGTTCTGTGAGCCTGATTAGTCATACGCAAGGACAGGCCACGCGTCTACTCAAACTCCTTGAGCCATATCACGTCGGTCTTGATCTGGGCGGCGACAAATTTGCGCTTCCTGATGGCGCTTCCGGATCAGGTCCATCAATTTCTCTTTATGTGGGAGACCTGTCCTCTGGTTTTAGGGCGGAACGCTCTGGACTTGTCTTTTTGACTGAAGAGGAAATTTTTGGGGCAAGAGTAAGGGCTTCATCCAAGAAAAGGGCACGAGGACTTTTTGTATCGTCTCTGGATGATTTATCAGAGGGTGAGTCTGTAGTGCACGAAGATTACGGCATTGGGATTTTCAGGGGACTGCTAAAGAAGGAATTTGACGGCGTTGCCAGCGAAGTCATGGTTATCGAGTATGCTGGCGGTGATTTACTCTATCATCCTGTTGAAAGACTGCAAAGCATCCAGAAATATGTTTCCGGATCGGACATTGCGCCAAGGATCGACCGGTTGGGGGGTAAAGGCTGGGAGAAGACCAAGGCTCGAATCAAGAAATCCATAAAGGAGATGGCAAAGGATCTCCTGGAGATATACGCCAAGCGCCAAACAGCTGTCCGGCCTCCTTACGGTCGAATTGACGATGATTTTGCCGCATTTGAAGCCTCATTCGAATTTGAAGAGACAGCAGACCAAGCCAAAGCCATACAGGATGTAATGGAATCTCTTGATTCCGATCGTCCCATGGACAGGCTAGTTTGTGGAGACGTTGGTTATGGAAAAACGGAGGTTGCGATCCGGGCAGCTTTCAGGGTCGTGATGGATGGCAAACAGGCGGCCGTGTTGGTGCCTACAACCGTGTTGGCCCAGCAGCATTACGAGACATTTTGCAAGCGATTCAAGGGTTACCCGATAGTCGTTGAGGCGTTGTCCCGATTTCGGAACGCAGCGGAGCAAAAAGAAATAGTAGAAAAACTCGCTGCTGGGAAAATAGATCTTGTTGTAGGCACTCACCGACTATTGCAGAAAGATGTGCATTTCAAGGATCTGGGCCTTCTTGTGCTTGATGAGGAACAGCGATTTGGAGTAGCCCACAAGGAGCGGATAAAGAAGTTCAGAGCGCATATAGATGTTTTAACACTAACTGCCACACCCATTCCCCGAACTCTGAATCTTTCCCTCTCCGGCATAAGGGACCTCTCTATCATAGAAACGCCACCTGCAAACCGTCGATCAATCAGAACCCATGTCCTGCGTCAGTCGGATGAAGCCGTAAAAGAAGCCATTGGCAGAGAGTTGGGACGGGGTGGGCAAGTATTTTATCTTCATAACAGGGTTCAGACAATTTACCAGAGGGCGGCCTCGTTACAACGTCTGGTTCCTGAAGCGCGTATCGGCGTGGCTCATGGTCAGATGGGTGATGGCGAGCTTGAACAGGTAATGCTCGATTTCATTGCAGGCAACCTCAACACCCTCGTATGCACAAGTATTATTGAATCAGGACTTGATATTCCAAGGGCAAACACAATTGTTATTGAAAGGGCCGACACCCTGGGTCTGGCCGATTTATACCAGTTGAAGGGCCGAGTAGGACGGTCTCATGTGAGGGCATATGCTTATCTTTTAACACCTCCCGAAACACTCATGACTGCGGACGCAGTCAAAAGGCTGGCGGTAATTCAGGAACATACCGAGCTTGGTCAAGGATTCAGGGTGGCCATGAGAGACATGGAAATCAGGGGCGCCGGCAACATCCTGGGGACATCCCAGTCCGGACACGTAGGGCAGGTAGGATACGAAATGTACCTTGATCTACTGGAGGACGCCGTTCGTGAGATGAAAGGCGAACCACAGGAAGAGAAGATTGACCCTGAAATTCATCTAAAAATTGAGGCCCTGATTCCGGACGACTATGTGCCGGACCCCAAACAGCGAATGAACCTGTACAAAAAGCTGTCCAAGGCATCAAATCAAAACGACATAGATGAGACAGAAGACGAAATAATCGATCTTTACGGGAAACAGCCTCTGGAAGTGGTCCAACTTATTTCCCTCATGAGAATAAGGTTCCAGATGAAGGAACTCGGTTTGTTAAAACTCGATTATGCCCCACGTGAATTGATGTTCAGTTTTGCCCCGGAGCCCAAAATTGATCCGGCGCGTTTTATACAGTTTGTTCAGGATGATCCAAGAATGCGTTTAATTCCTGGGGATCGATTCGGATACAAGCTGACCAATGATGAAATAGACCAAAGAATAGACGTTTGCTTCAAAATTCTTGGTCGGCTCAAGGGCATTATGGAAACCGAGGATAGGCCAACGGGTTATGCCATGAAAAACTCGCCTGAAAAAAGGTTTGTCATAAGGAGAGGTTGAAAAAAATCCATATCTAAACTACAAGTTGATTGGAAGTGCTTAATGAGTGACTTGCGTCGGCAAAAATTTGATAGGCGGTCAAAGTATGATTGATAAACCCTTGGAAAGTAAAATTACAAAATGCTTGTTTATTTTACTGGCCTTGATCACAGTGGTTGCAGGGCAGGAAAATTCCAGCGCCCAAACCTATTCTGATCGTATAGCCGCAATAGTTAATTCTGATGTGATATTGGAATCTGACGTAAAAAAGGCAAAGCAACCATTTATGCGTAGCCTGATGAATCTGCCATTGGGTGTCGTTCCTCCGGGAAAGTGGCCGACCGAGAGAGAGATACTGGACGAGTTGGTAGTGATTCACCTTCTCGAACAGGATGCCGCCAAAAAAGGAGTGAATCTGGATGAGAAGGCGGTAGACGCCGCCCTGGAATCCATCAAAAAAAGAAACAATCTAAGTCAGGAACAATTTACGATTTTCCTTGCCGCAAACGGCCTGACTTATAGCGATTACCGAAAAGTTATGATGAAGCAGTTCAAGCTCACCAAGCTCATCGAATCAGAGGTTACTCGTAAATCGCCAATTACCGAAGAAGACGCTCAAAAGTATTTCAAGAGTCATAAGGATGAAATAGAGGATCAATACAAAAAACTGCTTGAAACAATGAATGCGCCTGTCCAGCAACCTGAGCAGGACAAACCGAATATCCCGACTCATGAAGACATTTACACCGGTGGCAAGATTCGTTTGCGTCAGATTACGCTGAAAATGCCCACCGATAAAAAAAGCAAGGATATCGGTAAGGTGATGGAAACAGCCAAGCAGATATATAAGGAAGCCCAGACAGGAGCCGACTTTGGCCAGCTTGCCAAAAAGTATTCACAGGATCCTTTGGCAAAAGGGGGCGGCGATCTTGGATTCATGAACTACCAGGACATGGTGCCTGCTTTGCAAAAAATGGTGCAACGTATGAAACCCGGCGACCTTACTCCTCCTCTTCAGTCACCACAGGCAATTCTGTTGTTCTATATGGATGACGCTCAAGGAAGGCAGCTTAAAAGTGTGGCGATTCCTGAGAAGACCCGAAAAGCCCTTGAAAAAAGATGGCAGGAGGAGAAAGATAAGAGACTTGCCCAACAAAAATCCCGGACCCAGAAAGATACTGAGAATCATGACGCTCCTGAGCCGGCTGGTTTGAACCCATCTGAAGGCTCAAAAGGCGCCAAGCCTACAGGTATTCTATCCCCGGAAGAGGAGACAGAATACAAAAAGGTCAGAGGAAAAGTCATGGCGATCATGAGAACCGATCAGATCAAATCCCGGATGAAAGAGTGGATCGATTCGCTGAAGAAAAATTCCATCATTGAAGTAAAGATGTAAAAAAACGCCCCTGGCTATATAAATATTTGAAATAAAGGATTCCCTAAGTTTAATATACAAGATTAAACATCGACCTTCCTGAGTTTAGCTCCAGGCGTCCATACAGGATAGTGTGAAATATTTTTGTGTTTGCGTTCCGGCAATTGATTGACGTGAAGGTATTGTAATGCTTTTTGATTTTCTAGCTTCCAAGGTTTCCAAAGATCTTGCTATCGACTTGGGAACAGCCAACACGCTGGTTTTTGCCAGGGGTCACGGTATAGTTCTTGATGAGCCATCCGTGGTCGCCATTCGAAAGAGAGATCGAAAGACTTCTGAAATATGGGTTGGCGATGACGCAAAAAAAATGGTCGGTAGGGTTCCTGGTTCAATCGAGGTTTACAGACCTCTAAGGGAAGGGGTCATTGCAAATTTTGAAATAGCCAGTCTGATGCTCAGGCATTTTATCCAGAAGGTTCACAACCGGAAGTCTTTTGTTCGCCCCAGGGTCATAATCTCTGTGCCATCCGGCGTAACACCCGTTGAAAGAAGGGCGGTAAGGGACGCCACGCTGAATGCTGGGGCCAGGGATGTCTACGTAGTGGAAGAGGCGATGGCTGCGGCCATGGGCGCAGGACTGCCCGTCACGGAACCGATGAGCAACATGATCGTGGACATAGGCGGTGGCACTACTGAGGTAGCAATTATATCCCTGACCGGAGTCGTCTACAGTAGTTCGACAAAAATAGCCGGCGACAAACTCGACATGGACATCCTCAATTTTGTCAGGAAGAATTACAGCCTGTTGATTGGACCCAGCACGGCGGAACAGATAAAAATTCTGGTAGCTAGGGCTTATCAGGATGATGAAGAAGAAGAGATAGACATTAAAGGCCGGGATCTAATGGATGGTATACCTAAAACCATCACGATAAACTCTAATGAAATTACCGGTTCAATAATGGATTCTGTCAACACTATCGTCAACAACGTGAAGTACGCTCTTGAATTATGCCCTCCCGAATTAGCCGCTGACATAATCGACACCGGAATAGTTCTCACCGGTGGAGGGGCGTTGTTGAAAAACCTTGATGTGAGAGTGCGCAGGGAAATAGGCGTCCCTGTCGTTGTTCCAGATGATCCTCTTACAACCGTGGCCCGTGGAGCTGGTATGATGCTCGATGACATAGAATTGCTTAAGGAAATTACCAACAGTTAACGCAAATTTGTCTTGCCGTGTCTCGCTCTAACGCAAACTCAGGACCTGAATAAAACGGGATGTCCAAACAAAACGCTTCCACAAAAAATTGAACGCTCAATAATGAGAATCCGGGCTTAACGGACTGTTTGTATGTAATGACTGAATTTTGACGCGATCGCCCGCCTTAAAAGGGGCTTTCTCTGGCGGCAGCATGATCAGGCCATCAGCCAAAACCATTGATCTCAAAGCTCCGGAACTCTGCGTGCCGGTAGTGGCTGCCATAAGTTCCCCGTCCTTATCAAAAAGCTTGCAGCGTATAAGATGCAATCGACCTGCAGAAATCTTTATGTTTTCTGCTAAAGTGGCTTCAATCAATGGCCTGAAGAGGTTGACGTGACCCATCATCCTGAGTAAGGCGGGCCTGACAAATTGCTCGAATGATATCATTGCCGAAGTTGGATTGCCTGGCAATCCAAAAACCGGCTTTCCTCCGAGTGACCCGAACACCAATGGCTTGCCGGGTTTCATGGCGACTTTCCAGAACTTTACTTTCATTCCGAGGTCGGTAAGAGTGCTTTTGACCAGATCGTATTTCCCAACGGAAACTCCCCCGGATGTCAATATCACATCAGCTCTTAATCCCCCCGAAAGCCTGGATCTCTGATCATCCGCCGAATCTGAAGCTATGCCCAGCGAAAGCGGTATGGCGCCGCACTCCATCACCTGGGCCGCGAGGCTGTAAGAATTGGAGCAAACGACTTTTCCCCTGGAGAATGGTTCGTCCAAATCGACCAATTCATCTCCGGTGGACAAGATAGCCACTATGGGTCTTTGGTACACATAAATATAGGCATGACCAAGTGTGGCGAGCATCCCCACCTCGGGGGGCCTTATTATGTCACCGCAATGGAGCACAATCTCGCCGCCCTTGACATCTTCGCCTTCGGGCCTGATATGAGCCCCAAATCCGGGGTCACTGAGGCAAATTATGTCGTCGCCGTCTTTTTCCGTGTCCTCGATCATGATTACGGTGTCCGGACCCTCTGGGATAGTCCCTCCCGTAAAAATTCGGACTGCTTCGCCCCGAGACACCACTCCAGTGAACGGCCTGCCTGCTGGGGATTCTCCAATAACTCTGACCCGTTTAGGATTTGCTGAGTTTGCCCCTTTAATATCCGCGTGTATTAGACAGTAACCGTCCATAGCGGAATTGTCGGCTGACGGCACATTTCGAACCGCCGGCACGTCTTGGGCCAAAACACGACCCAAGGCCTCCAAAATGTGGATGCGCTCGATGCCTAAAACAGGGATTTCTTCAAGCACCCTCTGTTGTGCTTCTCCGATTTGCAGCATGACAAGCCTCTCATTGATTCGTTGTCTCAAAAACTACAACAAAAGTCCGTCTAATGCAAAGGTGGTGTGAAACAGGATTTGTAAAATGATCATCAGGGATACAATGATGTTTTGCGTCTCCAGTACCGGGAAAACGGTCGGAGAATGTGATGTTGTTTTTATGATGATTTTCGGTTATAGCTTCAATTCACACTAGTGGCTTAATTTGATTAAGACTCTGGTGTTGTCTGTTCGGCACAAAACGTGGAGCTTGCGCTCACAGTTCGGTAAAATTTAGCCCATTATCAAAATTTAGAGAATCTTCTTTCAATTTTAAAGGCTGTCCACATTTCACAGGAGGCGCTGACCATGAAATGGTCTTTCAAGATTGGATCGATCTTCGGCATACCCTTAAACGTACATATCACATTTGTGCTTCTTTTGATCCTGATCTATTTCGTAGGAGCATCTGTCATCGGGGCAGGTGGTCTTCAGGGTGTAATTTTTGTGGCGTTGGTATTTGCTTCCGTAGTTTTTCATGAATTGAGCCATTCCATAGTTGCCAGACATTACGGGATCAAGGTCGAAGACATTACCTTACTGCCCATCGGTGGAGTGGCGCGCATGGCTGATACTCCTGAAAAACCTATCCAGGAAATTGTGATAGCTGCAGCAGGACCGGCGGCGAGTCTATTCCTTGCCTTCCTTCTATGGTTCATCGCGGACATTTTTGGTAGCGGTGTGACAATTTCTGACATGTCTATTCAGGGTGGTCTTCTAGCTGAATTGACCGCAGTGAATTTCATTCTAGCTATTTTTAACCTGTTGCCTGCATTCCCAATGGATGGAGGCAGAATCCTTCGAGGATTCATGGGCTTATATCTGAGTCCTTATCAGGCGACAAAGATAGCGGTCGGGATCGGCCAGGCGCTTGCAATTGGAATGTTCTTTCTCGGCATCCTCTCTGGAAATTTTTTTATGATCCTCATTGCTCTTTTCGTCTATCTCGGGGCAGAGACAGAAGAGAGGCAAATGGGAATAATGGTTGCCCTTGGTGGATCAAAAGCCCAGGACGCCATGATTTCAGACTTGCATATTCTTGAACCCGGCCAGACAGTGGCTGACGCGGCCATACGATTTTGCAAAGGTTTCCAGAGCGATTTTCCAGTTATGGACGAACGTCGTTTGATTGGACTCGTAACTAGAGAAGCCATAGTTGATACTCTACATCAGAAGGGTCCGGACATTCTCCTTTCTGAAGTCATGGTCCGTGACTTTCCGGTAGCTAATGAACAGACACCGTTAACCGAGGTCTTGCGTAAAATGCAGTCTACCAACAGCAAGGCTGTTCCAATTTTGAACCATGGGGAACTCAAAGGTCTTATCACCCTGGAGCAGATCGGACGCTATAACATGTTGTGCTCAGGTTATTCTTGTGATTTTCTTCAGACAGACAAAGCATGACTCAAGACTTCTACGATTGATTAGAATTTGAGAGGTCATTTTTGAATTGAGCAAACTCTGTTTTTAGAGCTTTGACAGGCGCCAGGAAGATTGCTTAGCCACCCGTATCCTGGGAGGTTCCTGATTTAATGCACGAGTATTTGGTCACTGCCGATGAGATGAGGGCTTTCGACAACGCTACTATTAGCGATGTCGGAATCCCCGGTGTTGTTCTGATGGAAAATGCCGGTAGATCGACCTTTCTTGAGATAAAAAAAAGCTTTGGATCAAAACTTAAAGGACTTAAGGTTGCAGTTATCGCAGGTCCGGGGAACAACGGCGGCGATGGTTATGTCATATCACGCTATTTGATGAACCATGACGCCGATGTCAGGACGTATCTTCTCGCTCCCAAGGCTAAAATAAAAGGTGACGCTTTAATCAATCTCAATGTCCTCACAACTATGGGTGGCAAGATATACGAACTCGAAACCCCGGAATGCTTGTCTGAGGCCTTTAAGGAATGGGAAGGATGCGGGTTAATTGTAGACGCCATTCTTGGAACCGGGCTTCAGTCGGATGTGCGATCTCCTATTAGTGAAGCCATAGTCAAAATCAATCAATGTATTGGTTTCAAGGTTTCAGTCGATATTCCGAGCGGTTTGGATTCTGACACGGGTAAAATACGAGGAGTAGCCGTTCGGGCGGATCTGACGCTCACCTATGGATTCCGAAAACTCGGCATGGCATTATATCCGGGCAGAAATGTTTGCGGTCATGTTGAGGTAATTGACATCTGCATTCCAAAGACTCTGGTTCTGGAGCGTACTCCCACCGTCCAATATGTTTGTTCACCGGATTTTGATCGCTATTTCGATTTACGGTCGGATGTTGAGGCTCACAAAGGATCGTTCGGTCATGTGCTGGTAGTTGGTGGTTCGCCCGGCAAAACCGGGGCGGCTGTGATGGCTGCAAAGGCTGCGTCGCGAATTGGGGCCGGACTTGTGACTGTAGCTACGCCTCAAGCTCTGAATCAAATTTTCGAGAACAAGCTCACTGAAGAAATGACTGCTCCTGTCCATTCTGACAACTATGGGTATTGGAACGGGGAGTCATGCAAACAGATTATTGATTTAATGAAGGGCAAGGATTGCGTTGTTTTGGGGCCGGGCCTGTCAACATCCGATTTTGCGTCAAAAATTGTCGAATCGGTGTTGCTGGAGGCTGCATGTCCGATAGTGCTGGATGCCGACGCTCTTAATTGCATCGCTAAGAATCCAAAAATAATGCCCGAAAATCACGGAACGTTGGCGTTTACTCCACATCCAGGGGAAATGGCCAGGCTTACAGGTTGTTTGAACAATCGTATCCAGGCAGATCGCATCGAAGCTGCAAAGACGTTTGCAATCAAGAACAGGTTGTGGTTGATCCTGAAAGGGGCGGCCACCGTTGTAGCTTCGCCTGACGGAAAAATATTTGTAAATTCATCTGGAAATCCATGGATGGCGTCTGGTGGGCAGGGGGATGCGCTCAGCGGTATACTGGGCGGATTGCTTGCGCAGGGGTTGTCTCATGAGATTGCACTGCCCATGGGTGTCTTCATTCATGGTGCGGTCGCGGATTGCATGGTAGCTGGAACTTCAGGCAGACCGGTACTGGCGACGGATCTGATTGAAAGGCTGCCAGATTACCTGTCTACGTTAACGCAATCAAATTAATAGCTTACAATGGGTAAAACTAGAGGAAAATTTGTTGAATAAAACTCAATTGCTAGAGAAAGTTTTCGGTGATGAAGCTCTTCTAAGTCAAATAATAGACATGTTCCTGGAGATGTGCCCAGATATGGTGGCTTCGATAGAAAACTGCATTCTAAATGGAGACTCGGAAGTCCTCGTCAGAACCGCGCACGCGTTGAAGGGGTCGATCGGGAATTTTTCCACCGAAGGCGCTTTTGCTCAGGCCGCTGAACTGGAAAGGCTTGGAAAATCTGGAAATCTTGGGCAAGCTGAACATGTTTTGGATATCTTGAAAGACGACATCCAAACTCTTGTAGACGCGCTGGAAAAGCTCAGGTCGGAAATCCATTCTGAGTCATCGTTTCCAGATAAAGAAAAATAAAAAGCCTCCAAAAATTTCGCTTCGGCTCCTGATCCACCCCATTCTGAAACATGATGAAACCATCAATTGGCGTCTTCGAGTAATCAGTTGAACGCTACATCAGATGGCATCGAGCACCTTTAGCTTCACAATTATTTAATACAAAGTGAAACGTCCAATGGAGTCTGACAGTTAACAAAATTACAATTGACAACGCGTAATCTTTAAAATAATATTTATTTACTACGAATAATTCTTATTCAGTCTGCTGACTATTATCTAGTAGGTTATATGCTAATCAATTGATTGCTGATTCAAGGAGGCGGCTCGCCGGGTATTAATCTGGGCAATTGTGTAACAAACATACCTAGAATCATCATTTGAATTCTGGAGTATTACCGCTTCCGGCAAAGGGATACCAGCAATGCTGTATCCCTTTTATCATTTGGGTTACGAACAAGAGGCTGTATCCAAAATTGCGGATATTGTCTCAGGAAGTCAGGCTTGGTTTTCGATTTTTGCTGTAGTCGTCCATAATTTTCTCACGCAGGATAAACATGTCTTCGGCCATAGCCAAGGCCACGATGTATTGAACAAACCTGCTGGGATTCTTGGTCCACATGCCATAAATCTGTTTCCAGTACTGAAATCTGGCAGGTGATTTTAATCCCTGTCTCCATGAAATTCTGAAAAAATTGACGACATCCAGTAGTTCCTGACGAAAAGGTCTCCAGTGTTTTGGATTTTCTGACCGGGCTGCGCCTTCATTTATGGCAGAAGCTCGTCTGGTAGGTCGCATGGTCAAATAATAATTGTAGGCCCTGGTGAGAAAATTTGATGGGTTGTAAATATCATCCCAGGCGGCCACAAATTCCTCAATAATTTCATTTTCCGGTCTGGACGGGACAAAGTTCATAAGGTTGGCGGTTGAATTGCCCGTGGTTTTGGAGTCGCACAAGCGGCCTTCTGTGAGTAAGCGATCCCAAAGTTTGGTATTAGGCGCAGCCTGAAGCATATTCAACATTACAATAGGTATATTGGATTCCCTGACGAAATTGGCTATACGCTTTCCGGCTCCAGGCTTTTCTCCATCAAATCCAATCACGAAACTTCCCAGAATTGTGAGCCCGTTTTTGTTTATGTTTTGAAGAGATTCCAATAGGGGATTTTTGATGTTCTGATATTTATGAGCCCCTGCAAGGACATCTTCATCTGGTGATTCAATCCCGACAAAAACAGAAGAAAAGTTTGGTTCAGTCATCAGATCGATGAGTTCTATGTCCTGGCCAAGATTCACAGATGTTTGTGTCCAGAAGGAGAAAGGACTCCCGTGGCTTTTCATCCATGGGGTAAGCTGTTCCAGAATAGTTTTTGCATGTTTCTTGCTGCCGATGAAATTGTCATCGGCGATGAGAATGCTGCTACGCCATCCTAGTCTGTAAATGGCCTCAAGTTCATCCATGACTTGTTTGGGACTTTTATAGCGTGGTTTGGCTCCGTACAAATTAACTATGTCGCAGAATTCACAATCAAAAGGACAACCGCGCGAGGTTTGGACGGACATGGTGTTGTAATCGTTAATGTTAAGCAGATCAAAACGGGGAACGGGTGAGGATGTCATGTCCGGCTTTTCGGGATTTTCGAAAACACCTGTGAGCTTTCGCATTCTAATAGAATTGAGTAAAGCTTCCATAGTGTTCTCGGCTTCACCTCTGACGAGCATGTCGCAACCGGCTTCAAGGATTTCATGGGGAACCGAGGTAGCGTATGGCCCACCAACCACTACAGTTTTATTTTTGCTCTTGGCTGCCTTGATCAGTTCAAGCATGTTCTCCCTCTGAATCAGCATACCGGAAATCATCACGATGTCGGGCCAATCCAGATCCAGTTCAGAGAAAGGAGTTATTTCCAGATCGACAAGACGAACATCCCATCCTTTGGGAAGCATGGCAGCAACTGTTATTAAACCCAGCGGCGGAGTTACCGCCTTTGCTCTCATGAATTTTAACTGCTCTTCCGAACTCCAGAATGATGGAGGAAATTTCGGATTGATCAATAAAGTCTTCACGTTTCAAATGTCCTTAAAATACGAATAAATTTTTGACGTAGGGGATCAACAAAAAATGCCCTGTGTCCGCATCTTATCAAAACGGGATTTAAAAATGTAAGGAGAAAAAATTGTCGAGAGGGAGACCTGGTCAGACAAAATCTTTTCTGAATACTCTGTATCTGGTGCGAACGTGAGCCCCAATGGCAAGTTCCAACTTGTTGATTGCGTCGTTGTCTTCCAGATTCCATCCCATTTCAAAGTAGTCCATTCTGGTGTCTTTTCTGAGTAATTGGTTCAGGTAGTCAAAGATCACCACCGGCAGACCGAGGTTGCGTACTTTCTTTTTCACTCCGCCCATTAGCGCACGAGCGCCTGTTACATTCTTGTGCCTGAACAGGTATTTGATTAGTCCGGATATGGATATGCTCCCATTGAGTTCCTTGAGCATTGGATTGAAATCCGGCAGAACCATCCCGACTCCGACCGGCTCGTCTTCATAATTTATAAAGAAAACGAGATCGGGTTCGAGGGCGCGTTTCAGGTTTTTTGCCATTTCATTTATTTCGTTTTCAGTCAACGGCACAAAGCCCCAGTTTTCACTCCATGCGTCATGATAAATTTCCACAAGAAGCCTTACATCAGAAAGATAATTCCTTTTTGAGAAAGGTCTTATGGTTACATTGGTTTTCCTTCTGACTCGCTGGGCAAGACGCTCTATTTTTGGTGTCAAAGGATCACTTCGAGAAAGCCTCAGAGACAGAAGGTCTTTTTCTTTAACATGGCCGTTGGCTTCGACCAGTTCCAGATAATATGGAAAATTCCACGGCATCATAAGCGCCGGAAAATGTTCGTACCCGTCTACGAGCAATCCAACTTCATAATTGGTGGAAGGGTTGAGAGGACCCCTCATGAAATCCATTCCCTGAGTTCTGAGCCATTGTTCGGC
>CAZVOU010000248.1:0-2584 GCA_964628605.1 uncultured Syntrophaceae bacterium
TTTGGTTAGATAACTATCAGATTATACGACATAAAGTCACTTCAAAGTTGCTTAGCATAATAAAAAAGCCGGAAACTGTCCGACATTTTAGTATTTTTTTTATGAATATCCGACATTTTTGTAGCAAGTGCGCCGGTTGAACTTTCATGTTTATCGAATCAGGAATCCATGATTTTCGCTGAGCGTGTTTTGCGGTTTAGGGAGTTCGGTAAGTCCGAACTCCGAATATTAAGATCAGATAACTCTCTCAATTACCCAACCTGTTGTGTTTAACCTTAGACCGCATCTGCGTTTTTCTCGCCTGTCCTTATTCTCACTGCCGTGTCGATGGGTGTGACAAATATTTTTCCGTCTCCTATGCTTCCTGTCCTGGCTGCGGCAATAATCTTTTCTATCACACGTTCAGCGGTTTCTGCCGGGATGACCATTTCCATTTTTATTTTGGGCAGGAAATCTACCAGGTACTCTGCGCCTCGGTAAATTTCTTTGTGTCCCTTTTGACGGCCAAACCCTTTGACCTCTGATATTGTCATCCCCTGGACACCGATGGAATGAAGCGCCTCTTTAACGTCATCGAGTTTGAAAGGTTTTATTATCACCTCTAATTTTTTCATAATCAACACCTCTGAGTAAAAGTCATATTCCTAGTCAAGTTTGACGCATATTTCATAAGAGCATTTTAAATCCACATTTTCGTGATTTTCTCATCAAATGTTATAAGCTGTTTCTCCATGTTCTGAGGTGTCACAGCCGACGAACTCATTCTCTTCGGACACCCTGACACCCATGATGGCCTTGATAATGTAGAGAATGATCAGGGTCACAATAAAAGAGTAGGCCATGGTCACCAGCACCGCCACAATCTGTGTCCATAACTGGCCAGGATTTCCGAAGAAAAGCCCGTCACTACCGGCGGCGTTGATGGCTTTGGACGCGAATAGTCCGGTGGCAATGGCGCCCCATATCCCGCCTACACAATGCACGCCGACCACGTCCAGGGCGTCATCGTAGCCGAACGAGTGTTTTGCCAGGACTGCGAAGTAACACAATGCTCCAGCGCCAAGACCTATAATGACTGATGATATGGGTCCGACAAAACCAGCGGCCGGTGTAATGGCAACCAGACCTGCCACTGCGCCCGAGGCGATACCCAAGGTAGTCGGTTTACCTTTAATGATCCACTCCATGGTGATCCAGCTCAAGGCTGCTGCTGCTGTGGCCATATGTGTAACAACAAAGGCCATGGCTGCCCCTTCACTAGCGGATAGCGCGCTGCCGGCGTTGAATCCGAACCAGCCGAACCACAGCAGTCCTGCGCCCAACAGAGTAAGTGTGAGGTTATGTGGGATCATCGGAGTTGATCCATAGCCTTTTCTGTTTCCTATCACGAACACGCATGCCAGAGCGGCGACACCGGCGTTGACGTGGACCACAGTCCCGCCTGCAAAGTCCAGAGCGCCCATCCCGCTAAGCCAACCTCCAGGACCCCAAACCCAGTGAGCTACCGGGCAATACACTATGCTAATCCATAAAAACATGAACAGCGCGAAGGAACTGAATTTCATCCTTTCAGCGAAAGCTCCGGATATCAGGGCAGGGGTAATTATTGCGAACATACACTGAAAGATCATGAAGGTAGTTCCGGGGATTGTCATTGTTTTGGAAGGATCAAGTAGATCAGGGAAAAGATCCGATCCAATGCCGTTAAGACCGAAATAATTTAGTCCGCCGATTAATCCACCCCACGCGTCCGGAGCAAAAGACAGGCTAAATCCGTAGAAAAGCCATATTATTGAAGCCAGTCCCATGACGAAGAAACTATGCATCATCGTTGACAGGACGTTTTTGGAACGGGTCATTCCCCCATAGAACATCGCCAGTCCGGGAGTCATGAGCAGCACAAAAGCCGAAGATACCAGCACCCATGCGTTGTCAGCCTGATTCATTGCCTTTAACCTCCATAAACTATTTTTGAACCCGGCCAGTCTTGTGGACAATGTTTCCACTTCGAGACCAGGTGTCAGCCGACTCTCCAAAACCAAAGGCTTGTCACATAAACTCGCCCTTTTTGAAGTTGACCTGACTAAAGCAATGAAGGCGCCATTGCCAATGAGACCATGTCTAAAACTGTAACTATCTGAAAATAAACTGAATGACGTTTGGCTATGAATGCACAGAGGGTTTAAACGAGAATTTCACCTTACCATAAAGTAACTTTTCGTGAGTCTTGTTACATTATGGTACGGAAGCGTCTTGGGTCAATCTGGTACTTCGTTACTCTGAGGCCAATGACGCGTTCGCTAATTCCCAGAGCCCTGGCTGCCTTGGCCTTGTTGCCCCCGGCCGTCTTGAGAGCGTCCACCAGCAAATCACGCTCCATGTTGTCCAGTGTGCTATCCAAAGCCCCATTGTTAATTGTCCCGCTGGCTAATGCGGTCTGCAGGGTAGGTGGAAGTTGGTGAGAGTGTATTACTTTGTCAGAACTCAACAAGACAGCGCGTTCAATGCAGTTTTCAAGCTCCCTAACATTACCGGGCCAGTGATAGCTCATCAACATGTCGATTGCGTGAGTGGATATGCGAAC
>CAZVOU010000249.1:0-29280 GCA_964628605.1 uncultured Syntrophaceae bacterium
CGGCGGGAGTTGCCATTTATGAAATGAGGGGTGAAAAAATAACCTTTGTTAACAACCGTGCCATCGAACTTTACGGAGTAGACATGACTGGTATTAAAATCAAAGACCTTCAGTCCTCAAAAATGAAAGGCCTCCCGTTGGAATTCGTTATTCCTGTAAAGACAGTTTTTCCAATTGGCTTCACTACTACCTTGGGATATCTTGCGCCTAGAAATAACAAGGTTCAGGAAACATATTTTAGTAATGACCCTGGTAATCCAGAAGTAGCTCAAGCCAACTGGAACATACGGACAACCGTTTACAATATCAAATTTTCGATCGACTACACATTTAGTGAATCACTTACAGGGATGCTCGGTTTTATATACGATTCTTTCATGACTACCTATTCCGAACCGGAAAATATCTTACCCCGAAACAACAACTACATAAACCCGGCTCAAAAAGGTCGATTAGATATTAGTGTTGGAATACCATTTGGTGGGGTGAGTTATGAACGGAATTTATGGTCAAGACTAGATTTGAAAACTCACATAATAGCTTCACCTTCCATGCCAGGGGTAATATCTTATAAGGAGTTGGTGAATTACAACGTGCAAGGGAAAGCTGCTGATGCTAATTTTGTCAGATTAGAAAGTGAAATCAGTTCAGGATATTTTTATGAGGCGTTTGCCCAACTATCGGCACCTATTTGGCGGGGTATAGGTGCTGGAGGATTTGTTAAATATAGCGAGTATTCATGTAAGCTACAGTCAGTTGAAGTGGTGTATAGGGAAAAACTGGGCACCGGAACCGATGCTCCACTCAGAACCGACTGCAATTTTATGCGAAATCCAATTATATTAGGCGCAAATATCACAGCATTGTTTTAGGCTTCTGTCCCGCCTTTTTTAACAGCATTTACGTATTGAAAACTGGCATTTCTTATTCACTTCTACTACGTTAGAGAAGGGACTTTGTCCAGCTCCAACATCCTAGGCCAATGGGGGCGGTTTAATGGGGACGCTTTACCAGTTTTTCTGTCCGGCGTGCGGCTACGACATAGAGGTGTCGGGAGGCGCCGATTCCGGCATGTCCTCGGTTACTACAACAATAGTGTGTGAAGATTGCCGGGAACTTCGCGACATCTGCATTTCAAACGATCCGCAAAAAGCTTTGAATCCTGATGGAGAAGGCTTAAGACCCGACTTCGAATTTGACCTGAGATGCAAGAAGTGCAAGGGGACGAACGTGAAGAGATGGACCGACCCAGGTCTTTGTCCCAAATGTGGAAAAATGATGGATCGGGTCGCTTTGGTGTGTCTCTGGGATTGAAACAGGCGTCGTTTGCATGCTGGGGGAGGGTGGCAGGGAGTCTGAAAGCCTCACCGATCTCCCCTGATCTTTAACAACAGCGACTCTTTGTTTACAAAACGGGGCTGGGTGTCCATTTCGAGATTTCAGGACACTGATAATCAGACCTCTATTCCGGCCTTGCGCCGATTCATCCATCCCCAGAGTTTTCCCACGATGATGACTCCTACAGCCCCTACAACCATGGCGGCGTATTCGAACAGGTCGGAATGCGGGAGGAACGGCGCGGATACCGGGTCTGTAATCATCATCTCAGCGCCGACCTTTCCCAGCAGCGCAGCGCCAATGGTCACAATTATGGGATATTTGTCCATGAGCATTGAGAGAAGGTTGCTGGTGAATATCATGATTGGGATGCTGGTGGTCAGACCGAAAATCAGTAGAAACAGGTTACCTTTGGATGCGGCGCCCACTCCAAGCATGTTGTCCAGGGACATGGTGACGTCGGCCACAACAATAATTTTCAGCGCCTGCCAGACGCTGTTGGCCTCACGTTCGTCATCGTCTTCAGGGTTGATGTCCACAAACAGCTTTACGGCCAGATAGAGTATTAGCGCTCCACCTATGAGTTTGAGGTATGGGGTCTGAAGGAACTGAGCGACAAAGAAGGTCATCACTATCCTGAGAACAACCGCTCCGGCTGCTCCCAAAAGGATACCCCTCTGTCTCTGCGCTCGCGGCAGGGACCGGACCGCCATTGCAATGACAACAGCATTATCTCCGGACAGAACCACATTTATGAGAATTATACTGAAAAGACTGGAAAAGAACTCCCAGTCCAGGTTAATCGTCCCGAGCATTCCAAGATCCATGACCAGATAGCCTCTCTCTTATCCGGACAACGCAGCCGAATCCAGACTCACCATTACCTGCCAGCCATATTAACCGTTTGTCTCGAACGGTCCAAAAACCAGCTCCACGCTGAACATGCCGCTGATTCCAGAATGGCTGATTGCAAACTGCAAAAATTAAATTCATTCAGTATAGTGAAAATTCCGACGCAGAATTCCGTCCGTTATTTCCTGGAAAAAGAATCATGTCTCTCAACAAACTGATTGATTGTTGAGTCCAGCATAGTGTATATTTTGTAACGAATATATCAAGCTTTTTTTGTGAGTTGGGTCACATTTGTTCGCACCGTCGGAGCGGTTTTGCTGGTGGCTGAAAAAAAGGAGCGCATGCTTTTTCGTCTAAAACATGTTCACCATACTGTACAGCCACTGTTAGAGAGAAGGTTTTGTGAGCGAAACTGACAGTTATGTGCTGACACACGAAAATGGTTGTAAGAGCCGGGGATTGGAATTACATTGAAGGGTAATGCCGAGAGCGCATCTTAAAGGTTATTTTTCCCAGACAAGTCTTGAATGAGTGAGGGGCCATGGCCATACTGACTATTTCCAGGCAGTACGGAAGCGGAATCAGAGAAATCAGGCTTGAGATAGCCCGGTCTCTAAATTACAGTTACATCGACAAACGTTCCCTGATGGCGGAGATAGGGGAGAGAGGCCCTAAATGGGAAAAATGGGCGCGGGAGTTTGACGAAAGCGCCCCTACAACCTGGGAAAAACATGACTGGTCATTCAAGGTATTCGGCGCGCTCCTTCAGAGTGTCATGCTCAGTCACTGTATAAATGACAACGTCATCCTGGCCGGTAGAGGATCATGTTTTCTGCTTGAGGGTGTCCCCCATGCTTATCGGGTGAGATTCATAGCGCCGATGGAGGAGAGGGTAGAGCGTATTTCGGCGTGGGAATCGGTAAACAGGAAGATTGCGGAAAACATTGCAAAAAAGAAGGATCGGGAACGCGCCGGTTTTGTTCAGGCTCTTTATGGCAAGGATTTAAACAACCCCCAGTTTTATGACGCTATTTTCAATACTGCCATGATGCCTGCGGATAGAATAATCAATGTTCTTAGTGAAGCGCTGCTTGCCAGAGACAGGCTCAAAACCGAGCAGGCTCAAAATCTGGTCAGGCTTCGCGCCGCGGCCGCAAGAGTCAGGGCGGGCCTTATGATCGACACAAAACTCTACGTTCCTACTCTTGAAGTTTTGTCTTCAGGGTCCGAACTCATTGTCAGAGGTGTAGTCCGTAGCGCCGGACAATACTCCAGAATTTCGGAAGCCGCCCGTTATTTTGCTGAAGACTTCCCTGTAAAAGTTGAATTGCGATTCCGTTAAACATTACTGAATCTTGTCAATCAGGGGACATTGCGGGAGGACGCTTTCTGACGCCTGAATTTCCAGGGCGCCACCGGATTCGGATGTGACCACAAACCTAGTTTCGAATCCCTGGCTTCTTTTTCAGCCAGCTCCAAATCCCGGTCTTTTTCTGCATAAGACTTGTACCACCACGCTAACCCTTCGGCCACAATCATTTGGTTGAGGTATTTTCCATCTATGTAGACCTTGGCTACCGTTCGGCCGTATTGGTCAGTCTCCACAGGTTTTACCTCGACGATCTTTTTGAAAACCTTTTCAGAAGTGAATTTTCTGGCTTTGGAACCAAAATCCTGGTCACGTTCCGGGGCGTCGATTCCGTAAAGCCTTATTCTGACCGGTTTACGATCCTTAAGCGCCTCTATGGTGTCGCCATCCATCACCCCTATGACGCGGGCTTCAAAGGCATCGGCATTTTGAATGGAAACAAGTAAAAAAAGTAGGAGAAATGTTGTGGACGCTCGCCGGGATAGTTTGGTTGCTTTCATGATGATTAAATCGCTTTCGTTACATTTTCAAAATGTCCCCCCTTTTTGGAATTAAGTAATGCTCCGACATCCACACACCGGATTCTGTGTCACACAGAATCAAGTATCATTTTCCGGATGTGTCATAACCGGTTGAGGAATGGGTTTCACGCTCCACTATTTTTTGAATTACGGTCCTGATCCCCGGGAAGGTCAGTATCATCGACTGCATGAAAATGAGATCGCCAAATATTCCCATGAAAACAGCGGACGCCACAAGGAGTCCGAAAGATACTGCCGCCTGAAATGGTGTGGCAATCATTGCCAGGAAGCCGAGCAGGGTAACCACGGACCATGACAGCATCGGTTTGGCAGCCAGACTATATGCTTTGAACATGCAATACTCTACATCGCGGCCCGGATTGTGTTTAATTTCACGTTTTAGCTGGTTTACGAACTGGATGGTGTTGTCCACGGCCAGACCGATTGACACGGTAGCAGCAAAAACAGTGACCCCGTCCAGAGGTATTCTCATGTAACCCATGATACCAAACACTGTGGACACCGGCGGGATATTGGGAATGAGACTTATCAGGCCGAAAAGCGCCGAACCCATCTGAAGCATCATCAGTATTGTTATGACCCCGATTGCGACGAACATGGACTGGATTTCCGAATTGACCAGATCTTCTCCTTGGGCGGCCACTACCACCAACTCCCCGGTTACGGTGACAGATGCGCTATCCTGCATCACCGTTTCCGCCGTCTTCCTGATCTTTTCAACCGTGTCCATCACCGGTATGGCCGCGTCATTGATTATCCTGACCGTAATGTTCAGACGATCGAATCCATCATCAACATGCTTGCGAACAAGACGTTTGCCTTCAGATGTGAAAGATGTGAGGAACAACATTTGAGGCAACAATTTTGGGTTGGTGAAGAAGTTCCCTGAGTCTGAGTCCTTATTTACAACCATGTCCCTGATGTACTCAAGTAGAGAAAAAAGGGAATCAGTAGAAACAACCTGAGGTATCTCTTTAAGGCGGGATTCCAGTTCCTGAACTTTTTGCCAGACGGGCGCTCTCTTAAATGAGCTGTCCTTTGTCTCAAGCATCAATTGTACCGAATGGATGCTTGAGAGATTCGCTTCAACGAACCTTATGTCTTTAACCTCGGGCCTGGCTTCCCCTAGTTGATGGAGTATCTGCGGGTCAGACCGGATTAACGGCACGCCCGACAGCATTATCAAAATGACGGCAAAACCAACAATGGTGAAGAGAAGGTGATGATTTCTGATGGAGTTCATCACAAAGTTCAGGGAACTCGGCGCCTGATCCTCATTTTCAGGAGCGATTCCCTTCAAATCCATTGATCTTATGGAGATGATCAGTGTCGGAATGAGGATCATGGCCAGGCAAAACGCAATGCTAATGGCAAGTGACATGATCAGTCCGAGTTGAAAAATCATCGGAATGGAAGTGATCATGCATGATCCAAAACCAACCGCCGTGGTGGCCGAACATATGAAAAATGGTCGGGACAGGAAACGGACGGTTTGTTTCACAGCCTGAATCCTGTCAGGAATGTCCATTCGGAACTGGTTGTATCTGGTTACCATGTGGATAACCATCTCCAGTGTGGTGATCAGAATCAGACCGAAGGAAAGACTGGTCGTGGCGTTTATGGGTACCCTCAAGACGGCCATGATTCCAAGCACCCAGAGGACACACAGGCCGAGTATGGCCATTGTCACTATTGTGACCGTTATGTTTCGGAACACGTAACCGGTCACCGCCACACATATCAGAGTGCATAGCACACCAAATATTAAGGCGGTTTTGAGAGTGTATTTCAAAATGGCCTGACGAAGTTCAGCCTGGCCGACCATCCTGCAATCTGCCCCGACAGGTCCTAGCGCCTTTATCAGGTCCTTGACCTTGCCCAGAATTTCCGAGTTTGCCTTGTGATCGAACTTCAACTCATCATCAATGCGAAAGATTAAGCCAATTGTTTTTTGATCCTGTGAGATCAGGAGATCAACCAGCGGAATAGCCTTTCGAACCTTTTCCAGCGTCACCTCGTCCGGAAACACAAGCTGGTCGTCTTTGTTTGCCACAACAAATTGATTCGCAAGGTTTTCTCCCTGTTTCTGGTAGATGCGAAGGTTGGTGAGGCTAAAGACTTCGACAACGCCGTCAATCCCGGTCAGTCCTCGGGTGAGCCCGTCAACTGCGAGCAATAGCGCTTGGTCCTTGACACTCGTCAGCGGTTTAATGGCGATCACCACATATTCATCGTCATCGAAGAATTCCCTGAACTTCTGATATTCGAAGAATGATGGAGATGAAGTGACCAGGACCGATTTCAGTGTGGGATCGACCGCAACAGTCGGTATGAGGGTCGCCAGAAACGTTGTCAGAATGGCGACGATTCCAACGAGGAGCCATCTATAATTAACAATAAAATCTATTTTGTGCTTTGCCGGTCCGGAATCGAATCCATTTTCTGTCATTTCCTGTCTCCTCTAACGGCAAGTTTTAAGGATTGGATAGTTTTTTATGACAGCATTGATGTTGGCTTATGAATATGTGGCATTCTCCAATCAGCATATGTGAAGGATAGGCGCCTAGGGAATCAAGTAATCGGAAAAGCGGGGCAAAATCATTTTCTTAGTCAACTATGGGTTTGGCGCAACCAACAGGAACAATTTGTTACGATTCCAGTATCCGTTAAAAATTGACGTGGATGTGAGTCGCTGACAATCGAAAAACTGGACAATCATATTTTTGCAGATAAATTGAATTATATCCAGTAACTTTTTAGCATTGAATCCCATAGTGCAAAGGTTTAACATCGTCGGGATGATAAATTGACACCCCAGGAGACATACATTGAGATACATAGGCGCTGTTTACAGACCACCGAGTGAGGCGGACAGCCTGATAATACAGGCGACCCTCGGTTGCAGCCATAACAAGTGTTCGTTTTGCGGTAGTTACCAGGACAAGCAGTTCAAGATAAGATCGCTTGAGGAAATAAGGGCTGATTTAAAGGACTGCCGGCAGATGGGGCCTGTAGAGCGGGTTTTTCTGGCGGACGGCGACGCCCTTTGCATTCCCCAGAAACGCCTTGTTGAAGTGCTCAAATCAGTCAAGGAAATTCTTCCATGGGTCCAGAGAGTTGGTGTTTACGCCAACGCCAAAGACATACTGAGGAAGTCGGTCGATGAACTTAGGGAGCTTCGAGCGCTGAATCTGAAAATAATCTACCTTGGTGTTGAAACCGGCGATCCTGAATTATTGGTAAAGATATGCAAGGGGTCCACATACGACCAGTTGGTTGAGGCAGCCAAAAGGGTGAAAGATTCGGGCATCATGTTGTCAGTAACTGTGTTGCTCGGCATAGGCGGTCTTGAGCTGGGTCAGCGGCATGCCAGGGCTACGGCAAAAATCCTGACCGACATGGACCCGGATTATGTAGGCGCCTTGAGTGTTATAACCGTCCCTGGAACCCCACTGCATGATGAATACACAGCGGGAAACTTCGTGGTTCCTGATCCGTTTGATCTCATAAAGGAATTGCGAACCATGATTGCCGACTCCAGTTTTACCGACTGCGTTTTCCGGTCGAACCACGCTTCCAATTATTTACCGGTGAAGGCCACATTACCGCGGGACAAAGAAGAAATACTAAATGCGATAGACCACGTGCTCAAAGCCAAGAATCAGGGAATGTTACGACCTGAGTTTCTGAGGGCTTTGTGAAGCCGGTTCATTTTTGTGAGAATGTCACGGATTGTTGCGAAGCTGGTTTTCGGATGAGGCAGTTGAAATGACGCAGACCCGTGACATTTCATCCATCATGCGAAAGGTTCATAGCCGAAATACCACTCCGGAAATAAATCTCAGGAAGGCTCTTAGACAGGCTGGAATATTCTACAGACTCCGCACGGATGATCTTCCCGGTAAGCCCGATCTCATATTGCCCGGAACCAAACTTGCAGTCTTTATTGACGGTGATTACTGGCACGGCGGACAGTGGTCCAGACGGGGGCTCACATGTCTGGAGGAACAATTCCGCAAAACCGGAAACTCCGAATACTGGCTCAGGAAAATCAGGAGCAATATGCGTCGTGATGTCGATTCCACGGCAAGATTGCTCGCAGACGGCTGGAAGGTCCTTCGTTTGTGGGAATCCTCAATCAAGAATAATCTGGATGGCTGCGTCTCTATGGTCAAAGACGCGTGCGAGGCGACAACCGGGCATGACTTTTCCACATGGATGCTTTCCGAAAAAAAGGTAGCGGAATTCTTTGCGGGAATAGGTCTGGTTCGCATGGGACTTGAATCACGCAATTGGCGGGTCACTTACGCTAATGACATCGATCTGAACAAGTATCAGATGTATTCCGACCATTTCGGTAATGAAGATAAAGCATTCGATCTTAGAGACGTCAAAGAAATTCGAGGCCTTGACATACCTGATGTTACGCTTGCTACGGCTTCCTTTCCATGTAATGACACTTCTCTTGCCGGGTCTCGAAAAGGTTTGAAAGGAGAAAAATCGTCTACTTTCTGGGAATTTATCCGCATCCTGTCGGAGATGGCGGAGAGGCGTCCGCCGATTGTGATGATAGAGAACGTGCCGGGATTTCTTACGTCGGGTTCCGGGAAAGACTTTGAGGCAGCCCTAAAAGCATTGAACGAACGGGGCTACCTGGTGGACACTTTTCAGCTTGATGCCGCCGACTTTGTCCCGCAAAGTCGTAAGAGGTTATTCATCATTGGCATTTTGCAGTCTTTAGGGCTTGGGGAATCATCCCGATGTGATCCAGGCGAGCTTGTAAGTTCAACAAGACCGAAAAAGCTGGTTGAATTCATTTGCGGCAACAATAGTGTGAAATGGCTAATCCGCAGGCTTCCGAGTCCGCCAGAGATGAAAAACTCACTAAAAGACTTTATCGAGGACATTCCTGATGAAAACCCGCAGTGGTGGAGCGCTCAGCGAGCAGCCTACCTGCTGGCCCAGATGAATCCGGAGCACCGGCTCAAAGCCCAGATGATGATTGATGACGATCAATATAACTATGGCACGGTCTTTCGAAGGGTCAGGAAAGGAGTCACCCGAGCTGAGATTAGAAATGACGGGCTGGCTGGGTGTCTTCGAACCCCTCGTGGCGGAAGCGCCAGGCAGATACTCTTCCGTGGCGGTAAGGGCGGTTTTCGGGTCAGGCTTCTGACGGCTCGTGAGTGCGCTCGACTGATGGGGGCCTCAGATTTCAACATCAAGGTTAATGAATCCAAGGCTCTTTACGGGTTCGGTGACGCAGTGGCCGCTCCCGTCATTGAATGGATCTCAATCTATTATCTGGAACCATTGGTCAATCAACTGTTGCGGGGACGCGTTCTGTGTAGGCCCCAAAAAATATCTTCATGCCGGAGCGACATTTGAAATCAGCCAACAATTTACTGTGACCATCATAGAAATTGGTTCTTGACTACTTTTGGCTGGACGTCTAAGCTGACATGGAATTGATGGTCTGAAATTTTTTTAATTACTAGGGATTACTCTTGCCAGAACAACTCGTAAAGATACTCAGACGGATAATCCAGGGCAACCTTGTAAGCTTTTGGGACCGCCCCTGCTAGTGTTTAAGGGGATAACCTGTTGATTTTCTCGAACAATCCAAGTTCTTCAGCGTTTAGACATATCGGTTTGTCCACGAAAGGAGACAACTTTCATGCGAGTGATAACCGTGTGCGTTGGGAGCGCGTGCCATTTAAAGGGCTCTCACGAGATTATTAATTACTTCAAAGAAGCAATTCAGAAGTCTGGACTCGAGAAGCAGGTTGAACTCAAAGGCACCTTTTGCATGGATCATTGCACGGACGGAGCTAATCTGCTCATAGATGATGTGCTGTTCCATGCTGGTTCAGTCGAAGACGCCCAAGCAATCTTCGAGAAAGAAATCATCAAAAAAAGATAAAAACAGGGGTAGCGCGTTATGGAGCCAGGCAAGGGGAATCGTGCGCCGTGGAGGAGTTGGGCAGACTTTTCAAGTTGGGCTCAGGACTTCTCTCTCAAGAAAAAAGTATTGGGCGGCTTTCTGGGTGTAGCCATCCTGGTCGGTCTTGTGACGGTGATTCTTGGGATGCGCCTGGCAAGGCATACCATCATGGAGGAGGCCAGGAACAATCTGAGTGGTGACCTTGCTACCGCCGGTTATATACTGTCCAATTTTCAGGAAAACCTTGAACTTAAGGTCAGGCTTATTGCCGGGTCTGAAAAAATTCCGGAACTGATGACCGCCAACGATGTATCGTCAATTCGGAACAGGCTGGCAATGCTGAACATAGAAAATGACCTTGATTTTCTCTCTGTGGTGGATACCTCGGCAAAATTTGTGGCCAGAGCGTTTCAGATTGAATGCCAAGGGGGCAAACTCAATAATTCAGTTGTCAATAGCGCTCTCGGGGGCAAAGCCGCCGCCGGATTCAGAGTGATTCAGGTCGAAGCGTTGTGCGAGGACAATCCCAATCTTTATCAGCGCCTGGTCCAGTCTGGGATCAAAACGGCCATGATTGTGGAATCGGCCTATCCTGTCGTGCATGAAACCTCGATAATGACCGAGTCTAGGGTCATAGGGGCTGTTTACGGCGGAATACTTGTAAATAACAATAATGTCCTGGTTGATCGCATAGCCAAGAGGCTTTTCAGGGGGCAGGCTCACGAGGGCAAGGATGTCGGCTTTATAGCCATATATCAGGGGGCCTCAGCAATCAGTTCAACCTTGCGAGGTCCTGACCATCTGCCAGTGGTTGGATTCGAACTCGAGAAGTCCCTCCAGAGATCGATCCTTAATAGCGGACAAACGGAAGTCTCACACCAAACACTTTTCGGCACGGACTACATATCCGCCACCGAGCCTATCCGTGACGTCACCGGAGCCATAATCGGCGCACTTCAGGTTTCTACCATGGAGCGTCCGATATTGTCCGTCATAGACAGGCTGGTAGGAGCTTTTCTGATAATAGCGTTGTTCGGCGTAATTCTCATGGGCGGAATTTCTTACGTCCTGGTTAACTGGATCAACCGTCCATTGGAACAGATGCTTCTGGCGGCCAAGAGGGCGGCTGAGGGAGACCTGACTCATGAAGTTCCGGTGGTAGCTCGTGACGAGGTGGGGGAACTGGCGGCCACTTTCAATCTTATGATCAGGAACCTTGCTGAGTCCAGGGGTAAACTTGAAGAATGGGGCAAGCAGTTGGCATCCAAGGTCGCCGAACAGACCGGCCAGTTAAACCAGGCCAGAGAGCAGGTCGAGAGGGTAAAGAAACTGGCTTCCCTGGAAAAAATGGCGGATGGAATGGCTCATATTATGGCTCATATATCCGATCCACTGATGACTTTCCCGGACGACGAAGACGGAGCCACCGGGGCTACCAGCAGGATTCTCGTGCTGGATATCGACAACAATGTGCTGGATGTATGCCAGAGAATACTTGAATCCGAAGGTTTTGAAGTTAAGCTGACGGGCTCGGTTGAAGAAGCGTTGGCTGAACTGGAGCGTGACTTTTATGATGTCATAATCACAGACATAGCTATGCCGTCCATGGGAGGCATGCAGCTTCTCAAGGAGATCAAGATCCGACAGCCCGAGATTCTAGTCATACTGACTGCGTCATTCAAGAACACCGAAGAAGCTGTTGAAACAGTGAAAGCAGGCGCCTACGATTATCTTCCCAAGCCTTTTGGGCCCCACCAGATTCTTTTGATGGTCTATACAGCCCTTCAGACACGGCAGATGCTGGCTAAAACACGACGACAACACGCCTCACAGAGAGCCGAAACAATATTCCAGAGATTGCCGGTGGCTATCTCACTGGCTGATAGCGCCCATAGGGTCGTCTACAGCAACAAGTCCTTCCTGGAGTTGGCGCGACGCGAAGACCAGGAAGAGGTTCAGGGAAAGACATTTAATGAACTGTTCGGGGTTGATCCATTGGAAGGGGCCCAAGACTCCGGCGGCTCTAAATGGCTTCAATTGCCTGAAGTCGGAAGGACAGCCAAACTGTATAACTTTAAATTGCCGGAAGAAGATCTGCGTGTGCTGATGTTGCTGGATGTCACGGAAACACTGATGAAAGACCAGCAGGCTGAAGTGTTCAAGACGGAAACAATAAACAAGGCTCACCAGGTAATTCACCAGCAGATGAGGGTGGCTCAGGAAATAGCGGGATTGTTGGGAGAAACTACCGCTGAGACGAAGGCTGCGCTTTTTGAACTGATCAAGTTGGCCGGTGAAGGGGGAACAGCCAGATGAGTCAGCCACTATTCATAGAATCAGGGGGCGCCAACATCTGCAAGCACGGCGAGATCCTCTGTGGCGATTCTCTCTCGGTGGCCCCCATAGGAGCCGGCAAATTAATGGTCTTGTCCGATGGCCTGGGAAGTGGTGTAAAAGCCAACATTCTTGCTACCTTAACGACTCGCATCGCCACAAGGCTCATGGAGAGAGGACTGCCACTTGAAGAGGTGGTCGAAACTCTGACGGACACTCTGCCTGAGTGCAAGGTCAGAAAGATAGCTTACAGCACGTTCACATTGCTCAAGGTTAAAGAGGATGGTAGGGTATATCTGGCGGAATTTGACAATCCTCCAACTTTTTTTCTCAAGAGGGGATACATAAGCGAATTGAAATATAGGGACAGGATGATTGGCAGTCGCAAGATCAGGGAAGCCCATGTTCATGCGGAAGCTGGGGACTGGCTTGTGACGGTAAGTGATGGAGAAATTCACGCAGGAATCGGAGGATTGCTCAACTTAGGCTGGGACTGGGAGAAGATAGCAAAATTCCTGGAAACGCAGGTCTATGAAGACGTTTCAGCGCAGAAAGTGGCCCAGATTCTGGTTGACCAGGCAAAACAGCTTTATGAGGGTAAGCCAGGTGATGACACGACCGTGGGGGTTCTTAAAATAAGACCCAAACGTTTTGCCTCTTTCATGATAGGTCCACCCGTAAAAAGGGACGATGACAATGCCGTGGTTGACAGATTCATGAAGTTACCGGGAAGAAAGATTGTTAGCGGGGGCACAACTGCAGGGATATTGGCAAAGTTTCTCGAAAAAGACGTTGTTGTAGATTTATCGACAATGACCAACAAAATTCCGCCGACCGGAAAACTTGAGGGTGTAGACCTTGTCACCGAAGGTGTTCATACAGTCAACGCAACATTGGAAATATTGCAGAAAGCCACCGATGTGGACTCTCTTACCGGCCTGAGAGACGGCGCCAGTCTTCTGGCAAGAGAATTCCTGTTTGCAGATAGTGTCAATATTTTCCTGGGACAGGCAATAAACCCGGCTCATCTAAACCCGAACCTCCCTCAGGAGATGGGTTTTAAAAGCAGAAGTGTTCAGGAAATTGCCGCCCTGTTGAGAGAGCGCGGCAAAGAGGTTAACCTCGAGATACATTAGGTAGGGGTCTTCTCCAAGGCCATTTCCGGAAGGACATTTTATTTCAGTTTAGAGTTCAACGCAGCTATTTGGGCTTCAAGACGACTGATTCTATCATTGATTGAGGCGTTTATTTTTGCCTGATCAGGACCTTCCACACGGGTTCCGGCCGTATGCTGTCCCTGCTTCAATTCCGATATTTCCTGCTTTATTCCTTGCAGGTTTTTCGCTATGGCTTTGTCGTTATCTATGAATGTCTGGGTGTAGTTCTGGACGGCCCTCTCTGCGGTAGCTCCCTTTTTCTGGAAGTCCGTCACCATGCGATCAGCTTTCCCTTCCATTCTCTCAGTAGCATTGGCCAGCCTGCCCGCATGATGGCCTATCTGGGGCATGTTGGCGGCCATCGTCCCCATGTGGTAGGTCATCAGGTCCATGCTGTTCTGTAGCCGGCTCAGCTGACCTCCACATCCGCCAAGCGCAACCGCGCTCAGCGCAATGCCAACCGTTTTTATATATTTTATCGACAAAACACTCTTCCTCAAATAAACAAATTAAATTGATCAGATCAAAAGGATTCAGGCGCTCTCAGTCTAATTTCTCCACTTAAATTGGCCAAAAGAATTCTGGTCCATGAGTTCATCCGGAACGTCAATCCCAAACACCGCATTCTCCTGACGGACTACAATACGGAGATTCTTGTCAGGCACAGTGATCTCCTCTTCTCGGGGGTAGTCCTTACCGTCGGAGGTCCTAAAGAACTCTGAAACTTTAAACGTCCGTTTGACCTTTCCGGATGCGTCGGATTCCTGAGATTTTACTATCGTATAGTCTTTTTTCCGAACCCAAAGACTCCTGATTCTCTGGTCCGGCCTGGTTATCTGAACCACGTAGCAATCCTGGCCGTCTACAGCCTCATCCTTGAGAAGCTTCAAAGTCTCTCCGACCTTAGGAATAAAACCCATCAGGTCATCCATGTTCAGACCTGTGCCCCCAATGTCCGTGGAGGGATCTTCTGTCGCCAGAGGAAGTGTTTTCCCCGTGGAAGGTAAGAACATGAGAGCCTTCGGATCCTGCTTATCCCTGATCTGCAAAAGAAACCTGAGGCCCCGGGATTCTTCCGGTTCATCGAAATCAAAGAAAAAATCAGCGTTTTCGCCCTTAACTCTGCCAACAACCCAGATCGTCTGGTCTGAAACAGTCTTCTTGCCCTTGGACGTCTTTATGTTAAGCACTGCCCTGAAACTGTCCTTGAAACCGTGTTCGGCCACCTTCTGGAGAATTTCCTGCGCAGTCGGTTCCGCGTTCACGTAATCGACAGTAAAACAAATGATTAAGCCTAGCGTGAATAAGGTGCTAAAAATAGCTAGTTTTTTCATGAGGTCCTGCAATATAAGTTATTAACGTTGTAATACATTAGAGCTAACCACTCTTTAATACACACGAAAAACAAAAATGAAATGTTCAAGTATTAGGATATATCTGTCCTTTAATACCATAAAAATATTGGATAGGTCAAGTAAGATTCCCCTGAGAATCTCTACTTGGGTTTATCAAATTCAATTCCTCTTTGACGCATTGCGCTTATATTGATATAAATATCTTTTACTATATGTTCGAGGCGCTTGTGATGGAAAAAATTGTAACCAGTGCATTGTTGTCATTGTTTTTGTTCGTGAGCGCAATGGATTGCTATGGTCAGTGGCCGCTTGGAAAAGAGGGATCACAGCCGCAAGCCAAAACGGTGGAATCGGGAGTAAGTGTGTCTGGTTCCGGCAGGTTCCAGATATTTGTCAGCCCTAATGTGAAGGGACACACTTTCATGATAGACACCGACACGGGTAAGATATGGATGTTCAGGAAAGACAACACAAGCGGAGATTTCTCTTTGCAAAGGGTGCCGGTAGAGCAGGAAGCAGTTCAGGGTGGTCAAAAGGACAAGAAGTAGCAGGATTGTCAGGATCGGACGGTCCGTTTGAGCATTAGAGAAAAGGTCTGGGCGCCATGTGGAGGCGTGAGCAACCGAAATTCAGGTTGTTGTTTTCGCAGGATGACGTGATGTCGGCCCGGCTTTTTTTGCATGAATCTAAATAAAGAGGAGATTTGTCGGGTCATGAAAAAAGATGGATACAAAGTAGCAGTTGTCGGCGCAACAGGAGCTGTCGGCAACATGATGATCAAAGTTCTTGAACAAAGGTCGTTTCCGGTAAGTGAAATATTGCTTCTGGCTTCCGGGAGATCAAGTGGACGCAAGTTGAAGTTCAAGGGCGAGGACCATCCTGTTCAGGAGCTGACAGAGAACTCTTTTGCCGGAGTGGACATAGGCCTGTTTTCAGCGGGCGGGTCAATTAGCGCCAAGTTTGCTCCCTACGCGGCTCAGGCAGGATGTGTGGTAGTTGACAATACTGCCCATTTCAGAATGGACCCCGAAGTCCCGTTGGTGGTGCCGGAGGTCAACCCGGAGGCCATAGCCCAGTATACGGTCAGGAACATTATCGCCAACCCCAACTGCTCAACGATACAGATGCTGGTGGCCCTGAAACCAATACACGACGCGGCAAAAATCAAACGCATAGTGGTATCGACCTATCAGTCCGTCTCCGGAACCGGGAAAGACGCCATCGAAGAGATGCTCAACCAGTCCCGTGAGATAGCCCAGGCCATCCAATGGTCCAAGGATGACGGTCTGGACGGCTTGTGGAGTTCTTTGCGCAATTTCAGGACTATGAAGACAAATGTGTATCCCCACAGGATAGCCTATGAATGTTTGCCTCACATCGACGTCTTCCTTGATAACGGATACACCAAGGAAGAGATGAAGATGGTCTGGGAAACGGGCAAAATTTTGGATCCGGCTATCAAGGTGTCGGCCACGACAGTGAGGGTGCCGACCTTTTTTGGTCATTCCGAGTCAGTGAACGTTGAGACTGAAACCAAGCTCACGGCTGCGCAGGCCAAAGATCTTCTGTCAAAAGCCCCGGGAATCCGGCTTTGGGATGACCCGGTCAAAAACCAGTACCCACTAACTGCGCTTGCGGCCGGCGAAGATTTTACAATGGTCGGGCGCGTCAGAGAAGACACATCGGTCGAAAACGGGCTCAACATGTGGGTTGTGTCGGATAACATTCTCAAAGGCGCCGCTCTAAATGCGGTTCAGATTGCTGAAATACTGATTGAGAAATACATCTGACATTCGCAAAAAGTCATTGGCGGCTGCTACCGACGGTTTAGTCTAAAACCGCTCTGAGGCTCCGAATCCTCAGAGCCATTAAGGTCCTTGAGAAAGGAAATAGGATGGGCAAAAAGCGTGAGGCCGTAATAGTAAGCGCAAACCGTACACCTTTGGGATCTTTTAACGGAGCTCTGGGTAGCATCGGCGCGACTCAACTTGGAGGTTTGGTAATAGCTGAAGCAGTGAGGCGTGCCGGAGTGGATAAATCGGAAGTTGATGAAGTCATAATGGGCCAGGTTCTGCCCTGCGGTTATGGACAGAACCCTGCGAGACAGGCTTCTCTAAAAGCCGGTCTACCATTTGAGACACAATGCTTCACCATCAACAAAGTCTGCGGTTCAGGACTAAAGGCCGTCATGCTCGGGGCTCAGGCAATTCAACTCGGAGACGCCGACGTTGTCGTAGCGGGTGGAATGGAAAACATGTCCATGGCCCCTTATTTTCTTGATAAGGCGCGATTTGGCTATCGCATGAATAATGGAGTCATCAAGGACCACATGGTTCACGACGGTCTGTGGGACATCGTCAATGATTTCCACATGGGTATCAGTAATGACCTCATAAGTGAGAAGTGGAACATTTCTCGTGAAGATCAGGACCGTTACGCTGCCATGAGCTATGAAAGATCGGTCAATTCAATCAAGAACGGCAGTTTCAAGGATGAAATATTACCGGTGGCTATTCCTCAAAAAAAAGGTGATCCCAAAATCTTTGACACTGATGAATGCGCTAGGGAAACATCCTATGAGGCCCTTTCAAAAATGAGACCTGCGTTTCAGAAAGAAGGGGTCGCAACGGCGGGCAACGCTTCAATCATATCGGATGGAGCGTCTGCTGTTCTATTGATGTCTGAAGAGGCTGCCAAGTCCAGGGGGTTGGAGATTCTTGCCCGGGTCGGATCGCAAGGCAGCGCGGGGATGGACATGAAGTATGTTCTCATGGCTCCAATGATTTCAATTCCTAAAGTGGCGGGAAAAGAAGGCATTGACTATCACTCGATCGATCTGATGGAGATAAATGAGGCCTTCGCCGGCTCTACTTTGGGTGTCATGAGAGAACTCGGCCTGGATGCTTCCAAATGCAACGTAATGGGTGGCGCAGTGTCACTCGGACATCCGATCGGCGCCAGCGGGGCCAGGGTTTTAACCACATTGATATACGCAATGAAAGCGAGAAACGTAAAAACAGGCATGGCTTCACTGTGTCTTGGAGGTGGGGAAGCCGTGTCACTTTTTGTTGATCGCTGACAGAATCGACCCACCTGCAAAGATGTCCTCGAAGTCTGGACTTTTTTGGGTGGGTCAAACTAGAAAGTAACTGGACCTTAAAAATGTCAGTATTGTTCAAGAATCCCAATTCATTCATGTCAGGAACCGATCCATTTGTTCGAATGCGTGCAGTGGAAGGGCAGGAAGGCGCCCCAGGTTCGGAGATCACTTTCGAAAACCATCATGAAGGGTACATCGGCATCCCTCACGGGGGAGTCGCCATGGGTCTGTGCCTGGATGTGTGGCGGAATCTGGATAGAGCCCAGTATCCTGTCAAGATCAGTTTCAGGTTTGCGGGATCAGGAATATCAATTGGAGACAAGGCTGTGCTTGAGGTGGAGCCGGAGGTTGAAGGCGATCCCGACTCCACAGTAATAAGAATAACCAAGCTCGGTGACCGAAAACCATATCTAAGAGCGATTTTCTCAAAAGCGGCCGACAATTTCTCCTACCCGGTAGAGCCAATGCCTTCTGAAGAATTCAGGCGGCTGCCATACTATAAAAATTGTTTGGTTTGCGGTTATGCCAGAGATGTAGTGGGTTTAGAGAGATCATTCAGATTCCACGAGGTCCAGGGCCAGAAAATGGTGACGGTGTTATGGGGCAATAAGGACGAAGATTTTGACAGGGCAAAATTTTTCCTCATTAACAAAAATGAACTCCATCCGTTTGTTCTGATAGCTATCTTCGATGAGAACACTGCCTGGGGCGGTTTCATGGAGAACAAGCTGGGTGGGTTGTCGGTAAAACTGGATTTCTTCATAAAACGTCCGATTCTGCCCGATGAACAGTTGCTCTACATAGGCCGGCCTGCCGGAATCCGGGGGGCTCCATCAGCTCCGCGCTTTTTTCACGCTCGTGGTGAAATACTGTCCCTGAGGGATCCAAAAAATCCCGAAATCGTAGCTCATGGCTGGGGAGAGTGGGTTGTCCTGAGCCAGTACACTGAGCAAATTAAACATAATCTGATTCCAAAGAGTGAGGTGGAATGGATTTTTGTGTAGTTTGCTCAGCTAGACTTTATGGACCTATTTCTTGTGTAAATATAGAGGTGTTTCAGTGATAGAAAAAATAGTTGAAGGTGTTTACTGGATTGCCGGAAAAGACAAGTTTCTTCCAGATTCTCATGTTTATCTGATTGGTCTTCCGGATTCCAGAGACTTCACCATGGTGGACTGCGGACTCATGGACATGGGCTCATACAAGCTGTCTGAAATAGAGAGCGTAGGTGTGAAACCGGAATATATCAAGAGAGTTATCCTGACACATACTCATATGGATCACATAGGTTGTCTGCCGGAAATCATGAAGGCCATTCCCGGTCTGGAGGTTTGGGTTCATGAAGAAGAAGGCAATTACATGGAACGCGGAGATGACAGGGTTATTTGGGGTAACAAGATGTTCGAATCGATGATTCGATCCCAGATTTCCATTCCCCAGGACCTTTTCAATGTAAAGCCCAACAGAAAGCTCAAGGGAGGGGAAGTGTTGAACCTCGGCGGGCTACCTTTCAAGGTAATACACATTCCAGGCCACTCCATTGGAAGCATAGGCCTGTTGAACGAGGCGCACAAACTCTTCATATCAGGAGACACAATATACGCTGACGGCGCCATAGGGCGTTACGACCTGTTTACTGCAGACGCGGCGCAAATGAAGAACAGTCTTGAACTGATTGCGAATTTGGGAATAGATTGTCTCTTGCCGTGCCACAACAGGGTTGTCAAGTCCTCTGCGGGACCGATGATACGCAAGACAGTGACGAATTGGGCGCCTCTCCTGACCTGATGACAAAACAAAAAATGGATACAAATATCGAAAGAGTTAGAGGTGATTGATGGGAAAAACAGTTGCGGAAAAATTGATAGAGTCTCATTTGGTCAAGGGCGAGGCAAAGCCGGGCACTGAAATAGCCATAAAAATCGACCACACTCTGACTCAGGACGCCACTGGAACTATGGTCTTTCTTGAGTTCATGGCAATGGGGTTGCCTCGGGTCAAAACTGAGGTCTCAGTCAGTTATGTGGATCACAATCTTCTGCAGACCGATTTCAAAAATGCCGATGACCACCGTTTTTTACGAACCGTCGCTTCAAAATTCGGGGTGACGTTCAGTCGTCCCGGCAATGGAATATCGCATCAGGTTCATCTTGAGAGGTTTAGTGTTCCGGGCAAAACTCTACTTGGTTCAGATAGTCACACGCCTACCAATGGCGGTCTGACGATGCTGGCCATTGGGGCCGGTGGACTGGATGTCGCCATGGCCATGGCGGGCAAGCCCTTTTATCTGACCATGCCTAAAATAGTAGGGGTAAAATTGGTCGGCGCTCTCGGACCATGGGTCTCGGCCAAAGATTTAATTCTTGAAATGCTCAGAAGGCTCACCGTCAAGGGTGGCGTAGGCAAGATTTTCGAATATTTTGGCCCTGGTGTTGAAACCCTGTCTGCCACGGATCGAGCAGTAATAGGTAACATGGGAGCTGAACTGGGGGCTACCACGAGCATATTCCCATCTGACTCCAGGACCAGGGAATTTCTTGAAAGCCAGGGAAGAGGCTCCGCATGGACGGAAATAAAGGCTGATCCCGATGCCCAGTATGCAGAGGTGATTGAGATTGATTTGAACCAGATTGAACCTTTAATAGCCTGTCCAAGTTCACCTGACAATATAAAGAAAGTTTCGGAAATGGAAGGACTTGTGGTGAACCAGGTTATCGTAGGCTCATCGGCGAATTCATCATTCAGGGATTTGATGATTACAGCCAACGCATTGGAAGGAAAACATTGCCATCCGGATGTGAGCCTGGAGATCAATCCTGGAAGTAGTCAGGCGTTGCTAAACGTGGCCTCGGCCGGGGGAGTGATGAATCTCATCATGGCTGGAGCCCGAATTCATCAGTCAGGGTGTCTGGGTTGCATAGGTATGGGGCAGGCGCCAGCCACCGGAGCAGTCTCGTTGAGAACTTTCCCGAGGAATTTTCCCGGACGAAGCGGGACTTTCCCTGACAACGTGTTTCTGTGTTCACCCGAAACTGCGGTAGCGTCCGCCATTTTTGGAAAAATCACGGACCCTAGAAAACTCGGTGATTATCAAAAAGTTTCCAATCCCGAAAAGTACGTCATCAATGACGAGAATCTGGTTCCTCCCGCGGACGATCCTTCCACCGTGGAAATATTCATGGGGCCAAACATCAAGCCTTTTCCACATTTTGGGCCTTTGGAAGATGATCTGGAAGGTGTTGTGGCTCTCAAGGTCGGAGACAACATTACAACCGACCACATCATGCCTGCAGGCAGTAAGGTTCTGCCTTTAAGGAGCAACATTGAGGCTATTAGCGAGCATGTGTTCAGCCAGGTCGATCCCGAATTTCCTGTAAGGTCTAAAAGTCTTCAGGCAGGCTTTATCGTGGCCGCAGAAAACTACGGTCAGGGCTCCTCACGTGAACATGCGGCTATTGCGCCGCGTTTCCTCGGTGTAAGAGCAAAAATGGCCAAGAGCTTTGCGCGAATTCACAAGGCTAATCTCATCAACTTTGGAATCATACCTTTCACTTTCAAGAACGCTGCGGATTATGACTCAATATCTCAAGGCGATGAGATGGTTATCAAGTCCGTTAAACGGCAAATAGCAGACGGGGCTACAGAACTGACAGCGGAACTCAAAAGTTCCGGTCATAAGGTACCTCTGCTCCTGGACGTGACTGACAGGGAAAGAAAAATCCTCGTAGCCGGTGGATTGATCAACCTGGCCAAAGAAGGATAAAACAAGCAACTTTTATAAACGGCCAGACCAACTTGAATGACGGCAGGACTGAATGAACCGGTAAAACTGGTGAAACACCTGCCGTTTTTGTTTAGGAAGGCGCTAATTGATCAGAATGAAGGGACAGAGGAGTCTGAAAAAATGGAGCGTAACGTCTGGTATTGCCACGGGGTGGTACGAAACACACTGTGAGATTGTCCCCTAGCTCCCAATAGCGCCAGACTAACGCGTAGGTCCCTTCTCGCCTTTGTGACGAACGAAAACTTCATCTGGTTCCTGATCCACCAACGGCGCTGAATTTCTGCCGTGATGCAGAACTATTCTGTCGGGTTGGGATTCATCGACCAGTAGATTGATCACTCTGCCCGAATCCCAATAGAGATTGAGCATCGGAGCCTCATAAGAAAATGCCCCCTGGCCGGCCAAAATCCAGTCTTGGCTCATTTCTCCGCGATAGTAGGCCAGAAAAGTGGCGTCGGGATTTAGCGCCAGCTTCATCACGCGCTCTATGGCCGGGATCTCTGATCCATCAACCATTCTTGCAGTCATGAGCCATGTTCCCGTAATCCTGGCTTTATTGTCCGTCGATGCGCTGTCCTTTGAAGGCGACTGACAGGATACAAGCGTCAAATATCCGACCAGCAACACAACTATGATGATGAGCCGACAAGATTTTGAATAATTCATGGCGATAAATAAAATCCCGGGTGATGATAACAGAAAAGGCGACCAAACATGATGCTCGATCGCCTAAACTGATAAAAAGAGGCAGCGATTCGCAGAATCGCCTACGATTTTTAGAACCAGCCGCTTGATGAACTGCTAGCAGGTGAAAAACCGCTGCTTGAGGAGCTGGCAGGCCATGAGTAGCCGCTGCTGCTGCTGGAAGCGGGCACGCAGCAATAAGCCACTGTGCCGGAGCTTGAAGAGGAGCTGGCAGGCCATGAGTAGCCGCTGCTCGATGAGCTGGCATTGTAGTTATAGCCGCTGCTGCTGCTAGAAGCGGGCACGCAGCAATAAGCCACTGTGCCGGAGCTTGAAGAAGAGCTGGCGGGCCAATAGCCGCTGCTTGAAGAGCTGGCGTTGAAGTTTCCGCTGCTGCTGCTACTGGATGATGCTGAACCCCAGCTTGAATACGGAGCCCATGCATAGAATGCAAATCCCGATGAAGCCAACAACGTAACCATACCGACAACCGCGAGCGTCACTGCAAATCTTCTCATTTAAATAGTTACCTCCTAATAGAATGAGAATACGATTGAGCTGTTCTCTAACTGAAAACAGGTATACCCTTAATTAAAAAAACCAAAGTTGTGTTTACACATCGCTATCAGAAATAATCTTAGATGTCAATCTTTTTCTGATGTTTCCAGGCTGAGGCCTGACCGCGCAGCGCTTTCGCTACTTGACTAGCCTCTCACATCTGATACAATTCCCTTAAATGATCCCTTTGTCAAGAAAATTTTATTTCCATTTCGGGATGGCTCATTAAGAAATCACAAAGAACATATTTTAAAATCAGATTGTTAACAATCATAGTTTAACGATCTTGTGGAAGTTGCAGTATCACAGCTCCCATTTTTCAAGTTATTAGGTTTGAAACATGAAGTATAAAGTCTTTTTTGGCTTCCTTCTATCTGTTGTTATAGCTTTTCCTTTCTCTGTTAATGCGCTTGATCCTGCAGTTCCGGAAAACAGTCCGCAACGGGTGACTGGATCAGACGCCCCGGACGCTGCTGAATCCATATCCGACAGGATACGCAGGGCAGGCGAGTTGGCCCTGGATGGAGACACTGTTCGGGCCTCTGAAATTGTAAAAAAGGCGATCAGGGATTGTGACTCCAACACTATTGACACGAGGGACTGTTCTGCATGGTTTAACTCATTAAGGGGTCTCAACGACATACTGCGGGACCCCAGGAAGAAGACCGTCTACACTAACTCGGTCGGCATGAACCTGGTCCGTCTACCGGCGACCGATTACATGATGGGCAGTCTGAAACAGGAGATGGACTGGCTGAGACTGACATTCAGGAAAACCTGGAGAGACGGCCACAAACAGTGGTTTCAGGATGAGATGCCTTTGCATCCTGTGAGGATGACCAGGCCAATTTATATGGGGGCGACAGAAATCACGGTAGGCCAGTTCAGGCAGTTCGTGGCGGATACTAAATACAAAACGGACGCCGAAAAGGGCGATGGCGGGATGATCTTCAGTAAGAAAGAGGATCGCTGGGTCCCGACAAAAGGAATGAAATGGGATTCGGTTCCCTGGAAAATTGCGGATGATCAACCCGTAGTGTTTGTCTCCTGGAACGACGCTCAGGCATTTTGTAAGTGGCTTGGAAGAAAAGAGAAGCGTACTTACCGTTTACCAACGGAGGCTGAGTGGGAGATGGCCTGCCGTGGAGGGGCAGCGTGGGTGAGGTACCCGTGGGGTAACCATCTTCCTGGGGATTCTGATGACAACTTCGGCGACGGCAATTCGAAACTTCCGGAAAGTATGACCACCATAAACGACGGCTACGAGTTTGTATCTCCTGTCGGCAGTTATCCGCCCAATGGCCTGGGGCTTTATGACATGGGCGGCAATGTGATGGAATGGGTTCAGGACTATTATGACCGCAACTATTACGACAGTTCACCCATTGAAAACCCTCAGGGGCCATCAGTTGGAAGCTCACGCGTCAATAAAGGTGGCAACTGGTTTGCGAGTCCTGCGGACTGTCGCTGCGCTTTTAGGGGTTTTTCCGGGGAGACCATGAGTTTCTGGAACATGGGATTTCGTGTGGTCCTAGAGGCCCTTGAAGATGACGCGGAGGTAAAAACGGCAGAGGGCGCGTCCAAGCAAGAGAAAAAGCGCGAAGCTGAAAAATCGAAAATGTCACAGTTTCCACCTTCGGACGAGGACGGGGTGAGGCTTTTCAGGCAGGCCATGTTTGCTGCGCAGCAGCAACAATGGGACAATGCAATAGATGATCTTGAAAAAGCGCTCAAGATTTATGAGAGAAGGGAAGACCCAAAATGGACTGCCCGGGTCAAGGCTACACTCGCGGGTATTTATGCTGAGCGCAACCGGATCTACAAGAGCAAGGAACTTTACACTCAGGCTTTGTCAGAATTCCGTAAAAATGGTGATATTTCCAGCGCGTCGGTCATTCTGGCAAGGCTTCAGGAGCTTGAGACGTCACCCGGTGTGAAAGTTGTCGAAATCCAGAAAGGTGGCATTGCAGACCGCGCAGGAATTGTCACAGGTGATGTTATAGTGGAATATGGTGGAGAAACAGGATTTCGTGTTGCCGCTTTCAAGAAACTTGTAGATGATTTTCATGGTCTGGACAAGATCACGCTGAGTGTCATGAATGACCAGAACATTACAACCATATCAGTCCCGGGGGGCCCCTTAGGAGTGGCTCTTGAGGACATCAAAAGACCTCCACGACCGAGACGTCCTCCTCCTCAGGATCAGCAGAACAGGCAGAATGCTCGTCAGAGAAGAGATAGAAGGTGATCGAGAAAGTAGTCTCTCCGGATAACCAACCATCGCGGTTCCGTAGCGTTCGAGGGGTATGAACTTGAGCCCTGACAAAAGAACTTATGAGGAACTCTTATTCGAACTTGAGCGCCTGAAAGGAGAGAGCGAGGCTCTACGCCAGGAAGCCCACAGTGAAAAAGGTGAGTCCACACTATCTGTCGGAATTCCTGACACCATTGCCGATATATTCGAAGAGGCGCTAGGCGAATTCATTGGGCATCTCATCCAGGCAACAGGAATGGATTCTATTGCCGTATACACCTTGGATGAGAGTTCCAATCTGCACCTCAAAACGCGTAAAAGTCTATCTGCAGATTACGTGTTCAACGATCCTACCTACACATCAGAAAGTTCACTGGTAGAACTCATATTGAACGGGGAGCCTTTTTATAGATCACACACAGAACTGCATGATCTTCCATGGTTATTTAATCGTGATAACGGATTTCATTCGATCTCAATCATTCCCATCAGGCACAAGGGCGAAGCGCTGGGGTGCATAAACGCTGGATCACGCGTTTTCAAAGAGATTCCTCAAAACGTAAAAATACTTCTTGAAGCCTTTGCAGCGCAGTGCGCTCTTATGATAGTCGGTTTCAGAAAGTATGGAGAGTTGTTGGAAAGTCACGGCCGGTTGAAAACAATGTTCGGCCAAATTCAGGATTTTCTGTTCATCGGCAATGAACATGGAGAGGTAATAGAATTCAATCCGGCCGTCGCTAAAAAACTCGGCTATACGCACCGGGAACTGATGTCAAAAAATTTTGCAGAACTGCATCCGGTGGGGAGGCGACAGGAAGCTATTGACGTGGTAAACGCCATGCTCAGGGGAGAGAAAAGCAATTGCGTCATTCCCCTGGTTACAAAGTCAGGTGATTTGATTCCGGTTGAAACAAAGGTGTCCCTGGGTGAATGGCACGGCAAACAATACATTTATGGTGTGTCCCGTGACATGACGGAAATAATTTCCACTCAGGAAGCGCTCAAAAAGAGCGAAGAAACATACAGACAGATGTTTCAGGTAAATCAGGCAGTGAAGCTCCTGGTGGATCCTGAGACTGCGGATATAGTTGACGCGAATCAGGCGGCCGCAGATTTTTACGGCTATAACATCGAGAAACTCAAGACCATGAAAGTTTTCGATATAAGCCTGATGACTCCTGATGAAATCCTAATGGTGATGCAGTCTGTTGCCGCAAAACACATCAGGAGTGTTAACACGCAACACGTGAACCGCAAGAAAAAGGTTTTCGATGTGGAGGTGTTCACCAGTCCTCTGAATCTCGGTGATAAGACTTTGTTGTTTGCCATTGTAATAGATGTCTCATCACGAGTGGCGGCTCAGAACAAGCTGGCTCAAACAGAAAAGAGCCTTAGAGAAGCCAACGAAACTCTCGAATTACGAGTGTCACAGAGGTCAAGAGAACTGGAAACCATCAACTCAGAGCTGATCAAGGAGATTGAGAAACATTCCGAGACTGCATCTTCCCTGCGCGATTCTGAAAACAATTTACGGATATTGCTGGATTCTGCTCCCATAGGGATTGTTGTGATTCAGGATGGCAGATACACTTATGTCAACGACAGTTTTATTCAACTGTTGGGTTTGGAATGCCGACCATCAGCTGTTGGCAAAATAGTCGGCTCCTTTGGCGGTGAGAAGCTGGTGGCGGAATTTCGGAGGTTCCTGGATCGTTGTCTTGAAGAATCTGAGCCTCTACACGTGCGCGAACTTAAAGTGAAGTTCGGCGCAGGTAGGGAATCTGTTTTTAACATATGGCTGCAACCTTTGGACTTGAGGGGCAAACCTTCGGTCATAGGCTTTTTCATAGATGTCTCAGAAGAAATGCATTTGCGTTCGCATTTGAACCAGTCTCAAAAGATGGAAGCGCTAGGTTCCTTGGCAGGTGGAATTGCTCACGATTTCAATAACATACTTTTTGCCATAACAGGATTTGCGGAACTGGCCATAGATGCGTCTAAATCAAATCCGAGGGCCGGACGTCACCTTGATCAACTTCTTGGGGCGGCTGAAAGGGCGGCAGACCTGATTCGTCATATCCTGACCTTCAGCCGGGAGGCCGAGAGTGAGAGAAAGCCCATGTGGATTAGTCCGGTTTTAAAGGAGTCCCTAAATTTCCTTAGAGCTTCGATTCCAGCCGGAATAGAGATCAGGCGCAACATTTATCCTGATGGCGGTCTGGTAAATGCCGACCCGACTCAAATTCACCAGGTCATAATGAACCTGATAACCAATGCGGCGCACTCCATGCGAGACAAGGGCGGAATCCTGGAAGTTGACTTGGAGGACGTTGAACTATCTACCGAATCTGAGGAGCTAAAGCCCGGTATGGCGCCGGGAGTTTACCAAAGGTTAAGGGTCTCTGACACGGGGCATGGAATTTCACAGGAGATCATGAATCGAATTTTTGATCCATATTTCACCACCAAACAGGTCGGTGAGGGCACTGGTCTCGGGCTAAGTGTCGTAGACGGTATAATTCGGAGTCATGAGGGTCACATCAGTGTAAAAAGCGCGCTAGGCAAGGGAACCGTGTTCGAAGTGTACCTGCCTGTGATTGTCCAGACAGAGGAGCCCGTCATAAATGAGTTGGATTCAGGGGCTCTGGTGAAGGGCAGAATACTTATGGTCGATGATGAGAAGATTGTGACCAGAGCGACTCAGGCAAATTTGCAGAATCTGGGATACCAGGTCGAAACCGAAAATGATCCCCTGAGCGCCCTTGTAACCTTCCAATCTGATCCATACGCATTTGATCTTATAATTACCGACATGAGTATGCCCCGAATGAACGGCGCCGAACTTTCTCTGGCCATCTTAAAGATTCGTCCCGACATGCCTATTGTCATGTTGAGTGGGTTTGCTGATCTAATGGACAAAGAAAAAGCGACGGCTATGGGGCTTAGAGACTTTCTGCTAAAACCTCTCCGGCGCGGAGTTCTTGCCGAGACAGTCTCAAAAGCCCTGTCGGATTTGAAAACACAGTGTCGATGAAGGAATAAGTTGAAAAACACTCTTAATTGAGTCATTAAAGTTAAATGGCGAAAATACTGTTAATTGATGATGAGCCCATGGTGCGAGCGGCGGTTTCTGCAGCTCTGATTTCGGCTGGCCATGATGTGACGCCGGCTCAGAATGGAGTGGAAGGGCTTGAGATTTTCTCACAAGGTGATTTTGGTCTAGTGATAACGGACATCATAATGGATGAGATGGAAGGGCTTGAAACCATAATAGAGCTTAAGAAAAAGAGTCCTCTCCAGAAAATTATGGCAATTTCGGGTGGAGGAAAACTTGGCGCCAGAACCCACCTGGATTTGGCGTTAAAATTCGGGGCCGAAAAGATACTGGAGAAACCGTTTCGACTAGCGGATCTGTTGTCTGCCGTCAATGACCTGACAAATTCTAACAAAATAAAATGAACACGGCTGAGGCACAGGGCTGATCCATAGATCAGTTATATGTGAAGCTTTTTTCGAGACTTGCCAACAGCATGCCTACTTTTACCGGTTTTGTCAGTATCTCGTCCACCCCTGCCTGAATAAAATCTGGAGTCAATTTCTGTTCCCATCCTGTAATTATTATAACGGGAGGCTTTGGCGCTCCTCGATGATCACAGATGGCCTTTATTTTGCGAGACAACTCCAGACCGTTCATGTCCGGCATTCCCAAATCGCATACTATTGCGTCGAAGGATTCATCCCTGAATTTTTCTACCGCTTGCGCCCCTGATGTCGCAGTCGATACCACATAACCTTCTTTGGTCAGCGCAGCCGCCAGCATGTCTGTGACAACCTTTGCGTCATCAATAACCAGTATGGTCATTCCGCGACTGACTTCATGGTAAACTTCATCGAATTCAGGTTGGGGACATTGCTGGGACAGAGGAATCCTGATCCTGAATGTGGCGCCGTGCCCGAGAACGCTATCGACAAGGATTTTTCCACCATGATTGTTGACTATTTTTAGAGC
>CAZVOU010000250.1:0-32146 GCA_964628605.1 uncultured Syntrophaceae bacterium
AACCCGCGGAATCAATCTTGAGTCGATAACGGCGTTGAGTGTTCTTCAGGCTGGCTCCGACCTTCTGATACTTCGTCATCCTGAGACGCTGAAAAGGATCAGGGAGTACTTACCTCAAACGATGGCGTCTACGGACATGGCGTCGATGCAGGTAGACCTGTCGCTGTCCCAAGAAGCGGCGAAAGAGGCCCCGAAGGCGGCGGCTCCTGCGGCGGCGAAGCCGGCTGCAGCGCCGGCAGCGAAACCGGCGGCGGCCCCACAGCCAGTAGCGGCGAAGGTAGAACCCGCTCCCGAACCCAAGGTTGAAAAAGCGCCGGAGCCACCAGCGCCTGCGCCTAAACTGGAAGTCGTGCCCAAGGCTGCGTCTGTGGCCCCGCCGAAGGTTGCGGAACCGGCGGCGGTGGTGGCAGAGTCTGATGAATTGTCTGATGATGATGTTTCAGATCTGCGTGAAATGCTGACGGCTTTCCGCTCGGTCAGGGATTTCATCACAAAGCTGGGAACCGGTTTTTAAGTTTTATTGAATGCTAAAAAAAAGCCCGATGTTTCACGTGGAACATCGGGCTTTTTTATTTAGTTACGGTATGTTACCGGATTATTTAGCAGGTTCGGGAACCGATTGCGGTGCCGTGGGCACAGGCGGTGCGCCGGGACCCGGAACTGATGAAGCGTTGGGATCGGGCGGCAAGGTCTGCTCAATCTTTACACCAGGCTCTTTGCTCATCAGCGAGTTTTCTTTTAAAGTCAACCCACGGTCGGCAAAATAACTCAATACTATCGAGGTAAACATGAATATTACGGCAGCCCCGATAGTGACCTTGCTTAAAAACGTCGCTCCACCGCCACTTCCAAAAACAGTCTGACTGGATCCACCACCGAATGTGGCGCCAATATCAGCGCCTTTACCAGTCTGCAAAAGAATAATCAGGATCAACGCTATGCAGACGATTACATGCACTACCAAAACAAAAACGGTTAACATACTCGCATCCCTTCCTTTATTATGAGGCCTGTTCAATAATCCCCAGAAAATCTTCAACCTTCAGCGATGCGCCGCCCACTAGGCCTCCATCGATGTCCGTACGGCCCATCAATTCTCGGGTATTATCAGGCTTGACGCTCCCGCCATAGAGTATTCTCACTCTATCGGCAAAATCAACCCCTCTGTGTTCGGCCAGTTCTTTCCTCAAGTACGCATGAACCTCCTGAGCCTGGTCTGGGGTCGCCGTCTTTCCTGTGCCTATAGCCCAAACCGGTTCATACGCTATTATAAACTTTTCAGCGCTCTCAGGCGCGCAATCCCCCATGCCTTCCAGCAACTGCCTTTTGACCACTGAAAATGTCGCCCCGCTCTCTCGTTCCTCAAGCGTTTCGCCCAGACAAAAGATCGGGATGAGTTTGTGTCTCAAGGCCGCTTTGATCCTTTTGTTTACCGTTTGATCAGTCTCTCCAAAATATTGTCGACGCTCTGAATGTCCTATTATAACATGGGTGACTCCGACTTCCCTGAGCATTGACCCACTTATCTCACCTGTGAAGGCGCCTTTGTCCTCCCAGTGAATATTTTGAGAGCTGACTATGACGTTAGAGCCGCTTGCGCACTTTACGGCAGCATCCAAAGAGGTAAATACCGGAGCTACCACTACTTCACATGCAGCCCCAAGGTCACGACCTTTCTTTTTCAGTTCCTCGATAAACGCTGCAGTTTCTGCCGCGTCTTTATGCATCTTCCAATTTCCGGCGATTATTATTTTACGCTGAGACATCAACGTTTCCTTTCATGATTCATGCACTGATAAAAGCTGTGCGACCTCAAACCTCCAGAGCCGCTACGCCTGGGAGAGTCTTGCCCTCCATGAACTCCATGAAGGCTCCGCCTCCGGTGGAGATGTAGGATATCCTGTCTGTGACTCCGGCTTGTTTTACCGCTCTCACCGAATCCCCGCCTCCAACTACCGAGAAAGCGGACGCGTTGGCCACTGCCCTGGCTATTTCCATGGTTCCCTTTTTGAAGGCCTCACTCTCAAAAACACCCATAGGCCCATTCCATACTATAGTTCCCGCCTTTGAAATTTCCTTTTCGAATTCCTTCACCGTCAGCGGTCCGATGTCCAAAGCCATCCTGTCAACAGGCAGGTTCTTGACTTCATAAATCTGCGCGGACGCTTCGTCTTCAATAGTGGGTGAAGCCACCACATCGACCGGCAGACATACCTGGCCCCCATTTTGTTTAGCGGCGGCCATTATTTCCCCTGCGGTTTCGACCATGTCCGTTTCGACGCGAGATGCGCCCAGGTTGAACCCCTTGGCAACCAAAAACGTGTTGGCCATACCTCCGCCGATCAAAATTGAGTCCATACGTCTGACGATATTTTTTAGCACTTCTATCTTATCGGAGACTTTGGCTCCGCCGAAAATAGCCAGAACCGGTTTAGCGGGGTTGGACAGAGCTTTCTCGAGATTATCCAGCTCTTCCTTCATCAACAGTCCGGCGGCCTTTTCGGAAACCAACCCGGGAACACCGACTGTCGAACAATGGGCCCTGTGGGCCGTGCCAAAAGCGTCATTAACATAAACATCCGCTAATGAGGCAAGTTGTCTGGAAAAGACCGGGTCATTTTTTGTCTCTTCTGCGTGAAACCTGAGGTTTTCCAAAAACAATATGTCGCCATCAACCATTGAGGCCACTGTTTTTTCGACCGCCTCACCAACACAATCATCAACGAACCGGACCTTTTTGCCGATCAGTTCCTCGAGCTTGGCCGCTACCGGTCTAAGACTCATTTCAGGTTTACGCTCCCCCTTGGGTCGCCCAAGGTGAGACGATAATATACATTTTGCTCCCTGTGATATGGCATAATTCAAGGTTGGAAGCGCCCGGGTTATTCTCGTGGAGTCTTTTACTATTCCAGCGCTATCCAGAGGGACGTTGAAGTCAAAACGAAAAAAAACCCTCTTCCCCTTTATATCCAGGTCTTTAATACTTTTTACTGGCATTATCGAAGTCTCCCGGCGTTAGGTAGCCTGAGGCAAAACCGGCCCTTGCCCTACGCTGTTTGGCGCTATGGACAACGGACCGGTTTTGCCTCAATTGAAAATGTTGATGGATCTATTTGGCCTTCTCTCCTGCGTAGGCCGCCAGATCGACCATTCGCGTGGAGTATCCGGTTTCATTGTCATACCACGATAGAACCTTGACCATATTATCCGTCACCATCATGGTTGAAGCCGCGTCAAAAAGAGATGAATAACTGCTGTTGATAAAATCGGAACTGACAAGAGGCTCATCAATATATGCCAGTATCCCCTTCATCCTGCCTTCTGAAGCCTTCTTCATCGCGGCATTAACAGACTCTACCGTTGCGGGTTTCTTCAAAATGGCGGTCAAATCGACAATGGAAACGTTAGGAGTCGGGACCCGGATGGACAACCCGTCCAGTTTTCCTTTAAGTTCCGGAATGACAAGACCAATAGCCACCGCGGCGCCCGTGGTGGAAGGTATCATATTTATGGCCGCCGCTCTGGCTCTTCTGAAATCACTGTGAACGGTGTCCAGGAGACTTTGATCCATGGTGTAGGAATGGATGGTGTTCATCATTCCCTTTTCGATACCGTACTCATCATTGAGCACTTTCACCAGAGGGGCCAGACAGTTGGTGGTACACGACGCGTTAGAGAAAACATCATGCTTTGCGGGATCATAAGAATCTTCGTTGACTCCCAGCACAAATGTGCCGTCGATCCCTTTTCCAGGAGCGGAGATGATTACCTTCTTGGCGCCCGCCTGAATATGCTTGCCGGCCTTGTCCTTGTCTCTGAAAATACCGGTGCATTCCATGACGACGTCTATCTTAAGGCTCGCCCAAGGAAGGTTCAACAAATCGTCCGTGATTTTTAATGCGTTGATTTCTTTCTTGTCCACTATCAGTTTAGAGTCTGTATAAGACACTTCACCCGGATAAGGGCCATGAACTGAATCCCGTTTGAACAAAAAAGCCATCAATTTCGGATCCATTCTATCATTTACGGCCACTACCTCTACCTTCGGATTGGCTAGGGCGCACCGCATAACCTGACGACCAATACGTCCAAACCCATTAATTGCTATTCTGACAGTCATAGGAAACCTCCCAGTGTAATTAAGCGCCACAAAATACTATTTTATTTTAGACATACAGTCAATTGCTAATAATTTCTTTCCTTGAGTTTTTAGGCATTTTCGGGTATATCAAGAGGCGAGGGCGACGTTTAAATCTGCGGTCTCAAGGACAAAGATAAACTTCGCCGAATGTATCCACTGAGGGCTATGAGCCAAACTCGCGTTCTTGATGAGTCGTTGAGTGAGCGGCTATGATAAGATTGAAACGTGTTCTAATTTTTAATTTTTTGCTCTTGTGCTTTATCTCCCACTTCTGCCTTCAGGTGGTTAACGCTCAAGGTTCGTCAACCAATCCCTGGAAAATCACCAGTGTTAAAATCTGCAAGTCTTCAGGTGGAGCCGTATATCCCACTATTGAGGCGTTAGGCGCATATCCGGTCTACACCTTTTTCATTCCCAGGCCGGTTTGGACGGTCAACGGAGTTGTAGTGGAGGCCTCACCCGTTTACCAATCCGGAAGACTAGTCTCGTTCCAACTCTTGAATGCAGGGCCAAATCTGAAAAATGGCGCCAAAAATACCGTCAAGTTTGCATTACCAGAACACAACGGCTCGAGAGTATTCCTTTTTGACCCATCCAAGTTTGGCCCCGGCGAGTGCTATGAATTCTTCTAGAATCGTTACTCATTGCAAAGTTGTCTATTAGGGCGGGCATTTCGCGCAAATTGATTTAAACAGGGTTGTGCTGAGATACCGGTCTCCGCGGTCCGGGAGTATGCAGACCACTGTGCCACTACCGAGACTACGTGAAGCCTGGACCGCGCCGTAAACCGCCGCGCCTGAACTCATCCCGACAAAAATCCCCTGCGTCAGGGCCAGCCATCTTGTGGTGTCGTAAGCCTGATCATCGTTGACATAAATAATTTCATCGATCCGTGAGCGATCGTAAATTTTCGGCACAATGGCCTCAGTCATGTTCTTGAGACCCTGGATTGTGTGCCCCACCACGGGCTCTACTCCAACAATCAGAATCTTCGGATTGTATTCTTTCAATCTCTTCGAAATGCCCATCAGAGTCCCGGTTGTCCCCATACCGGCAACAAAAATGTCTATCTCCCCCTTGGTCTGTTCTATAATTTCAACAGCCGTAGTCATATAATGGGTTTCCCAGTTGTACCGGTTTTCAAACTGGTTCGGCATGAAATATTTTTCAGGGTCTGAATTGAATATTTCATGAGCCCTTCTGATAGCGCCATCAGTCGCTGCGCATGATTCTGTGATTTCAAGTTCCGCCCCAAAGGCTTTCAAGGTATTGCGCCGTTCATGACTGACGCATCCCGGTAGTGTCAGCAGGCATTTGTATCCTTTGCAGGCGGCCACCATGGAAAGCCCTATTCCAGTGTTGCCGGAAGTCGGCTCAAGGATTATCTGGTCCCTTCGAATCGACTGCTCTTCCTCCGCTTTCCTAATCATGTAAGCCGCAATCCTGTCCTTGATGGAACCACCAGGGTTGTTCCCCTCAAGCTTTCCCATGATCCGGACACGTGGATTGCAGTTGGGATTTTCAATCTCGACCAGGGGCGTATTTCCAATTAAATCTAAAATACCCATTTTGATCTCTCGCTCAGCCAACTTTTTGGGATTCCGCCGAAAACAGAACCCGTCTAAAGAACCCCCACCTTCTTTTTTTTAGCGCTGTCAACCACTAGATTTTACTGAATTACCCCAATCCATTTGTTGACAGTCTTCAGGCACATTTTTAGCATGCCGCCACACCATAAAGCAATTTTTTTACATACGGACGTAGGCGTCTTTTAAACTTGATTGTTTAAGTCCTCATGTTATATAATTGACTGCATACCTGTTTATTTTTGGAGTCGTTGTTTATGAGAAGGTTTTGCGTCAAAAGCCTGCGTCGGATATTCTTGTTCATTCTGGTTCCGGCCTTTATTGTTGTATTGTCGTCTGTTCATACTGTTCATGCTTCTTTCAACGTAAAAGAAGATGGTTTTTCCATTTCGAATGCGCCGGGTTACTGTTTTGCGATGGCTGCTTTTTCAAAATGGTATTACCTTAACAGGCAGTCTCAGGCGCCTTTGCGCAGAACTCTAACCAAGCAGACTCAGACAAGAATTGCGAAAGAACTTCAGGAGTTTTACAGCAAGAACCTCATAAAAATTCAGGCGGATTACTGCAATAGAAACAATGGGAATCAATCCTCCTCGTTCAGAAGATTTCTTGTTGGATTGACTGCGGGAGAGCCCAGGATAGTGTTGCTGATGAACAAGAGTTCGGCTGGAGCGGTTTTGCACGCCGTCTTAGCTTATGCGTGGCTCCCGGAAGGAAATATCCTGAAGATTTATGATCCTAATTACATTCAAGAGGAACGTTATCTGGAACTGGACAAACAGATTTACACGTCATTGGACATCACGTACCATGCAATCTGCTTCCCCGAGGCCCTGGAATATCACCCTGGGCTACTGACCAAAATGGAATACCTTAACGCGTATCATGGGACGGCCCGGAGAACTTCAGCCGGTCCGGTCGCAGACCCCGAATACAGGAGGGCGTCTGCAACTCCTATGGTTTCTGACCGTTAATTTAGAAACCGAACGCGACGCCTGCCGAAAAACCGGTCAGAGTAAACATCCACTCGTTATTTAGCTCCTGATTATCTTCAACACTCTGAGTCATCCGATTGGAAAAGCTGAAATTGAGTTGGATGTCCGGATAGATTTCCCATAAGGCCGATGCTTTGTTCAACGATACAAATCCCCGTGTAATGAGACTCATGGCCTCAAATTGCCACCTGAATTCGAGACCGTGGGGCGCAAGAAATCTCAACTCCATTCCTATTGTCGGATAAAAAATGTCCAGTGTCCGAGAATTTGACTCCAGTATTCCTTCCTCGGTGGTGCTGTTCAGCGTGGCTCCAAATCTCACATAATTAAAACCTAGTGCGGGTGAGAGTCTGATTGCCCCCTCTTCATAGGCTCTATAGGCGTAAAAGAAACGCAGCCAGTTGAATTGAATTTTTGAGGAGATCAATGTTCCTTCTGTATAAAGCTGGTTATGAAAGAGGAAATCCCTGGTGATCTTTCTAAGACCGGTAGGCATGAACGTAGAATAATCGAGGCTAACGAAATGATCATCAAACATTGTTCCCTCGACTCCCATGGTTACAGCCTCGGTCTGCGTCATTCCCAGGTCGGAATAAGCGTCTACCTTGGAACCTGAACCGGGCCTGCCTCCAGCGGGAATGAGAAAATCTCCAGTCACATAGTAATAGCCCCAATCGAGCCCTGTGAAAAAACGGGCGGAAGGAAATAATCTGAATGATTCCTGCGCAAACCCCTCTGAGCATGGAGTCAGCAGGACAAGTAACGTCAGGAATAAGACCAATTTGATTTTCTTTATATGCACCATTCACACCGTTACATCTAAGCTTAACCCTATAGCTAGAACGCGTTATATACTCTATGCCTTACTCTCTCAACAAATATTTGGGATGAAATGGAATTAGAAGTATCAGAACTGACAAAAAACAAAACCGAAGGCCAGAGCCCTCGGTCTTGTTGCGTAATGTCTATGCGGCGACGATTCCCATCCATCGGCGCCATTTACCTTTTCCTCGTGCGATAACCCGCTCTCCAAAAAAAACCAAACCTAATGCTCTTTCCAAAAATTCACATATTTTTACTAATGCACAAAAACCGGTTGATAATCTGAATCGATCACAGACCAAAGTCCAAATCACGCCTCGCCCATGATTCCGGTGTTAGCCCGAACACCTGTGTTTTCCAATTTTAATTCTTCAATGATCGAGGCTATCTCGGCATGTAAAATTTCCAGTTGCCAATTAAAATAAATATCTTCTCCAAAATCTCTAATTAGCTGTTTTTGAGCCTTTATGTAATCCCTGGCCTGAACGGCTCCACTGAAGACATGAATAGGATTGATGAGTGTGGCGATAACTTCTTCTTGGCGCTCTTCTTTATTTTCCAGCTTATCGAATTTTCGGCTCATGCTGCCTTCCTTGTTATTATTCATGCCTATTGACAATGCAACGCCGGCGCCAAAACCCTTCACACCCAATTTTTATTGAACTTCCAAATGGTTACAAGACCGTGAAAAAAACAAAGGCTGATTCCAATTGTCCAATATACGACATATCCAAGATCATCATATGAGTATACACCAATAGATTCTATTAGTTATGCTACTGTCCAAAAAACGCCATATCCGACGTGATTCGCGCGGACACCCAGCTCACAGATTATTTGACGACTCTAATTGACTAAATTATAATGACTCTCATGAAACGGAAAAGTTCATAAATTTTAAGTCTGTAGTTTTTTGATGGAGGCTGATCCATGATGCCTGGACCATGGGAACTCATTTTAATTCTTTTGATAGTAGTCATGATATTTGGGGCCAAACGAATTCCCGAAATCATGGGTGGACTTGGTAAGGGTATTAAATCATTTAAGAAAAGCATGGATACCGAGGACGCGCCCGAGCCTGCTCAACCGGCCCCCGCGGCGGAACCTCCTAAAGAGAAGACCGAGGTAAAATAACGCGGTCATTATCTGACAGATTTTCTCCTTCCAGGCTCTTTCCAGGCGTCTGTTCTCTTTTTCAGCAGTCCCTCACGCGGTTCTCATGAAAAAAAAAGACTCAGATGGCGCAAAAAAGGGATCGCCCTCATCGGTATATCTATTGTTTGGCGATGAGTACCTGGTGAAAACGGCTGCGCGTGATTTATGCGCCGAATTATGCGGTCCAAACGAGGAAAAGGCTGCGCTTGTCGTTCTGGACGGAGTCACACTGGATTACGGTCAGCTTGTTTCTGAAGTATTTACTCCATCACTATTCTGTTCGGACAAGGTCATATTTGTCGAACAAACGCCTGTATTTTCTGGAAAGGGCAATTTTGGAAAGCTCATTTCAAAAACATGCGAGACCTGGAGATCTGGAGAGAAAACATCTTCGATCAGAAACTTCGCTCAACTATGTTTAGCAGCTAACATAGACTCTCAAAATTCAATTTTTGACCTTTCGGAACTGCAGGAGTCAATCGGTTCGACTCTGTCCGAAAATGACAAACAGACCCTTTCCGAAGTGGCCAGCGCCTTCCTGATTGATCCTCCGGTTTTGCGTGGTTTGCAGGACGACTCTACGCTCATCGACCTAATAAGTTCACCTTTACCTCAGGGTGTCACTCTCATTTTTACTGCCTCAGCCATCGACAAGAAAAAAAAGCTTTTTAAAGCGTTAGAGAAGCATGGACAACTAACCGAATTCACTCCGCTCCAGGAGAAATTTAGTTCTGGCCTCCAAAAAAACTATTTCAAGAAACTGGTAGATGAATTTTTGTCACAGCATGGACGAACCATTGCTCCGGATGCGCTCAACAAGGTTTATGAACGGTCAGGAAAGGATATCCGGCGGATTCATTCCGAATTGGAAAAGATAATCACTTTCCTAGGGGAGCGCACCCAAATAACGGTCCGTGATGTCGATGAATTATTTTTGGATTTTCACGAGGCAATGTTTTTTGACTTTCTGACCGTTCTGCGGACGGCGGACATCAAGAAATGTTTGCCTGCGCTTCACGATAATCTCAGGATAGTCGCCCATCCTCTGCAAACTCTGGCCGCTATATCATCTGAATTCAGGAAAATAATTGTAGCCAGGGAGTTGCTTTTTTCAGAGCTGAAAAACAATTGGAAATCAAACATCACTTATGATCAGTTTGTGAAGTTGATGAAAGACTTCCGTTCAACACATTCGACAGTTTCTTCAAAATCAAAGTTCAATCCTGCACTGATGAAAGATTACCCTCTCTATCTAACCCTAAAAACTGCGCAAAACTACACAATGGAGCAACTCACCTACGTGATGGAGTCGATCCTGGAGGCCGAGACTGCTATGAAATCGACGCGTATCGGCTCAGTCAGCCCGGAAAGCGTGCTTCAGGAGCTTGTCCTGAAGATATGCAGTCTCGGCTCCAAAAAAAGGACCGGTTGACCAGTTTGAACTTACACCTGTTTTCAGCTCTTTTTATCGGCTATGTAAGTAGGCGCGTTTTTGGCCGTTTTCCCTTTGAGATGGCTGTGATAATATTCATAGGTCAGAGGTTTACCGCTTCCCAGGGTTTGTGAATTGACCACTTCCCCCACAAAGATTGTGTGTGTTCCTACCCCCAAATAATTAACGACATTACATTCCAGGATTCCCAACGCATGATCTGTAACCAGAGGGCATCCCGTAATTCCCTTAATGTGAGCGGTTTTTGCGAGTTTGTCCACATCCCTGCCTGATTTGAAACCGAACAACCCTATAAGGGTCATTGGTGTCTCTTCGGACAGAACCGAAACCCCAAAGACTCCGCTTCTAAGAATGTAGTCGTGAGTCAGATTCTTCCTGTTCACTATGACGGCAAATTTTGGCGGTTCAGAAGTTACCTGCAAAACCGTGTTTACAATTTGACCGTTGCCTTTTTCCCCATCAACGGAGGTTACAATATATAGCCCGTAACTTATTTCCCTGAAAACATCCTCAGACAAATTTGCTGTCATACCCTTGTCATCCTTTCACACTTCGAAACTTCTTTCAGACCATACCAAGTAAAATTGTCCTATGTAAAAACCACGAACTTCCCATTTTATATGCTGGATAAGTTGAAAAGATTTTTTTTGCAAGACTAAACAGAAGAGCCCCTGGTTTCAAAACAGGAAACGACTTTTATCGGCTCCCGGTAATGACGCCATTTATGGCGCCTGCATACCTGTTCATGATCATAAAATAATGCCTAAGTCCAAATATTGTGATATAAAAATATCGTCTTATGTGGTTTGCTTTGACCACTTCAAACAAAAGCATTTTTTTTGTACGCTACCACGCTTTCTAGGCACGGAGTTATTTTTATGTCTTTTATGCCAACTTTTTCATCACTGGACGAACTCTCAAATATTCAGCTTGATGGCCTGAAATGGACCCTGAATCACGCCTACAACGGTTCACAGTTCTACCGCAATAAACTCGATACCGCCGGGATTTCACCCCAGGACATCAGGTCTCTTGATGATTTAAAAAAACTGCCCTTCACAACATCTCAGGACCTCTCGGATGATTATCCATTTCCCCTGCTTTCAACCCCAATGTCCCAGGTTGTTCGTATTCACGCTTCATCAGGAACAACCGGCAAGCGTAAGGTGTTGAGTTACACCCAGAAGGACCTCGATGACTGGACACATTTTTTTGCACGTTGTTATGAGATGGCGGACCTCACTGCAGAAGACAAGGTTCAGATTTGTGTAGGTTATGGTGTATGGACTGCGGGTGTGAGTTTTCAAAGTGGTTGTGAAAAGTTTGGAGCCATGGCCATACCTGCAGGTCCCGGCAATCTGGAAATGCAGATGGAATTCCTGGTAGATTTTCAGACTACCGTCATGTGTTGCACCGCATCTATGGGACTCCTTCTGGCAGAAGAAGTGGAGCGGCGCGGTTTGAGGGACAAGATCAGTTTGAAAAAAATGATTTATGGGTCTGAGAGGTCTTCAGACGCCATGCGTTCAAGGATACGCCGCTTGCTTAACCTAACCGACATGTATGACATCCCTGGAATGACCGAATTATACGGGCCCGGAACAGGACTGGAATGCAAGGCTCATGACGGCATCCATTACTGGGCGGATTATTACATTCTTGAAATACTCAACCCTGAAACTCTGGAACCGGTGGAAGACGGCGAAGTTGGGGAAATGGTCATCACAACATTGAGAAAAGAAGCCGTTCCCTTGATCAGATACAGAACAAGAGATCTTACCGCCATGAAGAAGGGGGCTTGTTCCTGTGGGTCTCTGCTCCCGAAACACGACAGGATTCTGGGAAGATCTGATGATATGTTCATCGTCAAGGCCGTTAATGTCTATCCAGGACAGATAGACAACGCGCTGGGTAAAGTTACGGGGATTAGCTGCGAATACCAGGTTGTTCTCGACAGAGTGGACGGAAAAGATGTCATGCGTCTGCGTGTTGAAGGGGCCAGGGGACTGGATCTGTCACAAACGGGAGAGATCGCAAAACTCGTCAAAGATACAGTGCGAAGACGTATTCTAGTGACTCCGGAGGTGGAAATAGTCCCTAACGGGACTCTGCCCAGGAGTGAACGCAAGACAAAGCGGGTCATCGACAATCGTGAGAACTGAGCGTGAAGGTCGCTGCCGGCAATCCCAACGGCCTTGGGGCTTGTTGCTATCTCTCTGTTTTTACTCTCTTATCCGTGTATGTCGTCACATACCTATTGTGTTTTGTGGTGTTTTACACGATAATCCACACAACTTGACTATTATGAGAATCTCTCAGGAGGATCAATGGGTTCGAAAAAGAAAGAAAAGGACGAAAAGAAAGAAAAACCCCTGGACGAATGGACCATGAAGGAATTACGAGAAGAAGCTCTGAAAATACCCAATGTTCAGGGTGTTCACGGTATGAACAAGCAGGAAATAGTAGAGGCGCTGAGAATAGAAAAGGGTTTGCCTGCTTCTGAAAAGAAGAAAACCGACCCAGTCAGACAAATTAAGGAAAAGACCAAGGCTTTGATGGCAAAGCGAGACGAGGAGAGATCAGCGGGCGCTACCAGAAGCCGTTTGAATATACTCAGAAAAAAAATATCAAGAATAAAAAAGAAGACCCGTTTAGGATAATTTTTGTTCTAACAGACCAACCGTTGCAATTTTTCTTTTGTATTTCCGCGGCGACGCACGGTCACGCTGTTATTTTATGACTTCGGCGTTTCAAGATGCTATGATCATAATTATACCGTGTGTCGTCCCTCTTTTGGAAACGACCCTTCCTCTCGGGCCTCCAGAAAGCTATGATGGCAAGAAACAGGCCTAATTATTCACATACCAAGCCTCCTCGCAAAAACAAATTATTGATCTCGGTTTTTATTGGCTCAATTGCGACAATATGTCTGGTGGCAGGATTTACGGCTGGCCTCAGGTCATTGGTTCAGGGACCGGAATTCAAGAACTATTTGACATCAAGAATTCAGCGTTCGCTGGCATGCGCCGTTTCAATGGACCATCTCAGCTTCAGATGGACGTCGTTGACTTCGGCGTTGGTAGAATCTCGGGAAATAAAGATTGGAAACATAACTACTGATCCATTCGAACTGTCCATAGCCAGGCTGGAAATGTCGCTTGATCTGGGAGGAATGCTCTCCGGCGCTCTCGATGTTGACTTCCTGAACATCAGCAATCCCAGAATAACAATAGACTCCAACTCTGTAACATCCATCGTTCCAAAACTATCGACCGGGCCAGGATTCAGGCCTGCACTCAATCCAATTGTGAAATCACTGAGAATCATTGATGCGAAAGTTTTGAACAGAAAAAAATCAGGAGCCAACATACAGCTTGAGACGCTTTTTTCGGGGATTGAGTGCAGCGCCGGCAATATTAGCATGACAGGGGTTGAACGATTTGAGGCCCACGGACTGTCTCATGAAGGTAATAAAAAAGGCAGACTCGAATTATCTGGAAATGTAGAACTCTCTGGAGACACTGACGAATCATATTCCAGGAAATCATTCATAAAGTTCAGACTTCTCGATTACCCCATTTATCCGGTTTCTCATATTATGTCAGGATTTTTTCCGAATCTTGCTTCACTGCGGGGTGTTGCAAACGCCAACATACAGGTCAACGGCTCATGGGATGCGTGGAAGCTGGTTGGAACACTGGAAATCAACAATTTTTCACAATCGACCAACAGGCATTCTGTAGGGGCGCATTCCGATCGAATTTCGACGAGTATTGAGGGTTACAGGAACGCTGACCGGATCTCCATAAGTATGCCCTCCCTGAGCGCGCCCGGCATCGACGCTTCGGTAGAAACGAATTTTCACAATTTGGGCTCTGAAAATGCTCATGTCGCTGTTAGCGTCCGAAAAGCGGACATCAACCTTGATGAAGCCATAAGGGTTGCCCCATTGAAGCTTTTGGACCCCTTGGATCAGGAACGTATTCTAAACGCCGGTATCAAAGGCAAAATCAGGATTCTATCTGCCTCCTGGAATCACGGATTAAAATCTCAAAAAAAATCGCAACCATTCTGGACGAATCTCGTGGTAGACGCTAGTTTGAGCCGAGTGACCGCCTTGATACCCGGCTTCGAAATACCATTCGAGAACACTAGCGGATCGTTTCGCCTAAATTCCAATGAAGCACTGTTTAAAGGTATCAATGTAACCATAGGTAGTTCGCCCATTGTCATGAATGGTTGGTTAAGCAACCTGGCGACCAAGCCCAAAATGGATTTATTTGTCTCCATGAAGGCCCAGGCTTCAGACCTTGTCAGGTTGATATCGAGCAACGCGTGGGGTGGAAAGTTCGATCCTTACCTGAAATGGATTCAGGATCCAGGCGGAACACTCTCCGTTACAATGGATTTAAAGGGAGATATTGAAAAACCGTCCATGAAGGGACAGATTGACATTGACGATTTCAATTTCAAAACTGAAAACATCGCTTTGCCCTTCCGAAAAATATCCGGAAGTTTGAGATTCAGACCTTCATCGGTTTCAACTGCGGGTATCAAGGGGTTTGTCGGGGAGAGCCCTTTTGAGTTGAAAGGAACGCTGTCAGACAAGGAATCTCAGGCTAATCTGGACATGAAAATTAATTCCAGTGATCTCAGGAAGCTGAACTTTATCGGTTCCGGATGGTCATTGGCCGGATCGGCTCCACTAAACATAAATATGAAGGGCCGTTTACCCGAAGTGAATTTTACGGGAAACCTCGATTTTAAGAACCTGGTCATAATCAAGGACGCATGGGTAAGAAAACCTGCCGGAGTGGCCCTTAATTTTGAATTTTCCGGATTCAAAAACGCTGAAGGTTTTACGGTCGATGACGCCTACCTCGTATCAGACGCCAGTAGAATTTCCACAAGAGCGCAATTAAAAGAGGACGGCAAATTTTTCGCCTCCATGAACTTGCCGCCTAAAGGCATTCCCACCAGCGATCTTACCTGGATGGTGGATCCGGCCCTTGAGCTACAGCCGGGTGGCAGGATAGAAGGGGACGTTATCCTGAAAAAAGATAAGAATCAGGACTCCGAGGTAGACGCTAATTTCAGCTTGAATCATGTTTCGCTCCGTTTGCCCAGAGCAAGAAAGAGAACAGAAGGCATCACCGGCGCACTTCAATTCAAAGGTAAGACCCTTCAGATAAACGTCGAACGGTCCAGAACAGGGTCCTCAATCATATCAGCCGATATTTTCATAACTGACTTTTCCCATCCAAGATTCAAGGCCGGATTTGATTGTGAGTTTCTCGACATAACTGATTTTACGGACCAGTCCGGACAGACGCCGGTGATGAGCTGGATAGACTGGATCAGAGCCAATTCAGTTATACAATTCCTCAATCAGAGCCGCGGTAATATTTCCCTGAAAGTGGCCAAAGGAAAAACTGCATACAGGACGTTTTCCGATTTCAGGTCAGACTTTGAAGGCGCCAACGGTATGTTGACAGTCCCCAAATGGCAAATGAATTTTGCCGACGGGACATTGAGAGGAACCGCTTCTCTCGATCTGAGGCCTTCAACTACACGACCGTTAAAAATCGAATTTCAGGGAGATCAACTGAACTTTGATCGCATATTCGTGTCCGATCCAAATCGAGTAAAACTTGATGGAGAGGTAGTATCCCAGGGTTACATGGAATGGCGTATACGCTCTGGCCTTGAAAACGGAGGACTTTATAAAACAGGAAATATGGAGGTGAGAGTTACTAACGGCACAATTTACCGTTTCGAAATTCTGTCAAAAATATTCTCTCTTATAAATCTGGGCTCAATCCTCAGAGGACGTTTGCCGGACATGATAGGACAGGGTTTAGCGTTCCAGAGAATGAACTGGAAGATGGACATTTTTGACAATAAATGGAAGATCAAGGATCTGAAATTTTATTCTGACGCTGCCCAGATAACCGCATCAGGTATGTATTTCAGTGATCAGGGTCGAGTCGATTTCAAGGTCGATGTAGCTCCACTCGTGGGATTTGACACCATTTTATCCGGTCTATTCGGCAATCTCATAACTCGGGATGGAAAAATTCTAAACACGACCTTCCGGGTGCGAGGTCTTTCTAATTCTCCCGATGTGCGCCTTGAGCCATTTGAAAATCTAAAACAGGAATTGAAGCCGGGTGGATGATTTTACCGTCTAGAGGAAACTTGTTTGAATAGCCTCAGGTAACAGCCTGAAGCTTTTGCGATGGACCCTGCACGCGCCATGACATGCTATCGCTTTCTGGTGAGCTTTGGTGCCATATCCTTTGTGTTTAGAAAAACCGTAGTCCGGAAATTCCCTGTCCAACTCATCCATGATCCTATCCCTAGTCACTTTCGCAACTATACCCGCCGCTGCGATTGACATGGACAGCTTGTCTCCTTTGATGACCGATAGCTGGTTGCAAGGAACATCGAGTTTTATCGGCCCGTCAATCAATAAGAAATCTGGTTCCAGATGCAGTTGTGAAACAGCGTTCTTCATCGCAAGCCTTGTGGCCTGGAGTATGTTTATCCTATCGATTTCTTCAGGTTCGATAACCCCGATACCGACTGATTGGGCTCGGGCAAATATGATGTCGAATAGAATGTTGCGTTTTTTTTCAGAGAGGACCTTGGAATCGTCAAGACCGGGGATAATTGAAAAGTCGGCGAGAACAACGGCCGCGGCCACTACCGGACCGGCCAAAGGACCACGACCGGCTTCGTCTATTCCAGCCACCAATCTGGCTCCAGAGGCTATAGCCTGCTCTTCAAATTTACTGGATGGCGCCATGGACGAAACTGGCCGTGATTACCAAGTTAATTCTAGTTGTATGATTTTTCCTTGATCCTGGCGGCTTTGCCTCGCAGTTTGCGAATATAATAAATCTTCGCTCTTCTAACCTTACCGCGAGTAACTACCTCAACCTTTTCAATCATTGGCGAGTCGCGCGGGAAAACTCTTTCCACGCCAATGCCGTAAGAGACCTTCCTCACGGTGTAACTGGATCCCGGACCCCTGTTATTTATGGCGATAACTGCGCCTTCAAAAACCTGAATTCTCTCCCTGTTGCCTTCCACTATCCTGACGTGAACCTTTACGGTGTCACCCGGGCGAAATGTAGGCAGGTCCATACGGGTCTGTTCAAAAGCCAAGCGATCTATAACATTCATATTGTTTCTCCCGACTATATATTCTGTTCAGCTTTGATTTCTTCGAGAAGTTTCAACTCTTCTTTATCCAGAATCCTGTCTTCGAGCAGGTCCGGCCTTTTGAGTAACGTTTTTGCTATGGCCTGTTTCTTGCGCCAGACCCTGATCTTTGCATGATGCCCTTCCAGCAGTATTTCCGGTGTCTCGAGACCCTCGAACACCCTAGGCCTTGTGTATTGGGGATATTCCAACAAACCGTCATAAAAGGATTCCCCATCAATTCTGCTGTCTGCTCCCAAAACACCTGGAATCAGTCTCACAACTGCATCCAGGATCACCATCACCGCAGTCTCTCCTCCGGAAAGAATGAAATCGCCTATCGAAACCTCATCGTCTACAAAACTTCTAACGCGCTCATCTATACCTTCGTAGCGTCCACACACAAAAACCAGAGACTCTACGGCAGCCAACTCCTGAACGACATCCTGAGTTAGTTTCTTGCCCTGCGGAGTGGTCAGAATCACTTTTGATCCCGGCTCCAATTCACGGACTGAGCGGATAGCCGCGACGATTGGCTCGGGTTTCATTATCATACCCGTGCCACCACCGTATGGATAATCGTCCGTTGTCCTGTGACGATCCTCGGTGAAATCTCTCAAATCAACAGTTTCAAAGGTCAACAACCCGGCTTCCAGAGCCCTGGCCGGATTTCCAAATTTCATGAACGACTCGAAAATCCCTGGGAAAATGGTTATGACCCTAACATTAAACATTAGGGACTAGACCTTCCATGGGATCCACCAGTACTTTTTTGGAGGCAAGATCTATTTCCAGAACGACGTCGTCGATAAATGGAATAAGAACCTCTCCTGCATCGCCATTGACCACAAAAACGTCATTAGCGCCTGTGGCCATTATCTCGGTAATCTTGCCCAAGTGTAGGCCGCTTTTTGTAAAAACTTCCATGCCAATCAATTCAAAGTAAAAGTACTCGTCCTCATCTTTGGCCGGAAGATTATTTACCGATGTTTGGACCAACTGGCCGGAAAACTCAGACACCTGTTCGGGAGTGTTTATTCCGTCAAACAAGACTAAAACAGACCCTTGATGAATCCGGATCTGTTTTATGGTCATTCGTTTTTCTTTTATCTGCAGCCATTCGGACCTTTCAAAGGCTTCGAATGACTCCGTATAAGCCAGAACCCTGATTTCACCCCGTACACCAAATGGCTTCTGCAATCGACCAATCACTATAAGCCCATCGTCAGACATTAGATCCCAGAATCATCAACCGGAATTTCTCATTCGACTATTTCTAGCGCTACTCGAGTTTTTCTCTTGGTTGAAGCAGCGTTGAGCACTGAGCGAATAGCTTTGGCCGTGCGTCCGTGTTTACCGATTACTTTCCCGAGATCCGATTGAGCTACTCTCAATTCCAGAATAACCGCCTGTTCAGTCTCGGTTTCCGACACACTCACATCGTCCGGATTGTCTACCAAAACTTTCGCAATGAATTCCGTAAGCTCTTTCATCTACGCCTCGAAGGTTATTTGAATGACACGATTTGCACTACGTGAATCAGACGTCAGCGGCGCTTGATGAAATTCTGAAAAGTTTTCGCACGGTATCAGACATTTCTGCGCCGCGCTCAACCCATGATTTAATGCCAACGACATCAAGCTTCAAACCGTTCACCTTGTCACGAGGATCGTAAGTTCCCAATTTTTCCAGGAACCTTCCATCCCTTGGGTATAGTGAATCAGCGACTACAACTCGATAAAAAGGTTTTTTCTTGGATCCGTGTCTCGCAAGTCTTATTTTGACAGCCATATATGAATCGACCTCCACAGGGTTCATAATCAATATAATCGAACTATATTAATCAAGGCATTTTCATCCGTCAAGAACAAATATTAGAAATCACGCGGATTAAGGTCATCCTGTTCTGGAAGGAGTGACAAAAGTCATTATTTTTGAGATGAATTTTTGGTCAAAAAGCCTGAATTCAACTATATTAACCGTAATGAAAAAGTTTTCCGGTAATCAGCTTATCATTTTTACACGCTATCCGCGCCCAGGATTCTCAAAAACCCGCTTGATTCCGGCTCTTGGACCGAAAGGCGCTGCACACGTACAAAGAGCGCTCACCGAGTTGACACTAAAAAAAATTTCCCCTTTGTTAGAAAGGGGCTTTCTGGAGGCGCGTGTCTGGTTTGAAGGAAGTTCGGTTGATGAGATGCGCAAATGGCTGGGGAGCGGACTCATTTACGAAGAGCAGGCAGACGGAGACATTGGAAACAAAATGCGGGTAGCTTTAGACCAAGCCTTTAAAGAAAATGGTGTGTCACGAGCGGTGATAGTCGGTACGGACATCCATGATCTGACAGATCACATCATCAAAGAATCTTTTGAAGCTCTTGGAAACAGTGATCTGGTTATCGGGCCGGCAACTGATGGCGGCTATTACCTCATTGGCATGAAGTCTGCGCATCCTGAGCTTTTTATGAATATCCCCTGGGGAACCGGCAGAGTATTCGAGCAGACATTGGGCATGGCGAATTCCGGTAAGCTGAGCGCACATATTCTACCAACACTGAATGATGTAGACAGACTGGAAGACCTTGTTTTTCTGAAAAAAGATTTCCTGGATTCAACTCTGGCCCGTCAATGACGCCACAGACAATAAGCATCATTATACCGACACTTAACGAAGCTACGAGCCTCGAAACATGCGTGACGGCTTTGGGAAGTACGCGGGACTTTGAATTGATCATTGTCGATGGAGGTAGTGTGGATGAGACGGCGACAATAGGCCGGGGCTTAAAGGCGACGGTTCTTACCACTACAGCCTGCAGGGCCATTCAGATGAATGCTGGAGCAAATGTCGCCACAAACGAGATTTTCCTGTTTCTGCATGCCGACACGATTCTACCACACGACTGGAGAGACCATGTCCAAGATACTTTACAAATTCCAGGCATAGCTTTAGGCGCTTTTCAGTTCGCTCTTGACGACCAGGGCTTCAAATTCAGACTCATTGAGAGACTAGCCAATTTCAGGTCTGTTTTTTTTCAGATGCCTTATGGCGATCAGGCCTTGTTTATTAAGCGGGAAACTTTCCACAAGGTGGGCGGCTTTCCGGAAATCAGTATTATGGAGGACTACGCATTCTGTAGGGCTGTCCGGAAATTTGGTAAAATCGAGACTGGAGATTCCAAGGCAATTACCTCAGGTCGGAGGTGGCGCAGACTGGGTTTCATTAAAACCACATTTGTAAACCAGCTGGTTATATTTCTTTATAACATTGGAGCGCCTCATAGAATATTAAGAAGAATCTACGATTCGGTGAGATAGGAGTAACGATATGATGAACGTCGGTTCGGAGTTGATCTCATGAGATGCCTCATCACCGGAGGAACCGGTTTTGTGGGAAGCCATGTAGTTGAGGTTGCTCAAAAAAGGGGATGGGACGTTATTTGTCCGGTTCGTGACACCGCTTCAACCCGGCGCCTAAAGGACATAAAGGCAAAAACATGCCGTCTGTCTGAGCTTGAATCAGAACTTCGCAGATCGCCCGACATTGACTACATGATTCATGTTGCAGGGGCCACCAGGGCATTGAGCCTAGAGGAGTATGATCACGCAAATGCTGAATTTACACGTTGGCTCATTCAATTGCTGATTGACACTGGAGCCTCAAGAAGCCTCAAGAGATTTGTTCTGGTTAGTTCTCAGGCAGCTGCCGGACCTTCGGGGAAAGACTGCAGTCCCGTTTCCGAACAGGATGACCCTCGTCCCATTTCAAATTATGGCCGTTCAAAACTGAAGGGTGAAAAAGTAGCTTCCATCTTTAAAAACAAAATACCTATAACGATTGTCAGACCGCCCACTGTTTTTGGTCCGAGAGATACTGATGTTTTCGGGGTATTCAAATCGGCGAGGTTAAGGATCACACCCGTTTTAGCTGGACCTGACCGGCTGGTCAGCATCATTTACGTCGAAGATCTGGCTGATGGGATAGTCACCTCGGCCGAATCCTGCGCCATATCCTCCGGTGAAATCTTTTTTCTGGCCAACGAAAAACCCGTTATATGGAGAGAATTTGCACAGATGGTCGGACGAAGCATGGGATGCAGACCGATTGTCACACCCATTCCAATTGCCGTCATGAAACTGATCGGGAAGATCGGGGACATCACCGGGAAAATAACTAAAAAACCTGCGTTGATCAGATCGGAAAAAATTGTTGAAATGGAACAGATAGCCTGGGTATGTTCGACAGAAAAGGCCAGGGATATCATGGGATGGACAAGCACGACACCACTGCATGAGGCGGTTGACAGAACCAGGGATTGGTATTTCAGGCACGGGTGGCTCTAGCATGAATGCTGTTATTAACCGCGTCTCTGGTTCTGATTGCGGACTCTGTCAAACGGGTGTCCCATTTGAATCCGGGATTCCAGCTAAAACTGTCTAGGCTACGCGGCAAGTTTGAAGTTTTGAACCGCGCTGGATTTCTTCTCAGGCTTTTTGTCCAACCTGGGTATGTAAAGATTTAGAAGTTCGGCAATTTTCAAAGCTATATCCGTGTTGTCATAATTGCCTTCGAACAGGCCGGCGCCAGGACCAACAGCCCGGGTGATTATCGGTTTTTCCGTATGGTTGTTTGAGGCCCATTCCACCTTTGCGCGTTGGCTCGTGATGACGCTTAAAGCCCTTAGTGATCCGGTAGTGTCATATTTGGAAGCCTTGGCATTAGGCGGCTTTCCAGCCAATTTGTCTTCCTGTGCCTTTATTTGAGCAGCCCGAAGTATCTCCATTTCTTCCGATGTCAATTCAAGACCGGCATCTCTTAAAACGGATTCCTGATTCTCAGGATGCTTCCTCAGGCTATCTTCGATATGACTCAGGCTTTTTTTCAGATTGGAGATTTTTACCGGATCAATGCTGAATTCGGCTTCCCCTACCTGTTTAAGACCTCCTGTTTCATGATCTGCTGTCACGACTACAAGAACATTTGGATGGGTTTCCTGAAATTTCAACCCGACTGAAATAGCGTCGTCAAATTCCAGAGTTTCTTCGATCATGGCCCTGATGTCATTGGCATGGCTGGCATGATCAATACGCCCGCCCTCTACCATGAGAAGAAATCCTTTGGGATTCTTTTCCACAATTGATAATGCCGCCTTGGTAAGTTCGGCCAGAGTAGGTTGTCTGGAGGCGGAAACATTATTTTTTCGATCTACGGCATAGGGCATATCACCATCGGAAAACATTCCGAACAGTCTCTGGATTTCCGCTGGATTCATTGAATTGAGTTCATCGAGTTTTTCCACATACGTGTAGCCCTTGTCCTTCATTCTGGCAATTACGTCCACGTCGTCTTTTCTGAAGCCATTTTTTTCGGCAGAATGGAGGAAGTGTCTCCTCCCAACTCCCAGCGCCGCATCGGGCATGAATTCCGACAACTGGACGGCTATCTCATCGTGACTGCCCCTACTCGAAGAAGTCGCATACAGGGCCGCAGGAGTAGCGTCTGTAATACGGGCCGTGCTTACTATTCCAACTGCGAGTCCCGCTTTTTTGGCCGCCATACCTATCCCCTGAACGGGAGAGCCATCAGGCAAAACATTGAGTTGACCGTTTTTTACTTTGAATCCTGTATATATGGCGGTGGCTGCAGCGGCTGAGTCGGTTATCCCGGAACTTGCCGAATGGGTGGTGTTGGAACCCAAAATTCCGATGGAGCTAATGGCCAAATCCCTATTCAATACTTGTTTGGCATAAATCTCTGTCGCTTTGACATGGTTTGCTCCCATGCCGTCGCCTATGAAAAGGATGACACTTTGTGGTTTTTCATCGCCGGGTGATTTTGCAAAAGCCGCGATACCGCTCGTCAACGAGAGCAGGATCACGGCTAAAATAGCAACCTGTTTTTTGAATTCGCGCATGAATGTTCCCTGGATTGGAATTTATTGATCACTAGACCGTGACTTTATCACATGACCAATCGATTCATGCTAGTGATAATCATGAGTTCCCAATATGACTTTTACACCCGTCTTTGCCTCAACCATATCGGCTAATTCCTGAGGCTTGAAATAAGGACACGGCGGCTGGGCATTAGCCAAGCATGAACTGAAATGGATGACGTCGGGTTTCATTTCAGAGAGCTTCGCAGCCATTCCCAGAGTTGGAATGACCGTTCGTCCGGGACATTCACAACTAACAAAAGAAATGACAGAGGAAGGCTCTTCAAACTTGCCCTCACCCATAGCGGCGGCTTTGAGGCATCTCCACTCTCCTGGACAGCCATAACCGCTCTCCATGTACGATCCACATCCTACGACAGCGACTTTTTTCACGTTTGACCTCCATTAAATTTTCCGTTACCGAATCAGATCCGCTCTGACCAACCAGCGACGATCAACACTGATGAGGCGCGTTCTAACCATCAACTATACCATGTTTTACCGCATATCTTACCAGTTCCGCGGAAGTTTTGAGCCCCAGCGCTTCCATCATTCCATATTTGTGAAATTCGACGGTCCTTGTGGAAATTCCAAGCAATGAAGCGACTTCTTTGACACAATGACCTTCAGCGAGTAATTGCAGGACTTCTCTCTGACGACCGGTCAATTTGACGTCAGGCTTTGTAGAATCTTGCGTTTTCTGCTTGTGGAAAGCCAATAAATCCCCCGCCAGCATCGGGGTTATGTATGTTCTGCCTCTTAGAGCGCTTAAAATTGCTGTTACGAGTTCAGATGCCGCAGAATGCTTGAGCACATAGCCTAAGGCTCCAACCTCAAAAGCCCCGGCCGCATACATGACGTCGGTCTGCATTGTAAGGAAAACGACAGCCATGTTCTTGTGTTTCTTTCTGATCTGACGAACTGCCTCTATGCCGTTCAACAGGGGCATGGAAACATCGGCCACCACCACATCAGGATTCAGTTTATCGACTGCTTCCACCAGGGCCCTGCCGTCTTCCACAATTCCCACTAATTCAAATTCAGATTCAAGAAGACCCTTAAGTCCTTCTGCGACTATACGGTGGTCATCCGCCAGCAACACTCTGGCGCGTCTCATCTGGACCCTCCTTCCAGGGGAGCCGACAATTCAATTCTGGATCCGCCCCCAGGTTCGGAAATGATTTTTAAGGTTCCGTTTATATAATCAACTCGTTCGCGCATACTGGCAAGACCTATTCCCGGGGTCTGGCGAACCGTTTGGGGAACAAATCCTACTCCATCGTCCGTGATCGCAAGAAAGATTTCAGGGCCTACTACTTTTAATGAAATGGTTACATGTTTCGCCTTCGCATGCTTTGCGATGTTTCTGAGACTCTCCTGAATAACTCGGTAAAAGCAAAGCGATACATCTTTGCTTATGGTGTCCGGGACCTCATCGCCGTGGATCTCTACAGGTATATTTTCCCTATCTGAGAACATCACACATAAAGAATTTATGGCTCGAACCAATCCCAGGTCTTTGAGGATTGAAGGATGTATTTCCCGTGATATGGCGTGAACATCCTCCGACAAAGCTATGAGCTGTTCTTTCACCAATCTTATTCTTTCCACATTTGGATCGTGACTCTCGGAGGCTTTTAATTGCAGGGTCCCGGTTTCGATGGCTGCTGCTGCCAACCTTTGAACGATGTCATCATGGAATTCCCTGGCCAGTTTCTTGAGTTCATCTTCCTGAGACGAAATAAGCCTCCCAGCAAGCACCCGAAGATCCTGTCGACTGTTCAGCAGAGATATTTCAGCGCGTTTTCGTTTCTGCAAATTTACGAAAAGAGCCATGATCAGTCCGGATTGGAACATTATGAGGGCAATTACGATTATGGCCTGGACTTTGTATAATTCCCAGATTGTCGGCTTACGAAACAGAACAGAACTACCTGGAGGAAGTTTTCCATCAGGTATGTCCCATCGTTGGAGTTGTCTCCAGTCATACTGACTGACTGTAGTTCCGAAACCCGGATCAAATGGTATGTGTCCGGCGTCGGCCCCTTGCATGATTTCCAAAGCCACTTCCGCCGCTCGCTTACCCTGGAGCCTAACGCTGATCAAGGGTCCTCCCACAATTCCGTGACCCATGAATGAATCATATGGCCCAAAAATTGGATGACCACTTTCTTCCGAGATTTTTTTTAACACGTCTCTGGGCACGTAACTGATGCCGTCTGCATCCACAAAGAAAGTCGAGAAGAAAATTATTGTGTCCGCAGGTAATGATCTGATCCTGTCCATGGTCTGCTGTTTTGTCAACCCCGAAAGGTCAAACAGATTCAGCCTGCCTTTAAACTCCTCGAGAGAATTTTTAAGATCCCTTCCTCGCAATTCATCATTCTCGAACGCCCCGGCCACAAAAGCGGCATTGGTGGTCCCCGGAAACAGCGAGAGAGCCGCGTGGATCAGCTGGGCGCCATTTGATGGCTCAAACACGCAGGTGGCCCTTTTCCTGAGGTCGAGACTTTCTATTTTTTTTCCCAGAGCCTGCGGAATCGAGCACATGACTATTTGCGTGTCCGGAAACACGTCAAGTGGATGGTCTATGAGAAAGTTGGCTGCGGGAGAATCGACAGAGATAATAACATCAATCCTGGAGTTGGAGTATTTCAGACGTAAGAGATCCGCCAGCGCACGGATTTGTTCAGAATTCCTGAATCGCGAAAGATCCAGAAATTCTGTGAAGACCAGGATATTGAATTCGGAATTGTTGAAAAAGATCTCTCGGATTCCTTGAGCCGTCATTTCAGTGGCTGGAAAATCCAGAGGCTGGGAATATAAAATCAATACCTGTTTTCTGGTTTTTCCACCGCCCAGAAAATCGTTGCCCTGCGCCGGGCAAAGGTTCAGACCGGCTGACATCGTAATGATGACCAGCAATACTATCGTACGCAACAGTGTCCGAATTTTTGCATTCATTGCGCTGTAGTTCCAGAAAGCATGATATCGTTTCAATATCATGGTTCTTGACCCCATGCTCCCTGAAACATTTTTGCAGCGCAATTTCAGTTTCTTCAAGGCGGACGGTGTCCTTATCAAAAGTTTTCAGGTTTATGCTGCAATCAAGCCCGAGTCTGGGGTCAAAGAACGGAACCATTTTTTAACAAGCGTTTTTTACTGAACTCAGATATTTTTCGCAGGCTAGAGCCGCTATTGTTCCATCATTCATGGCAGTGGTAAGTTGCCTGTACCTTTTACGATTAAGGTCGCCGGCAGAGTAAACGCCCGGAATGTTGGTGCTCATGTCTTCATTAGCGATGACATATCCATCCACATCAAGATCGACCAGCCCTTTCAGAAAATCAGTTGATGGCTTCTGTCCAAGAAAGGCAAATATACCGTCCACCGGCATTATATCCGTTTCGCCGGTCTTGACATTTTCAAGCACGGCTGAAGTCAGAATACCATTGTCCATGTTGATTCCAACTATTTTTGTGTTCAAACGACCCTCGACATCAGATTGCCTGAAAAATTCGTCCTGAGTCGATTTGGCGGCAAAATAGCGATCGGCCACCTCGATGAGAGTCAAATGCGTTATACCAATTCTCTTCAGATAAAGACTTTCATCAAAGCCGCTGTTGCCACCACCCACCACTAGCACTCTTCCCCCGGCATACGGAAAGCCGTCACATACGGAGCAGTAATGCACCTGTTCACATTCAGGAAGGGCCAGTGGAATCGGTTTGCGCCCGGTGGCCACGATAATGGCTTTACCGATATATATCGCTTCATCAGTCTCCACTATCTTTTCTACACCGGTGATATTTATCGATTCAATCTCGCACACTTCCTCGATAGTCACGCCAAGATGATCCACGTGATCCCTGACCTTTTGCATCAGGTCCATGCCGTGTATTGAGGCATATGAAGGGAAGTTTTCAACTACATAAGTGTAGTTGCACAAACCGCCGCAAATGCTCTTCTCAATGATAACCGTCTTGACGCTGGCCCGGGCAAGATAAATTGCAGCCGTCATCCCGGCCATGCCACCACCTAATATCAAGACATCGTATGAACGAGTTTCTTTCATTGTGATTCCTTTTCTATCAGGATGCCCTCCCTGCCGACACGGACCAGTTAGGGGTTTTGATACATTCGCCGCCGTAAACAACCCGGATAATTGAATGGCGGTGTATCCGCCGACATTATTTATCTCCGATCATTTTAAGGCAAATCTTCAATTCAGAGTTCATCAAAAAATCGGTGGGAGACCATTAAACGAGAAGAGCTTGGTGATCAAAGAAACACGTTTGATGTATCAGGATCTCAAAATGGGGCTCCCACCACATTTGGTCGTCACAAACATATTTAAGCAGACCATTGCCTGCAGATCACCTCGAATAATTACTAGTTTTACCAGGTATTTTTTCCTGGTAATTGAGAGAGGTCACTGATTATCGACAAGAACGTTAGCTCACGCAAAGCCAGCGCGCCTTTTTGAAGCCGGCTCAAAATTGCCGGGACGGCTTCATTAAGGTTTTTTGCCCGCACTCTGACCGATCAAAAATAGACAGTTTTCCCCACACTGATTTTTATACAATACTTTAGTTCAGAATCAGTCCGACGGAGGAACTCGCGCGCCAGAACGGACTGCCGGTTGAAGCGAGGGTCGAAAAGGAAAGTTCCAAGCGTTTAGAAAAAATACCATGATACCTATTATGGCCATTATACTGATCATTTCGAAAGCTAACTGATATGGGTGCTGAAAATCCATGTAAAAGGCCAAAAATTTCTCGGAAAAAAGGAATTTTGACTTGGCGTAAAGTGGCCCGGCCAACGGCCAGAATAAAACATTAGGTTCAACAAAATCACCGGCAAGATGACTGCCCCACAATAACGCTGTTGCCCCTAACAGACGAGGATTCCTGTTAACTTTGAGCCAGTAAAAACTGGCTAACAAAGCCAAAATACCGAACGCCAACAGACTGTGACTAACTCCACGACCAGGCAACCCCAAAAATATGTTGGCGGGTTTGTCCAACAGGTCAGGTCCGAATGACGCCAAAGTCATGATTGCGAAATTTTCCTGACGGAAAGCGGTTAGTTTTGCTACGCCAACTAAGGCTAAATGTCCAAATATCATAATGACTATTATATTCATCCTGATCGGGCAAATGCAATAGTAATCATGTAATGTGTTACGATCAGGGAACAATACTCAGGACGCGACGATTGTTAAAACAATTACAAAAGGAATTGATGCGGTATGAAGCTTTTTGTGGCGACGATTCTTAGTGTATTCACCAAAAGTCAGGAAAGAAACATCAGTGTGCTGATCAAGTTTCTTCTGGTTCTCGTTATTCTTATAACTCTGTTTTCTGTTGCTTTCCATTTTGTAATGCTGTCGGAGAACCGTGAATTTAGTTGGTTGACGGGGTTTTACTGGACACTGACTGTCATGTCCACTCTAGGATTCGGTGATATAACATTTACCAGCGATCTGGGAAAACTGTTTTCTATTATCGTGCTGTTATCAGGTCTCATTTTCCTGCTCACAATGCTCCCTTTCATTTTCATACGTTTTCTGTACTTACCGTGGCTCGAATCCACCACTAAAGCCCGTGTCCCACGCGAGTTGCCCAGAAACATCAACAATCACATTATCATGTGTAATTTTGACCCAATTGCGATAAATCTGGTTGATAGACTTAAGCAATATGACTATGGATACGTTATTCTGATTGAAGACAACCAACAGGCTTTGGATCTTTATGATCTTGGTTACAATGTAGTGCTTGGCGATCTGGGAGATCCAGAGACGTACAAGAGAGTTAGAGCTGAAAAGGCCTCGCTCGTTTTTGCCAATGTAAATGACATCGTCAACACTAATATTGCCTTCACCGTGAGAGAGATTTCCCGGGACATACCGATTGTGACCAATGCCGATCTGGAAGAGTCTGTCGATATTTTGGAACTTGCAGGTAGCTCGAATGTTTTTCAGTTCATGAAATTGCTTGGGCATTCTCTTGCCAGAAGAGTGCTGGGGGCCAGCACTAAAGCCAATGTCATTGGTAGCCTCGGCTCACTCGTAATTGCGGAAGCTCCGATGATGCGTACACCTCTAGTGGGTTTGACTTTGCAGAAAGCTAATTTGCGTGAAATGGCAGGGATAACAGTGGTAGGTGTGTGGGAAAGAGGCAAATTCAAAATTCCATCGGCTCAAACTTTGATAGAATCCTCCACTGTGCTTTTGCTGGCAGGTTCAACGAAACAACTCGAGAAATATGATGACCAGTTTGGGCATTTTCAAAACCACCGTGAGCCTATACTTATTCTAGGAGGTGGACGGGTTGGCTGCGCAGCGGCTCAGGCTCTCCAAGATCAAAAAATTGACTACCGAATAATCGAAAAGGACCCGTCGCTCATCACTGGTGATCATTACGTCCTCGGAAGCGCCGCCGACATCAACATATTGAGGAAGGCGGGAATTAATGAAGCCCCATCTGTCATCATAACCACCAGAAATGACGCCACCAACATTTATTTGACAATATATTGCCGGAAACTTCGTCCGGATATCCAAATCATAAGCAGGGCTAACCTGGCTGCCAATATCTGGAAACTTCATGAGGCTGGAGCTGATTTGGTCATGTCATACGCGTCCATGGCGGCCAACATGATCATAAACCTTCTCAAGCCCGGTGAGCAACTGATGCTGGCTGAGGGTCTGAATGTTTTTACGGTAGATACCGATGTCTCGTTAATCGGCAAAACGCTTGCCGAAAGCCATATACGAAAAGACACAGGCTGCAATTTGATTGCCGTTCATGATAACGATAAAATGATGATCAACCCCGATCCATCATATCGTTTCAGTGAAAGACATGAACTAATATTCGTAGGCGCCACGGAGGCGGAACGGAATTTTTTCAGGATGTTTCCTGAATTGAGCAAGCGCAAGCATGTTTAATCCTTGAATTGGATTTGTCTGGAGTAAGACTGCCTGAAAATTTACCCACAGGGATCCGGGCAGGAATGGTCACTCAAAGGTATAGGCTCAAAGAATCACTTCTTTTCGAAAAACTCGGGATACAGTTTTCGGGCACAATCCGGACAGATCCCATGACTGAACTCGGCGTCAGTGCGGTCCCTGATGTAGACCTCAACCGCTTGCCAGTACCCCTGGTCGTCTCTTATTTTCTTGCACGAGGCGCATATAGGAATAAGGCCTGTGAGGGTTTTTATCTCTGACATGGCCGTTTCGAGTTCGGCAATGAGTTTTTTTTGAGATTCTTCAGCGGCCTTGATATCGGTGATGTCTACCATGGCGGCAATGAAGAGCTGTTGCCCACCGCTTTTGATGAGTCCACCTGAAAAAAGTCCGTCTATGACATCTCCATTCTCTTTACGGACTCTGATTTCAACATTTCTTATCGAATCACCCGCTAGAGCATGTTGAGTCAGGGCTTCTTCAACCGGTTTATCTGCAAAAATGGCCAACTCGGCCGAGGTTTTCCCCGTGACGAATTCTCTCGAAAACCCTGTTGTTTTCTCGAATTCTCCGTTGACATCGATCAATTTCTTTTCCGGAAAGGTGGCTATGGCCATGGGACAGGGATTATTGTAAAAAACGCTGTTAAATTTCTGGATGGCCTCCTGCTCTCTGGTGACGTCCCTTGAAATGCAGTAGACGCAGTCCTCTCCGCTCCATTTCCCGATCCACGCTCGTGTTTCCACCGGTAACGGGATGCCGTCTTTCGTTATCAAAGGGAAGTCGCACTTTCCTGACTTGTTGGCAATAATACTTTCGAGAGCCTGTTGCACTTCCCGTCGCGTCACCGGATCATGCAACGTCAAAGCATTCATGTCTTTGAGTTCATCAGGAGAATAACCGAGTTTTCTGGAGGCGGCCGGATTGATGTAGAGTATTGAGCCATCAGATTTATAGGCTGAAATGATGTCATCGACTGCTTCAAAAAAAGCGTGGAAATTTTGCCGGTTTTCCTCCAAAGCGTTTTCGGCTAATTTCTTTGCATTCACATCACGGAAATTCCCTATCATCCGCTTGGGACCTCGCTCGTGGGTCCACTCCATGACTTTCCCGCGAGATAATATCCACTTCCAAGAACCATCCTTGCAGCGAACACGTAATTCAGCTTCGTAGTAGGGCCTTTCTCCCGAGAAATGTTTTTGCATGATCTCATGGCACTTCGCCACATCATCGGGCTGCGTTATGTCTTCCCAATCACCAATCTTGTCGCCTATTTCGTGGTCTTCATAGCCAAGAATCGACTTGCATTTCTCAGAATAAAAAACTTCCCCGGTAATAACATTCCAGTCCCAGACTCCAAATTCGGAGCCCTCCAATGCAAATCGCCACCTTATCTCACTGTCTCTGAGTGCGTTCTGCACCAGCTTGACCCCGGTAACATCCTGGTAGATGGCGACAACCTCCCCGTTAGGGAGTTTGTAAATGTAGTTATCCCTCCAGCCTTCTCTATGTTCATCCCTGTAATAGGCTGCAGGCAAGTGTTCGGCCTTACCTGTCCTGTAGACTCGTCTCAATGTGGCCAACAGACCAAATTCATCCATGTGCGGGAACATTTCAAGAAGTCTCTTACCAATTACCTTTTCCCTTTTTACTTTGCTTATCTCTTCAGCCGCCCGGTTAAAGTCCTTGAAAATAAAATCATCACCGTCATTTATTGCCTCGTAAACCGCTACACCGGCCTTCATGTGCTCAAAAAGACCCTGATATCGTTGTTCACACTGCTCAACAATAGCCTGATTCAAGTTCATCGAGTCACTTTGTAAAGGTAGTTCTTCAATTTCCAAAGGGTTTAAGCCAACGGACCAGATTTATGGATTTC
>CAZVOU010000251.1:0-3727 GCA_964628605.1 uncultured Syntrophaceae bacterium
GACATCGCCACCTTCCACTTCTCTGATGGGCATGATAACCCCACTGCCAAATACTATCGTTGCCAAGAGTCCTGACCTTGCTTACAAGCTCAAGTATTGCGATTAGGTCAGTCTCTGGGAGTTTTTTGACAAGTCTACAAGGGTTGAACTCCAACACCTGATGTTCGATCAACACCTGGAAGATGGCGCTTAACGCAGCCCTCTCTCTGTTTATGGTCGCATTCTTGGCCCCTTGGGAAGAACGGTAGGCCATTTAGTTTTTTATGTCGGGCGCCCACATACCTTTCACGGCAGCCCTACAGACATTTGCTTGGAGCCATTCAGGTTCAGAAAGATAGACATGTTTGAGCGAGTTCCTTCCCGGCTACAGGAAATAGAACTCGTATGGTTGTCCCTTTCCCTATCTGACTCTCAACAAACAATGCTCCATGGTGAGCCCTTACAATCCCTATCACCTCGGGCATGCCGAGTCCACGACCTATGAATTTTGTCGTAAAGAACGGATCGAACATTTTACGCTGTGTCTCAATGTCCATGCCGGATCCTGTATCCGAAACTTCAAGGAGAACGAAACGTCCGGGAGAAGGCTTCTCACTGACATAACTGTGACTTAGTTCAGCTTCATCGCAAACTGTGTTTCCGGTACGAAGCTTGATTTGACCCTCTGCATCACCCATTGCTTCACAGGCGTTAACTATTAGGTTTGTGACCAAACGTACGATATGATCCGGGTTCCCATTTATTAGGGGGAGTCTCTTTTTGATGTCAATATCTAGAGAGATATGTCCACAAACAGCAGTCAGGAGACGTTCACGATTTTCTACTAACAATTCCTTTAGGTTCAGAGGTTCTGGAATGTGTAGGTTGCTGCCGGAATAAATCAACATTTGCTCGGAGAGTTTAGCCGAACGTTGAGATGCTGCCATAGCTTTAATGAGATAGGTTTTTGTCTGGGAATCAAGTGATTCAGAATCCATCGCCAAGTCAAGGAAGCCAATAACCACCGCCAATTGGTTGTTAAAATCATGAGCTATCCCCCCTGCCATCATGTTGAGGCTATCAAGCTTTTCAGCGAGTAGCGCCTTCCTTTCAAGTTCTGCATGTTCATGCCTGGCAGTGGTTACCTCGGTGATATCATCAAAAACTATACAAAATCGGTCTGAAGATTCGGACGGTCTATACACACTGCATCGCCAGTATTTCTTGCTGGGGTCATGGTAGATTTCAAAGGTTGTCGATTGCCCCGTTGTAGCAACCCTTCCACAGTTCTCAATCCATACATGATCTGTCCCAGGCCAGACTTCGAGAATAGATTTGCCTATTATATTTTCACGTTTTAGGCCTGTCAGTCTCTCACAGGCATCGTTAACGTATTGTAAACTGTAATCAACAAAAACTCCTTGATCGTCAAATATCGATTCCATAACAGCAAAACCGCTTATCATACCCTTAAGTAATGCGGACATTTCCCTGGCGGTCTCTTCTCGCTCTGCCTGGATTCTCATTCGCTCTGTAATGTCCATGCCTATTCCACCGACATACCGGCCGCCGGTCGAATCCTGAAAAGGAAACTTGAGGTTTAACCAAAATGCCCGATTTCCATCGCTGTCAATCGTCTCTTCGATAGTCTCCATCGGCTGTCCCGAGGCAAGAACGGCCTGATCGTTTTTCCAAAAGGTTTGTGCGATTTCTTGAGGCCACAACTCAAAATCGGTCTTGCCAAGCCATTCATTGAGACTCACATTGAAACGATTTTCATATATTTTACTCAGGTACACGTGGCGTCCCTGTTCGTCTTTCATCCAGGCTACAACGGAACTGTTGTTCATGAATGCTTCGAATCTTTGCTGGCTGTCTTTCAAGGCCTGCTCTGCATGTTTCTTTTCAGTGACATCACGTACAATTCCTGCCGCATGCCAGCGCCCATTTACCAGAAAGCCTGACAGGGAGAGTTCTATCGGAAACTCCTCACCACCTTTCCTGAGGGCAAAAAGTTCAATGGTCTTCCCTATCGCCTTGCCTTTTCCGCTTTCTAAAAATTCATTAAAACCCGAATGGTGCTCTGTGTGGTATTTAGCTGGAGCCAATAGTTTGTGTAGGTTCTTGCCCATGACCTCCGAAGAGTTGTAGCCAAAGATTCGCTCAGCGGCTGGGTTCCAAAAGAGGGTGTTCCCTTTGTCATCCATAAGTATGATTGCATCAAGAGTAGATTCGGTGATAGCCCGTACTATTTCGGGTTGCTCTAGGACATTTTCACCAACGCTTACCGTTATTTCCTGCTCCATGGTTCAATATACCCCCGTATTGTGTCACGAGACATTTGATTAGTGAGACAAAAACGGATAAAAAACAAGAGTATTTTGACAGGAATGACTTTTGACCAAATCCATGCTTCATCGCTGGGGTGGTGGTTTGAGCCTTGGTCCGGTCCTCGATTGTTCTTGACAGATTCAGTATTAAATCTTAGTGTTTCTTGAAGCCTCAAGAGTGAAAGGGATGTCGCCATGAAACTTCGCCTGTTTCTGAACGAACCTAATGGTAAGGCCTGAACTCATTTTCTCCAGATGGCGCCAGGTCTGAGCGCAAAATTCTCAGTCGAAGTTGAAACCGAGACTCATACAAGGGAACACTACAAGTCTGATGAATGGCTTGAAACTGACTTGCCTGCTGCTCCGGCCATCATGCTGGGTGATGATGTGATTGCGGAGGGTGGAGACATCTCAGAAGACGAACTTGAGAGCGAAATACAGTCACGGTTATAGCCAGTTCCGCATTCAGGCGCCATATTTTATTAGGTTTTTCGGATAACCCGCCTCAAGAGACTTACTCAAAAATTCAAGCATTTCCGTTTTTGCCAACATTGAGACGCGAAAGAAAATCATGTTCTAGCCCCAGGAACCGCTGCAATCTGTGTTAACCGATCGTTGTAACTCGTTATTAAAACACTTGAAAACACATCATATCCTTGATACAAGGCTTTTCTCAGCGTTGGGTAAGTTTCCGGCTCTGTGAAGTAAAGGGGCGCCAAATGCGTAAAATACTAATACTCTGCTGTGTCTTTCTGATATTGACGGCTGCATCAATTGTATGGTCACAATCGGGAGGGAAAACCTTAGATCCCTCTTACAAAAAGATTGACGTGACTGACCCTTTGTCTGCTCTATCAAGTTCCATTCAATCGGAGCTATCATCTGTTGTAACTCCCCCGACATCTCCCCTGATTCTAAAAGGAGTAGCTCAAGGTTTCTTGGTGTTGGGAGTGTGCTGCAACAGTAGCAAGCAAGTGGTCCTTTGCGGGGATAATAAGACCATCAGTTGGTATGATCAACCGACGGCTGTTAATTTAAGTCAATTCAATACCCTTACCGTGACATTCTCCAGCACGCCTCCTGGTCCGGCATACTGGTATCTGGGAGGAGGCGCAACTACTGGAACTTTTTCAATAGATAATACACCCATCGTCCTGGATAAGACTACGTGTCCAAATTGTTTTTCCTCATCCAGCGCATTGTTTTCAACATTTTATATCAGCCAAAACGGGTCATGGACGACAGTTGGAACAAGCAGTAGTAAAATAAGTTGACCGACCCCTCCTGCAACCTGGCCTCTGGATGAGGCCTATCCAGGCATGCAATGGTATCTTGAAAACGTCACCCTTGTTTATCAATAATTTCTTTGTTTATTGAGTTCCTCGAAAAAATTTACCTGAGTTCATGGACAACCTGGG
>CAZVOU010000252.1:0-3373 GCA_964628605.1 uncultured Syntrophaceae bacterium
GGTGACAAAAGGCACTTTTAGTCGGGAGCGACCCGGATCTCCACTGTTGGAAGCGCCTTTATGGAGAGAATACCAATGGCAGCCATGAATTGGAAATTGTAACTCGTTGGTCTGGCGAGATGTATTGTTCGTAATCCCTTAAGTGCTTTACCATGATGGAGTATCGGACCAAAAACGCATCCGATTTTGTGCCTCATCAGGACCATGAACCAGAGTAATCCATCATCAGGTCGACGGATTTATAGCAGGACTATCACAGATGAAAAATCTGGTTCTTTCCTCCTCCGAGAGTTTTTCCATCTGACAGCTGAGATTTGAAATCAGTGACAATCGGAATTCATAATAGTGCTCGGCAACAACCAAAGCGGTTATAAACCTGTCCAGTCTGTCCGGGAAACGCCATAGCGCGTTCCATAGGTAACCCCAGAAATCCAGACGGCTATCATATACAAACCCGTTCCTGTAAATAGTAACCAATGCGGCCTTTAGTTCAGCCAGATACGGCAGCTTGAACGATTTGTTTACCTTTGGAGGATTCATGTTTGAGTAGTGTTCGAAAACCCTCTTCATATAGTTTCCCGGTTCGTAAAGTGTCTGATATAACTCTATAAATTCTTGAACAATTTCATCAAGAGGTCTTGTGGGGATGAAATTGATCAACGCAGTCTGGTTACTTATGGTGTCAAAATCCGATCCCAAAAGTCTTTTCTGCTTCTCAAGTCGTACCCAAAGATCGGTTCCTGGGCCAGCCTGGAGTAAGGTAGCGAAAATCTCCGGAATACTGGTCTGATTCGCAAACTCCATCAGTCTCTTGCCAGCTCCGGCCTGTTCCTTGTCAAAACCTATGATCGTTCCAGCGATTACCTGAAATCCGGCGGTCGAGATCCTCCTGCACGCGGATACCAGATCCAGGCCGGCATTCTGAAATTTCCTGGCCTCCTTGAGGCTTTCTTTGTCAGGAGTTTCAATTCCAAGAAAAACCCTGAAAAATCCCGATTTGAACATCTGTTCCATTAATTCAGCGTCATTGGCCATGTTCACCGACGCCTGAGTGGAGAAATTGAAAGGCATACCACGAGACGCCATCCAAGGGGCCAACTTGTTGAGTAATTCCTTGGTCCGACGGATATTTCCAATGAAATTGTCATCAACAAAAAAGACAAGCCTTCTCCACCCGAGGTCGTAAAGCTTTGATAGTTCTGCTATGACCTGATCCGGATTTTTGGTTCGAACCTTTCGTCCCAGCATCAGGGTAACGTCACAAAACTCGCATTGAAAGGGGCAACCTCTGGAAAACTGGATAGCCATGTCAACGTACTTGTCGAGTTGAAGAAGTTCGTATCTGGGGATTGGGCTGCTAGTCATTTCCGCCTTGTCCGGAGAAGAAATGATCAATCCGGTCCGGCGCTCATTCACTGCCTGAATGAGTTGGGTAATTGTAACTTCAGCCTCACCCACCACTACAACATCTGCTCCCGCATTCAGCGCATCTTCGGGAAAGTGAAAAACCGAGGCTCCACCTACAACTACAAATTTCCCGCGCTTCTTGGCCTGAACAATCACCTCAAGAATTCCTTTGTGCTGGATACCCATTCCCGAGATCATCACAATGTCCGTTTCATCCCAGATGGCGTCAGTTATTTCCTGGAAAACCATATCTACCAGCCTGGTTTCCCATTCCTGCGGGAAAAGGGCCGCTAACGTAATCAATCCGAGCGGCGGGACCAGCGCCTTCTTTCCGGTCATTTTGAGCACTTTGTCAAATGACCAGAAAGTCTGTGGATAATTCGGATGAACCAATAGAATTTTCATTTCCAAACCTTGAATTGACAGGAAGTTATCGAATCAGATTACCATACAATTGGAGAAAAAGCGCAACTATTAAAATAATTCGTATGTAGGTATTATGATGCCCCATCAATCGTGGCATCGTGGGGAAAAATTGCAAGTCCCGGATTTCTACATCCGCTGTCAGCCTAAAGGTTAAAACGGGCGGATGAAACGGCTCTTTCTACCTGTCCTCCCGACTCGAGATGATTTCAACTATTTTTCTTGCCATAAGTTTCCTTCCATAATTCGTCAGATGAACACCATCAGGTTTGTAAGCCGGCTCTTTTCTTCCGCAAAGGGCGTCACGGAGGCCCACAAAGTAGGGCTTGTTTTTCAGACGCTCCAATAAAAGCTGGTACGGAACAGCAAAATTACTGCGCATCACGTGGAGCTTGGCGGAATCAACCACGGTAGTCCGTTCAGCCTGTCTTATGGATTCAGGAGCCTGACATGTTTCTGTCCAAAGCATTGGCTGGTAAAAAAGCAGAAATCTGGCGCCAAAACAGCCTGCCAACTTGTCCACGAAGTCGTATCGTTTCTCTGTCATTTTAACCAGGGTGTCCAGTAGAGCTGTTTCTGAATGCACTGGAATGAAAACCTGGTTGATCTTGTCATACAGCTCTTTGGTGAAAGAAGAATAGACCGCGGCGTTCAGAGGCTTGAACAAACCAAACAGGCTGGAGTGATAACTCTCTATGATTGCCTTTACTTTACGGAAACCATGATGGCCGTAAGGATTCCGGTGTTCAAGAAAGTATTTGATATCATTTGCTCCATCATAGAATACTATGAGGTTGGGTCTGCTGTTCGACTCTATTAAGGCTTTCTCAAGGTATTTGGTTTCCAGCAGCGAGTTGAATGAATTGATGCCAAAGTTTACCACCGTGTAGTTTACAGATGTTTGGCCCGAATTCATGGTTTGCGCCATGTAGCTAGGAATGGTCTGGTCGTCAAAGTCGGTATCTCCACGGATGGTTGAGCCACCGAAGACCCATATGACGTAATCTTTAGATTTGTCAGCTGAAGAACGCGAGCCGACAGTGGGCCTGATACCAGGAGATTGAAGAAACAGTGTGTACGGATCGTAGAATGCCCGGCTACCCTCACGGGCTTCCCCGTAGATGATGTAGTTGCTGGCAAGTATGACGGTAAAACTAAAGATCTCCACGACGACCAAGGCTAGAATGAGCCATTTTACTGCCAGTAAAACAATCTTGATAATTTTCAAATTCAACCCCTGTTGGAGCGAAAAGCCATGAACCTTCAATATGTTGTGAAGTCAATTGTCTTATAAAAGCAGAAAAACTTTTGTCGGGTTTTTCATTCAAAAAATTCTGCTAACTCCGTCATCATGAGTCTCATAACCTATCAGGGTCAGTAATTCAACACAAGATCAGCTCTTGGTTCGTCGCCAGTCATTCCAGGTTTTGTGACAAAACTGGTCCCCTGGCGTGAACAACAGGAAATTATCCTTGACACTTAAGCATCGCTTAATAATAATTCGATTCAATTTTGAACGCAGTGGTTTGTTGGAACAGGCTAA
>CAZVOU010000253.1:0-5512 GCA_964628605.1 uncultured Syntrophaceae bacterium
GAAAAAGTGAGATACGGCGTGGTCAATAGTTTTGAGAGGTTGATGGAGGTCGTGGGGGCTTAGACAAGATCAAAGATGATTGGGAACGGAAGAATTCATGGAACCCATGACCATCTCTGAAAATTTGTGCTGTTCAGCGCCGGTCCGGGCTGCGTTTTTGCTTTTGCATCAAGAGTAATTGTGTATTTACAATTTGACACAGAATTCCTGATGCCCCATTTCAGCCGAAATCTATTGTGTATGGTGATAATATGACAAACTACTACGATCCAAAAGACGCGCAGTATTCCAGACAGAAAAACAGTAACAACACTGACCCCTCTGTTCTGTTTGATACCGCCTTGAAATATTATTATGGCAGGGGAGTTTCTCAAGATTACGCTGAAGCCTTTCGTTGTTTTGAACTTGCTGCGTATTGGGGCCATGCGGGCGCTCAAAACAGTCTGGGACGCGCCTTTTTAACGGGCAACATTGTGGCTCGAAACTATTCGGAAGCCCTAAAGTGGTTTAAGCTTGCTGCCGATCAGGGCATGCCAGAGGCTCAATACAGCCTTGGGGCCATGTATGAAAATGGTATTGGGGTTTCCCAAAACGGTTCGTTAGCATTGGGCTGGTATGAGCTTTCAGCTGCGCAGGGCTTTCCGTTAGCTCAAGAGGCGGTTGACAGCCTAACAGAGTTGTCTCAAGAAGAGGTTGACAACCTTATAGAATCGCCTCCTGCAAATGACTATCCGCAGCCCCCAGTTCCATCTAGTCCGTCACCTTCATCTAAAGTCCCACAATCCTCTACCACTAGTCTCCAGACTCTGCTCGATGAACTCAACGCCATGACCGGCCTAGCTAACGTAAAATCAGAAATCTACCAGCTTATTCAATACGTTCGCGTTCAGAAAATGCGTTCCAGTCATGGCTTGCAGTCTGAGGATATATCACTCCATAGTGTTTTTACTGGTAGTCCGGGCACTGGCAAAACCACTGTGGCTCGTTTATATGGTCAAATGCTGAAAGAACTCGGTTTTCTATCCAAAGGTCATCTTGTAGAAACTGATCGCACCGGCCTGGTGGCAGGTTACATCGGTCAAACGGAACTCAAGACAGACGAGAAAATCCGGGAGGCTCTCGGAGGGATACTCTTTATCGACGAGGCTTATTCTCTATTCAAAGGATCCGATACAAACTGGGATTTTGGCCAGGAAGTAATCAGCGTATTGTTGAAAAGAATGGAAGACCATCGCGATAATCTGGTGGTTATCGTTGCCGGCTATCCGGCTCCCATGGAGGATTTTCTAAATTCCAACGAGGGACTGAGAAGTCGCTTCTCAAACTTCGTTCATTTCGATGACTATTCACCAGACGAACTCCTATCAATACTCGAATATTTTTGCACTAAATCAAATTACCAAATGACGCGAGACGCCGTGACCAAAGCATCCGTCCTGATTACTCAGGCGTACAACTCCAGAGATCAACGCTTTGGAAACGCCAGGTACGTTCGAAACCTGTTTGAAAGCATACGCAAGAATCAATCGGTCAGGATCGCTGAAAAAATTAGTAATCCTACGCTGGATCAGCTTAAACAGGTATTACCGGAAGACCTGGTATTCTAACGATGACCTCTTCCAGCGTAGGATTTCAGAGATAATAGCGACCATAAAACAAAAAATATTCCTGAACTGACAACCAAGCAGAAACCGTCGAAAGCGCACTCAAAACCTGCAAATTGTATTTGGCCTGAACCTCAGTGCTCCGTATCCGAACAGGCCATGTGCATGTAAGCAATGAATGGGAGTCTGCATTTAAATCTGATCACCAGCGCAGTTCCATCGGTGTTTTTGACATTGATAACCTTCAAGGTTTCAACTTCGCCATCCTTAACTTCCGTAATCATTCCGAATCCGTTCATGGCACCCCCTTTATCGGCCCGCCTGCAGACCGATCATAAATTGGAAATTAAATGCAAAACCAGATGGCGATCAAATAATCAATTCGGATACCGTTTGCAACCACTGATTGAAAAACGTCACGCAACCGTCTATCCTCCTCCGATACGCGCAGATAAGCCGCCTGTTGGACTGTTGCGGGCTCAAGAGGCCCAAGGTAAGCTGTGAAGCAAAAAGCCCGGTCAAAAGCAATAGTTTCCGGTCAGGCAATACGGTCCACGATTTTTTATCACGGAAACCGAAAGAGGTTTTTACCCATCAGCCCTCATCTGTCATTTCATCAATAGCCAGCGTGTCCTCTCCAAACCTGTTGGGGCCGTCGATGTCTTTAGCAAAACCCAGCGCTACTAGACTATACAAGATCCCAATGCCTGTCAGGTTAATCAAGACCACCATCCTGATTTTACTTTGTCATGCCAACGCTTGATCTGATTGACGACGCCGTCGATCCTCTTCCAAAAAGATTAAATGAGCCAACTGCGCCAGTATCCATGGAGTAAAAACGTAAATCAGAGATTATTACGGATTGACCACTGATGTTTTGAAACTTAAAGGTTATCATGTAAATTTATGCTGATTTACCAGGTGGTCTTTGTTAGTATAGGTAATATTAAATCCCTTCTTCCATCATGAGATCATGTGAAATAGTAGGCGTTTTCAACAAATATCCAATAAATAAAAAAGCTGGAGTCTAAAATGGGCTGGTTCTCAGAGAACGAGGCTACAACCGCCGAAGAAGATCCGAGTTTCCTCTATGATAAAGCATTAGGAATATTGTATCACAATCCAGACACATCTCAAGAAGCCAAGAAAGCCCTCGAACTCCTGCAAAGGTCTGCGTCTCAGGGGTTTCCGCGTGCCCAAAACCATTTAGGCTTGTTGTATGCAAATGGGCATGGGGTGCCTCAAAACTACTCCGAAGCTTTTCGTTATTTTATGCTTGCAGCTGAACAGGGTTATCCTGAGGCCCAATACTATCTCGGTGTCATGTATGAAAATGCCGATGGAGTTTCCCAGTGCTACGCCGAAGCAATTCGATGGTATAGGCTTGCTGCTGAACATGGCCATATTGCGGCCCAATACGGTTTAGGGTATTTTTATGCCGTTGGCAATGGAGTGACTCAAGATTACTCCGAAGCTTTTCGTTGGTTTAAGCACGCGGCCCATCAGGGCAACAGCACGGCGCAATGCTCGGTGGGCGTCATGTATATGCAAGGCCATGGAGTATCTCAGGACTATTCAGAGGCGATTCACTGGTTCACGCTAGCTGCTGATCAAGGGGAGGCTCGTGCTCAATGCAATCTTGGCGTGATGTATGAACACGGCCGGGGTGTGGCGCAGAATTACGCCGAAGCCCTTCGTTATTTTAAACTTGCTGCGGATCAGGGGTATGAGGATGCTCAATGCAATCTTGGCTTCATATATGAGAACGGCCATGGAGTTGCTCAAAACTATTCGGAAGCCTTCCGCTGGTACAAGCTAGCGGCCGAGCAGGGTCATGCTGGCGCTCAAAACAATCTTGGCTTGATGTATAAGAACGGCCACGGAGTTTCTCAAAACTATTCGGTAGCCTTGCGATGGTACAGACTAGCAGCGGATCAGGGCATGCCGGAGGCTCAATACAATCTTGGGGCCATGTATGAAAATGGCACTGGAGTTCCTCAAAACTGTTCGGAAGCATTGGGCTGGTATGAACTTTCAGCTGCGCAGGGCTTTCGGTTGGCTCAAGAAGCCGTTGCCAACCTTACAGAATTGGCCTCTAAAAATGACTATACGCAGCCACCCGTTCCATCTGGTCCGTCGTCTCCATCTAAAGTCCCACAATCCTCTGCCACTAGTCTCCAAACTCTGCTCGATGAACTCAACGCCATGACCGGCCTTGCTAACGTAAAATCGGAAATCTACCAGCTTATTCAATACGTTCGCGTTCAGAAAATGCGTTCCAATCATGGCTTGCAGTCTGAGGATATATCACTCCATAGTGTTTTTACTGGTAGTCCGGGCACTGGCAAAACCACTGTGGCTCGTTTATATGGTCAAATGCTGAAAGAACTCGGCTTTCTATCCAAAGGTCATCTTGTAGAAACTGATCGCACCGGCCTGGTGGCAGGTTATATCGGTCAAACCGAACTCAAAACCGACGAGAAAGTCCGGGAGGCTCTCGGAGGCATACTCTTTATTGACGAGGCTTATTCTCTATTCAAAGGATCTGATACAAATTGGGATTTTGGCCAGGAAGTGATCAGCGTATTGTTGAAACGAATGGAAGATCACCGCGATGATCTCGTAGTGATTGTCGCCGGATACCCAGCGCCGATGGAGTCCTTTCTGAATGCAAACGAGGGACTAAGGAGTCGATTTCAAAACTTCGTTCACTTCGATGATTATTCACCAGACGAACTCCTGTCAATACTCGAATATTTTTGCACTCGATCAAATTACCAAATGACGCAAGACGCCGTGACAAAAGCCTCCGTTTTAATTACTCGGGCCTACGACTCCAGAGACCAAAGATTTGGTAACGCCCGGTATGTGCGTAACCTGTTTGAAAACATTCGTAAGAATCAATCGGTAAGAATCGCTGAAACACTTAACAACCCTACTGCTGTACAACTCCAGGAGATTTTACCTGATGACATAATTCAAATGCGTTAAACTTGAAATTCTTCAAAATGTCCAGGTAATAACAGGTTACCTGCTAACACGATGCGTTGAATTATTTCTGTAACCTACGCAACCAATAATCATCAGCTATGGTCCAGCCTGCGCCGAAGCGACCGACTGAATCCAGAAGACTGGCCTTTTTCATCAGCATTTCCCAATCATACTGGTTTTTGCGTTTGGCGTAAGATTCCTCATCCGTTTTTTGCTTTTCCAGCCTGTTTTTGAGTTCCTGCTGCCCCCGTTCATAAGCGGTTTTTTCTGCCTGCATTTCTGCCGCCAGGTCCGTTTCCCAATCGGATCTTTGCATTTTGTAAATGTCCGTGAGGTTCTTAGCCTGGTTTGTCTGCCAGTCGATGAGCGCCTGATTATATGCAGCTATGGCCGTCTCCGGGCTGCTTACGGCAGTAAAAAGCTATCTACCGGTCAGATGGATTGTGATCGTTCTTTTTTTTCAGAGGGTCATTAAAATATTTTGCGTATTTCTTGATGAAATGCATGGTTGATTTCATTGAATGCGCTTCGGGTGGAGCGGCTGATTTGCCGGGCGCGGCCCATGAGTGGGCAAAATCGTCTTCACCGAGCAATTCGATGGTTTAAGTGACCGGGTCGGGAGGCACTATTCCTGCGGGCAGGTCGAAGGTCACCCTGTCATGGCGCCAGGTGAAGAAGAGGATTTCGGTGGGTGGGGGAAGAAACATGATTAAATCCGTTTTCCACAAGGAAAAAGAGCGTCAGCATTCCTTCAGACAGGTCTAAGGGATGCATTCATAATCGCTTAATATCAACTTTGTTGTAAGGATGGTATGCCACATTTCCATCCCTATCAATCCGGAACACATACCCTGCCCTGACTATCAAGCTGCGGCACGTTTTAAGGGTTTGCTTTTGGTACCTGATTTCCGGGAGAG
>CAZVOU010000254.1:0-15140 GCA_964628605.1 uncultured Syntrophaceae bacterium
TTGTTCCAGGGTGTGTTGCGGATATGCCCTGCGTTCAGCGAGACTATTAAAATTCAAATTCCCGCAGATCACAATCTCCATGTTTTACATGGACCTTCAAACCTTTGACAGAGACTTTGAGAACAGGATAGCCGCTGCGGCGAGAGAAGTGAATCTGATCAGAGCCATACCATCTGAAATCAGGACAGGTCTCACGGGCAAACCAACGGCGATTTATAATGGAGCCAACGATGGGGTGATGGCTCAAGAGTACGATTGGGTAATATTAAGCGTGGGCATGGGGCAGAATTCAACGGTGATTGCAGGAGTTGCCGACTCAGTTCCTGCAAATTGTGATTACGGCAGCTCAAAATTTGCCCATACTCTGTCGAACCTCAACGGCGCCTTTGTGACGGGCGCTGCATTGGGCCCAAAATCAATTCAGGAGTCCATCGACAACTCAGCACATGTCGCTCTCAAGATTGACTCCTATCTCAACAGTTTACAAAGTGGGGTTGACCTTGAATAGTTGGAACAGGAAATCATCATTCCTAAACAGGCCGGAATTCCTGGATGGCAAGTTCGACCACAGCGTACTCGTGTTAGGTGGAGACTGGATGGGAGATGAGATAGCCGGCCGTTTGAGACGGCTCGGGCTTGACGTGACCCTTGCCACTTTGTCCGGCAGTTCAAACGGTTCAGGTGAGGTCTCGGATGTGACCCTGGATTCCATTCACGGTCAGATCGGTCAGTTTCACGCAAGATTGATCCAGGGAGACAGATATCTGAACAGATCGTTCGGTTTTGTCGTGGTCTCCCCGCCGGCAAGCATGTTCCCGCGGTTTGCTCGCTATGGATTGCAAAAAGGACCCAGAGTTCTGTCTGTGTCGGAATTGGAGGCCACGCTTGATTCGGGGAAATCTTTGCCTGAAAAAAGAGGTTTGTGGTACCATGCGGCCTTCATTGATGACCTGGCCGGGGATTCTGATCCTTCCACCTTTGCCCGTTTTCTGGATGTCATCGAAAGATTGCAGGGCATCGACAAATTTCAACCGTATGTTTTTACAAGGTATCTTAAAGTAGCCGGTGAAGACCTTGAACAGCGTTACAGAAACATACGCGAACTAGGCGCAGTATTTTTCAAGTTCGATGATGATGGACCGGTGTTTGAGAGAGACGCGGACGAATGGAAAATCCGCTTCACAGAACCTCTATTAAAACTGGATTGTGAACTCACTCCTGACGTTGTGGTATTGGACGAGGAGGTTTGCGCTCCAGCCGGATTGACTTCCGTCCTGGCTGATCTTTTGCCCCTTGAAACATGTAAACCATACATACAGTCAGAATCGCCACGTTTTAACGGAGTGTTGACATCAAAGGTGGGCCTATTCGCTGTGGGTCCCTCACGTGGTGTTTTTGACAAAAAGTCGATAGCGGAAGACATTGACGCACTGGAGGTCGAGGTAAGAAAATCTCTCGCAATGATCAAAGGGATCTCCGACTTGACCCCAGTCGTTGATAAATCGAAATGCGCTTTTTGCCTCACCTGTCTGCGCTTGTGTCCGCATGGCGCAATAACGTTTTACAACAGAGCGGAAATCAGTTCCAATAGCTGTCAAAAATGCGGAATTTGTGTGGCAGAATGCCCCATGGGCGCGATATCATTTCAGAATCAGAGCCAGACTCCAGACACCGAAAAAATTGGCTATGCTTTGAACGCTCCGTTGTCCACCAGTTGCAACGGCAAGATTGTTCTATTCCTTTGTTCAAGATCCGCCGCTCAGGCTTTCAAGGCGGTTGAATTCATTTATCAGGACGACGTTGTCGTTTTTGAAGTCAACTGCGCTGGCTCTATCGAACCGCAAAGAATCTTTGATGCGCTCAAATCAGGGGCTCGCGGCGTTCTTGTCGGCGGATGTTACAAAGGCAATTGCGCCTCACTTTATGGAAACATTTTGTGCATGGGAAGAATTGAGAATATAGCCGGTTCACGGAAAGAGAAGGCTCCGCAACATGAAAATTCATCCATTTCACCCGAACAGTTGAGCTTCAGTAACAAAAAAGTTCTTTTTAACAGGATTCGTTTTGTCCAAACTGCCGGCAACACTCCTGAGGTCTTAGTGAAGGCCATTTCGGAGCTTGGAAGACTTCCCGTATGAGATGTTTCGGATTTGGAACCTCATGAATCTAGATAGCGAACCGCTCGGACCCCTTTTGTGGTCTTACAGAGAAAACAGATGCCAAGAATCAACCTTAACGAATTAGACCCATCATTTAAATTCAAAGTGACGTCTACGCGCGGTGGAGAGGGGCTGCAGGCCTGTTATGCCTGTAAAGCATGCACAGCGGCCTGCCCCGTGGAAAAAACAGTTAGACGATACGATCCCAGAAAAATAATTCGCATGGCGCTTCTTGGAATGACCAGGGAGCTACTTGAAAGCGATTTCATATGGCTTTGTTCCTCCTGTTACAGTTGTGCGGAAGTTTGTCCTCAGGATGTTCGATTTACTGACTTGATATATGCAATCAAGAACCTTGCGTCAGCAGAAGCATGCGCTCCTTCTGGTTTGACAGCTCAGAAAAGTCTTTTGAAGGATCATGGGAGACTTTACGAAGTTAGTGAATTTGAGAACGAGAAGCGGGCAAAGCTGGGCTTGCCGCCGATTGTTGAACACCCCGAAGATTACAGGAGCCTGCTGGAATAATCGAGGCGGGTACATTCAGAGAACTCTCAAGCCTTACAGCATTGGATTGTGAATTCATGGAAGCTTTATTATATCTCGGTTGCACCGTTCCTATACGAAATTTGAATTATGAATTGTCATCCCGTTTGATAGCGAAGGCTCTGGGCATCAATTTTCGGGACCATGAAGCCCTGGGATGCTGCGGTTTTCCCCTTAAATCGCTCGATGTTCTATCCACAACGGTGGCCGCCGCCAGAAATCTGGCAATAGCGGAAAAAGAGAACCTCGAAATGTGCGCTTTGTGCAACGCTTGCGCTGGAACATTAAACGAGGTTGCTCACACATTGGATCATGATCCGGATCTCAAGAAACAGGTAAACGAGAAACTGAAGGCTGTTGGGCTCGAATACAACGGGCCTGTTAAGGTCCGAAATTTCATGAGGCTTATATATGAAGAGATTGGGCTGGATCAAATAAAGAACGCTGTGAAAAGACCTCTGGATGGAATAAGGCTAGCTCCACATTATGGGTGCCATTATCTTAAACCGGCGGAACTGACCGTCGGCTTTGATGACCCTGAAGTGCCATCAACTCTGTCAGCCCTTATTGCGGCAACTGGAGCCGAAGTGGTCCATTACCCTTCGCTCAAGGACTGTTGCGGTGGTGGAGTGCTCGGGATATCGGAAGAGGTCGCAAACTCTCTTGCTCAGAAAAAACTTCAGGATGTTGCAGAATCTCAAGCTCACGCTCTGGTGCTGGTTTGCCCCTTCTGCAATGTAATGTATGAGGGACAACAGAAGAAAATTGCTAAAGCCTCAGGTCTTGACCTTAAAGTGCCAGTAGTTTACTATCCACAAGTTTTAGGACTTGCAATGGGCATGAGTTCTGATGAGCTAGGTTTCAAGCTGAATAGGGTGAAGCCCACAGCAATGCTGAAAATGCTTGAAGGTTAACCAACCTTTTTATATGTTTTTTGATCATTCCATTTCATGGAACCGATAATCGGCAATCAATCTTGAGGAGACAATCATGGAATACGCAGGGTATGTGTTTCCGGATGATCTGAAATTTGAGAAAAATCATTATTGGGCCAAAGTCGATGGCGATCTGGTGATAACCGGGGCTGGCGAATTCATTTCCAAACAGGCAGGCGAAATTACTTTTGTTGATTTGCCGGAAGAAGGGGATGAACTTACCCAGGGCAAACCCTTTGGATCAATAGAATCCGGCAAATGGGTCGGGAGAATTTATGCTGTCGTTTCAGGAGAAGTGGTAGAAGTCAATTCGGCCCTTGAAGATGAACCTGAAAAGATAAATGAAGATCCCTACGGTCAAGGTTGGATTTGCAAGATTAGACCATCTGATCTTGAGACCGAACTTGCGTCACTCATGTCTCCTGATGATTCGTTCAAGAAATTTATCGAGGAAGAATTGCGCAAGGTTGAGGAACAGAAATAGTCTCTGTCTCAGCGGCTTTTCAAAATCAGTATTATGGGTGATTTAATGTAGGCTAGCGTGGCCAGGACGTTTCTTCTGGTCATTCTGCCTTCTATTTTTTTCATCATGTGTAAAATCATGGTGTAGTTTCGAATATCATCGGCGCGCTGACGCTCCAGGCTTGGACTTGTTACACCGGGGCTCACGGCTCCAACAGCATCAGCAATATGCCGGCAAAAGACGGATTGGAGACATCCTATGGAAACAGGAACCCTTACTGTTAAACGTGGTCATGCCCAGATGCTCAAAGGCGGTGTGATCATGGACGTTGTTACCCCCGAACATGCAAAAATCGCCGAGGAAGCGGGCGCCTGCGCCGTGATGGCCCTGGAAAGAGTTCCAGCGGATATTAGAGCGCATGGTGGCGTTGCCAGGATGAGTGACCCGGGACTGATTCAGGAAATCATGTCCTGTGTGTCGATACCTGTCATGGCCAAATGCCGAATAGGTCATTTTGTCGAAGCCCAAATCCTGCAGGCGATCGGCGTGGATTATATTGATGAAAGTGAAGTGCTCACCCCTGCGGATGAACTACACCACATTGACAAGAGTCAGTTCAAAGTCCCGTTTGTTTGTGGCTGCAGAAATCTGGGAGAAGCGCTAAGGCGGATATCTGAAGGAGCCGCCATGATCAGAACCAAGGGAGAAGCGGGCACCGGCGATGTTGTTGAAGCGGTTAGACACGCCAGGACAGTTGTAGGCGATATAAACAGAATATCCGCCATGAGATCCGATGAGCTGGCCACATACGCCAAGGAAATAGGAGCATCTCTGGAGCTGGTCCGGGAAACGGCAGAAAAGAAAAGACTTCCTGTCGTAAACTTTGCCGCCGGTGGTGTTGCTACTCCAGCAGACGCCGCAATGATGATGCAGTTGGGCATGGATGGCGTTTTCGTCGGTTCAGGAATCTTCAAGAGTGGGAACCCTGCAGCTCGCGCCAAAGCCATCGTTCAGGCCGTAACGCATTTCAACAACCCAGAGGTGCTGGCTGAAGTAAGCAAAGGTCTTGGTGAAGCCATGGTCGGAATCGGTGTCAGCCAACTACCCGAAAGCGAACGCCTGGCTGTCAGGGGCTGGTAGGTCCTGGATATGCGCATCGGTGTATTGGCCCTACAGGGAGATTTCGAAGAACATTGTTCGGTATTGAGAAGACTGGGCGTGGAAACCGTCGAGGTGCGGCTACCGAAAGATCTGGATGAACTGGACGGGATGATAATACCGGGCGGAGAAAGCACAACCATTGGAAAACTTGCGCGCCAATACGAACTTATGGACGAATTGAAGGAGCTTGCCCATCGCATTCCTGTTTGGGGAACCTGCGCAGGAATGGTTTTCATGGCCAAGGAAGTAGGATTCGATCAGCCTGTTCTGGGCGTTATAGATATGGAAGTAGAGAGAAACGCTTTCGGCAGACAGGTTGAGAGTTTTGAGGAAAACCTGGATATTGTCGGCTTGGACGAGCCGGCTTTTCCAGGTGTTTTTATAAGGGCTCCGGTTGTAAAAAGCGTTGGCCGGAACGTGACTATCCTTAGCCGGGTCAATGATGGACGAATTGTAGCTGTACGCCAGGGCAACCTGCTTGCAATGTCATTTCATCCGGAACTGACCTCCGATGATCGGTTGCACCGGTATTTCATCAAGATGGTGGAACGGTCCTGTGAAATACGCGCAGAGAACAATTGAACACACAGGATTTGCATCAACAGCAGGGCCTTACGTTCGTGAAAGGTATCCAGGCGGTCAAGCCGGTATTGCATGGAAAAATTGAAAGCTGTTATCCAATACGATGGAACATCGTATTGCGGATGGCAATTCCAGCCGGATGTTCCAACCGTTCAGGGAGAATTTGAGAGAACCCTGTCCAGGATAGTCCAGTGCGATACCAGAATTCACGGCGCCGGTAGAACCGATTCAGGTGTCCACGCAGTGGGCCAGGTGGCTCATTTCTCGGTTAACTGGCGCCATGACATTCTGAGACTGCAAAAAGGACTAAACTCACTTCTGCCTCAAGACATATCGGTGTTGAATCTGGAGAGGGCAACCGCCGATTTTCACGCCAGACACGACTCAAATTCCAAAACCTACGTGTACACAATACTGAATTCGTCCATAAAGTCACCGTTTCACAGATTTTTTTCCTGTCACATTCCTCAGCCTCTGGACATAGACCTTATGAATCTGGCCTCGGCCAACATCATTGGAACTCATGACTTTGCTTCCTTTGGAGCCCCCACTGATGGAACTCCATCCACTATCAGGCAGGTTTTCTCAGCCCAATGGAAACATGATCAGGAAAACCGTTTACTGAGGTTTTACATCACAGGATCAGGATTTCTAAGGTATATGGTGAGAACCATAGTGGCAACCCTCATGCGTGTGGGAAAAGGAGAGATAGCTCCCGATCATGTGAAAATTATACTTGAGTCCTGCAACAGGTCTCTCGCCATCGGAAAGGCCCCTGCCTGCGGACTGTGTTTAACTCAGGTGAATTATCCGCCTGGTGACTAAAATTTTGCCCCCAATTGACACAAACAAAAAAGGAAGCCTTTTTAAGGCTTCCTTTGATGATCACTATCGTATTCTAAGCCTATTTTGATGTTCTATCACATACTGAGGCGCAAAAAGGAGCTTCAGCCTGATCGCTGACATCACAAACAGGGCAAGAACACACTTCTGGTCCGTCTACCTGTTTTTCAGAGTCAGTCCCCTTCTGCTTGGCAAAGTAATCTTCTATTGCCCTGTGCAGGGCATCGGCGCCGAGATTGGAACAGTGATGTTTCTTCTTGGGCAAACCTTCGAGGGCGTCTATGACCGATTTGTTCGATATTTTCATGGCCTCGTCTATTGTTTTACCCTTCGCCATTTCGCTGACCATACTCGAAACTGCTATGGCCGCTCCACAACCGAAAGTCTTGAATTTTACATCCTCCAGGACATCGTCTTTGACCTTGATGTAGAACTCCATAATATCGCCGCAAGCCGGATTTCCCACGCTGCCTACACCATCTGCATCGGGGATTTCTCCGACGTTGCGGGGATTTTTAAAATGTTCCATTACCGTTTCATTATACATCTTTACACTCCATGGGATGCCACGTATTGCGACGTGAAATCAAGGACACCCTGTTTTTCATTATCATACTGCGACTAAATCGCTCATATTCAATATAATATGATGACCCTAAACCGGTTTGGATTTAGATGTCTTTTTGTAAAGGGGCGACATCTCCCTAAGACGCTGAACGATGGGGGGTAACACTCTGATTACATCGTCAACATCCTGAGAGGTATTATCAGAACCTAGCGTGAACAGAAGCGAGCCTTGGGCGGTCCCTGCGTCAATGCCCATGGAGAGCATGACGTGAGAAACTTTCAGGGAACGGGAAATACACGCGGAGCCACTTGCAATCTTTACACCTTCCATATCGAGGAAAAGCAGCATAGACTCTCCCTCTACATATTTTACGGTCAGGCTGGCGTTGCCCGGAAGTCGCTCAGTCGGATGCCCAACCAAATCAACTTCTTCTATGTTCTCTGGTATGTCCTTTATCAGCCTGTCTCTCAACGGAATTAAATGGGATATTCGGGCATCCATGTCTGTGGCGGCTATTTCAGCGGCTTTACCCATACCGACTATTCCAAGCACATTTTCAGTGCCTGCCCTCAAACCGCCTTCCTGTATTCCGCCATCCAGTAATGGAGCAATTTTTACCCCTTTTCTGACATAGAGCGCCCCGACACCATGTGGTCCATACATGGGATTCGAGGCCAGAGAGAGAAGATCGGCATTCATTGCCTGGACATCCACAGGGATCACACCCACTGTAGCAACTGAATCTGAGTGAAAAGTGATGCCTCGCTCTCGCGCTATCTTTCCTATTTCTGCTATTGGCTCGATCGTTCCAATCTCATTGTTGGCATGCATCACTGAAATCAGGACAGTTTGAGGAGTTATGGCTTTTTTAACATCGTCGGGATCAACAAAACCATATTTGTCCACCGGAAGTCTTGTAACCTCAACACCACTCTTTTCAAGGGCCTTTATCGCATGCATTATTGAAAAATGCTCTATGGAGGAGGTGATCAGATGATTGCCTTTGGACCTGTTAGCCTGCATCACGCCTTTCAGCGCCCAGTTGTTTGATTCCGTTCCCCCAGAGGTGAAAACAATCTCAGTAGGCCTGGCATTGATCAGTTCAGCAACCTTTTCACGTGATTCATCAATGGCTTCGGTCACTTCTTCGCCCAGGCCGTGCATGCTGGAAGGATTTCCATATTTTTCTCTCAGGAACGGGATCATGGTGTCAACTACTTCCGGCAGTATCGGAGAAGCTGCAACATGATCCATGTTAATTATTCGCATTATGAGGCCCCCTTAGAGCTTGAGCTAAAGTACTTAATATACCCAAAATCCGTGCAAAATAAAAGTAACTATCTTGATTTAGAATGTCAACGAACATCAACAATGCCACATCCGTTCAACTATGAAATTGCGCATTGATTTTACTTTTGGCAGTTGGCGCTTTTTTACGATCTTTCAGAAAAGTGAGTATGGACGGCAAGGTGAGCAACGTCAGCAACACGGATGAAGTCATTCCCACAACCATGGCCCATCCTAGAAATTCCATGGAATAATGTTTCGATGTGATCATCGAGACAAATCCCATAACGTTTGTCAGAGAGGTAAAAACTATGGGATTCGTGACTCTTTCCATTGCTTCCTCGACACTTGACCCTTCTTCCCCCAGGCTTCCCATAACCAGGTGAACACCATTATCCATGCCCAATCCAAAGATCAGAGGAGCCACCCCGACTATAGAAAACGGCAAGCCATATCCAACCATGCTCATGACCCCGAGTGTTATACAAAAGGCCCCAGTCATAGGAACAAGACTCAGCGCCACCCCCAATGGACTTCTAAAAAGAGCAAAGAAAAAAATGATGACGGCGCCCAGCACGTACAACGCCAATCGAATGAGTTCTGAAACCAGTCCGGATAAAATTTCTTCCATAACCTGACGTGGCCCTGTCAAAGTAACTTCAACCGGGATCGCCGATAATGCCTCAAGAATATTGGCGTCGGCATTCTTCAGCATTTTTGCATTGGTTACATTTTCAGAATATCTCAGTTGAGTGAGGAATCGGTATTTACCCTTTATCCGGGCTGTGTACCAGGAGCGCTCAACGCTAACATCCTCGTTGGACAATTTTTCAGGGTTTCTTGCCAGTTGTTGAATGAGTTTACCGGTTCCGTCAAAAGACCCTCTGACGACTTGCAGGGCTTCCTGAGACAGTCCGCTTTGACTCAGCGCCGCCGAAAAAGCTTTTTCAATGTTTGCCCAGTTGTCCGATATCTCTCTTATCTCCGATAAGTTTAGGTTTTTCACGGATGCAGGTGAAACCAGATAAGAGACTGAGTCAAAGGATGCTATTTCACCGTGTTGGCTCATAAGATCTTCGAGCGCCAAATCAATTTTTCTCTGAATCTTCAGTCCAGCTTCAAAATCATCTGTGTCAAATGAGAGTAGAGTCGGCTGAGAAAAATTGGATCTGAATTTTTTTGAAATCATTTTGGAGACGGCCATGGAGTCCATGTTTCGTGCCAAAAAAACTCGAAATAAATCTTGCTCATAAGAGACTCTGGACGCAAAAATCAGTGCGACGCAAATTACCACAACCGACCCAATGATTATCGTGACCGGACCTTTTTTGTAAAACCTGGCAAAACTACCCAGGTTTACCTTCATCTTAGGGAATCTGTCAGATCCCAACCCACTAATCAACAGCGCCATAGCAGGTACGAGGAATGCGGTAGATATGAAGGTTAGACCCAGACCGACGGCCCCCACATAACCGAACTGAGCCATCGCAGGTTGGTCCGATATGCACAAACACAAGAACGCCAGAATGCTCGTCAATGCTCCCAAGGCTACTGGTGGCCCTGTTTGTTCGTAAACTGTCCTGATCGAACAAACGGCGTCGTTCCCTTTGTCAAATTCCTCACGAAACCGATTCCATAAATGAACTCCGTAATCAGCCCCAAGGCCAAACAGAACTCCTGTCGCCCCCATCACCACCGGATTAACCTCGGTGTAACTCAAATATATAATTCCATAATTTGGTCCAACTCCGGCTGCTATCGGAGCCATGAGGATCAAGCCCGAAAGGGCGCTCCGGTAAACGATGATCATCAGCAACAATACAGCCCCAAATGAAAAAGAGAGAATCCTGAAGGTCTCCTCATCGAATATCAGGTCCGACTCATGGTGAAAAACTGTTTTCCCGGTGATAAACCATCTGAGTTCCCCTGTCTTGCCACCGGGAATAGAGATTTCGTGAGTCAACTTTTCCATCTGTTCCGGGATCAGCGCTTTGATCCTGTTGATTAACGCCTTTCCATGCACAAGATCTGAACTCGGGAAGTCAGGTGTAATCTGGATAAGATAAACCGTGCTGTCCGGACTCCCTATGAGCAGATAGGTGTCCCCTAAACTAACAGCCCCTATCCGTCTCTCCATGGAAGATGAAACAAATTGCCCCAATTCCAGAGGATCTTGCAGAATTCTTCTCTGAAGGTATGGATTCTCCACTAGAAACAGTCTGTTCACAGTTCGACGGACAGAGTCCTCCACCCCAGATGGACTCAGTATTTTTTTGACCTGTTCACGTTCGCGTTCATTCATCCCCAAGAGGAAATGACTGAAAAGCATAGCCACATGTTCATGATCCTCAGGGTCCAGCCATCTGTAACGAACCCTGCGAACACCTTCCGTTTGGGATACTGCCTCCCCCAGCTTCTGTACAAATTCAAGCCTATTTTCCCCTGGAGGTTCAGGAAATTCGAGGACTATTATTAACGAGTCCTGTTCACCGAATATTTCAGCGTTCTCCTTGTTGACGGTGATTATCGAGTTCGTTTCACCAACTCCGGCGATCAAATTGGAACTGATGACAATCTTGGGCGCACATGAATACCCCAAGACGGATAGCAATATGAACGTCAGTATTACCAAACGCGGAAATCTCAATGAAATAGCGAGGACAAGCCTCAACGCTCTTAAAATAAGCGGCATTTTCTCAGCCTTGGTCTCTGTGTTATCGAGTGACTTTCTTTGGTGTGAAAAATTCCTGCAGGTCTGCAACGTCTATAGGAACTACCAACGACAATTCCTTCGAGCAGTATCGTTTTGGGAGACCACTTTCACGCATTGTCTCTCTCGTTCTTCATTTTCTCAGTTAATGAATGATACTTTCTGCCCATCACGGTAGCGGCAGACATGACCCGACGTTTCTGTATACTATATGCAACGGCATAGCCTAAAAAACCGAAAACGACCGATAATATCACCGCGGCAATCACCCATCTGACAAGAAAGGCCCGACTCAAATTCATGAAAGCGTCCAGGGATTCCCAAAAATAATCCGCATTCATGATCGGGTTCATTATCGCTTCAAATGAAGTAAAATCGAGTTTTTGCTCAGGCTTTCCAATCACAAGAGAGCCTAGAAGATAGTATCCATAATAAAGCGGAATCATATTGAAAGGGTTGCTGACCAGAGTGAACGCCCCTGCGACTATGACATTGAATCTCATGACTAACCGCAACAGCCCTAGACAGGCCAATTGACCTCCGACCGGAATCAGAAAGCCAATGATCAACCCCAGACTCACCCCCAAGGCGTCAAAATGAGGACTATTTCTGGAACTGAGCAACGGTTCGATAAAAATGTTATGAAGTTTGTGATGAACCCTTTTCAGGAAGCCCTGGGATGGTTTCATGTTCCCTCATTATTCAAATTTCATGGCTGTTACAGAATCCATCCGACTGGCTTTTAATGATGGATATATACCGGATACTATCCCCAACAGCAGGGTAAAAAGCAGACCCGTCAGAACACTCAAAGTCAGAACTGCTTTTGAAATTTCAACACCTAAAGGTTCTTTCAGGAAGTTTACCGAGAATACTCCCAAAACAACACCAATGAATCCAGCGATCAGACTTATCAATACAGCTTCTATAAGAAACTGGAGCAAGATTATTTCCTCTTTGGCCCCCAAGGCCTTCCTGAGACCTATTTCTCTGGTCCTGTCCTGAATGGCGGTCAGCATCACCGAGGTTATTCCAAGACCTCCCAGAATTACAGTGACCACCAATGCTGCGTAAATGAACATTTTAACCAGCCAGACAGTAGACTTAACTTTTTCCAGCCTACGGGGATAGTAGATGAGTTCAAGTCCGCTTTCGTAACCGGGATGTGACTCTCTGAGCACTCGCATGGCCTCTTCCCAAACCGATTCAACGTGGTTCCAGTCGTCCACTCGGATGTAAATCTCACGAATCCAGTACAACCCAGGAAACAAGCTCTGGGCCGTGGTTATGGGCAACACTATCATTCTCTGAAGATCATTGCTCTGAATACCGCCCAGCACACCAATTATCTCAAATTTCAGACTCCCGACTCCTACGACTTCCCCGACCGGATTGTCCAACTTCAATAAATGCTTCACTACATTTTCGCCAACAACGCAGACCATCTTTCTACCCACCACATCGGATGGGCCTATCAGTCTACCGTTTGCAAGCCTGGCCGTTTGGGTGGCCCAAAATTCATGATCAATGCCAATTATTCCAGGACTCCATTCGTTCGATTTGAAAAATGCGTCTACCGCCGACAGAGAGACAACAGGAGCCACAGCCATGACATGAGGTATATCGCGCAATTTCTTGACGTCCGACATGTAATACTGACCGGGGTGGTAATTGTCGTCATTGCGCCACTGAGCTTTCATCACCGTCGCTTCGCCCAGTAGCTCCAGGTGCTCTCCCATCTTTTTCTCAACTGAGTCACCCATCGTCTGAATTATTATGAAACCTGCCGCGCCCACCGCTATACCGGCCATGACCGCCTTGTATCTTCGCCTGTTGCGAAGCACTGAACGCCAGCACATTGTGAATAGATCATCTAATTTCAAATCTACGGCCCCTTAACTCCTTGGAGTGTGACGTTTCAGTATACAAAAACACTCCCGATATTTCATCTATTGAGATCATCATGAAATCTAAAATTTTCTTTTTTGATTTTTGTTTCAGAAACGGTTCATTGCATTTTTTCTTCCAAGGCTATCCATCAGATGCTATGGTAACGGTAATATGTCCAAAAAATCTCAACAAGAGCCCGAGTTCGCCGATACTTCCAAAGATTTGTCCAAAAAATCCCAGCGATTGTCTCAGTCGGGAATACTAAGCCGCTTTGTAAGCCTGCTGTCGGCCCAGGGAGTCGATGGCGCCGTCGGCGGCCTGTTTTTTCTCTACCTGGCCTGGGTCAATTCATCGGATTACGGGCAGATAATGTATGCACTGGCGGCCGGGAGCATAGTGTTCACTGTCATTCAGTTCGGATTATATTATCCGCTGGTCTCGGAACTGGGAGCTTCAAACAAAGATCAGTGTCCTTCGATAATCAACCGCGTCTTTATAATAAAAATGGGGCTCTTTGTCCCGGCTATCCTAAGCGTGATAGTCATAGCCTGGCAGAGAAATTTGTCATGGGAATTGTCCCTGGTTCTCATCTCCATTTCTTTGGGGTTTGCTGCGGAGGCGATTGCCGACACTTTTTTTGCTGATCTAAGGGTCAGGGGGTTCCAGTCGAGAGAGGCCCAGATAAAGATACAGGCTTCAATTATATCTTATATCTACGGTTTTGGGGCCGCGGCCCTAGGCTTGAGTCCCGTCATCATCAGTCTTTTTAAACTGGTTTCTTCGGTAATCAGAATAGCCCTGGCCTTCTCCACTTACGTCAGGGATTACCCCTCAGGAATTTTTGTTCTTCCCCACTGGCTACTGACCAAAAACATGTTTATGGCGGCAATTGTCTTCGCCATGATTGAAATACTCGGCATCATTTATAATAAAACCAACATATTCTTTCTCGAAAAATATGCCGGTGTGACTGGTGTGGCCTTTTACAGCGCTACATGGAACATAGTGGACGCTGTGTCGGTGCTTGCTTCTGAGCAGTTCCTCGGCTGGGTAATCTTTCCCCTTCTAGCAGGTCTGTGGCTGAATCAAAAACAGGAGGCTCAGAAACTTATCAGGAGTAATGCTCAGTGGTTAAGCGCATTTGCATTTCCCATCATGTTCTTTTTGTCGGCAGAGAGCAGTCTGATCATCGGGGCCATTTACCCGGCAGAATATAAAGACGCTGTGTGGATGCAGCAATACTTGGTCTGGACCATACTTCTCTCATTTCAAAACAATCTTTTTTCATACGTGATGATGGTCTCGGGCTCGGCAAAAATCCTGCTGGGAATTCAGGCCGTGGCTACAGTTCTGAATCTTGGGTTTAATTATTTCCTTGTGAGCGCCTGGGGGTTGAAAGGGGCTTGCCTGGTCATCATCTTGACCAAGTTGGCTACTACTTCCATGACCTTTTCGTTTTGCAGGTTTTATTTAAAGGTTGTTTCTTTCCAGGACTTTCTATTTCCCTTGACGCTGGCGGTGTTTCTTTTTGCAGGCTTCGAGATTTTAAATCATTTGATCAATATTCATGCGGCAGTTATCCTGATGATAGGGATGTACATGCTTTTACTGATGAATCTGGGACCACGTCTCATGGGGCCCATGCCCGGCCTGACAAAGAAGAACGTCAAAGAAGGAACTTCAACAACATCATCATAAAGCATCTGCGTCACGGGACGTGCCTAAGATTCCAGCTGACTTGTAATCCTGCAGTCTTTCAGTTGACGAATGAGGGTAGCCACAGAGTCATTTGCGGAAAAACCAGCAACATGAATATTAAGAGGACGTAAGCAGGAATAAACCACAGAACTCCCCGGAACACGGTAGCTAGAGGAATCGTCTTGCTCATTCCTGAAACAACATAAGCGGAAATGCCCACGGGAGGTGTCACGGCCCCCATTGTGGTCACCGCCGTCAGGGCGACCCCGAACCAGATGGGGTCATAACCCATCTGGACAAC